>JACRBA010000146.1 GCA_016213265.1 Burkholderiales bacterium | reverse complement strand
GCTGGTTCCACTCCTCGCTGCTGGCGGCGGTGGGAACGCGCCAGGCCGCGCCCTACCGCGGCCTGCTCACCCACGGCTTCACCGTGGACAGCCAGGGCCGCAAGATGAGCAAGTCGCTGGGCAACGGCATCGACCCGCAGGCCGTGAGCCAGAAGCTGGGCGCCGAGATCATCCGCCTGTGGGTGGCCGCCAGCGACTACTCCGGCGACATCGCCGGCGACGACAAGATCCTCGCCCGCGTGGTGGACGCCTACCGCCGCATCCGCAACACGCTGCGCTTCCTGCTGGCCAACGTGAGCGACTTCGACCCCGTGGCCGATGCCGTGGCCGGCGACGAGCTGCTGGAGATCGACCGCTACGCCCTGGCGCGCTGTGCCGAGCTGCAGGCCGACATCCTCAAGCACTTCACGGCCTACGAGTTCCACCCGGTGGTGGCCAAGTTGCAGGTGTACTGCTCGGAAGACCTGGGCGCGTTCTACCTGGACGTGCTGAAGGACCGGCTCTACACGACCGCGCCCAAGAGCCTGGCGCGGCGCAGCGCGCAGACCGCCCTGTGGCACATCACCCAGGCCATGCTGCGCTGGATGGCGCCCTTCCTCAGCTTCACGGCCGAGGAGGCCTGGCAGGTGTTCGCCCACGGCACGGCCTCGCGCCAGACCATCTTCACCGAGACGTACTGGCCGCTGCCCGCGCCCGACGCCGAGCTGCTCGCCCGCTGGGGCCGCATCCGCGCCATCCGCGAGCTGGCCAACAAGGAGATCGAGGCGGTGCGGGCCACCGGCGCGGTGGGCGCCTCGCTGCAGGCCACGCTCACGCTGACCTGCCCGCCGGAAGACGCGGCCCTGTTGCGCAGCCTGGGCGAGGACCTGCGCTTCGTCACCATCACCTCCGCCGCCACCGTGGCGGAAGGTGATGCGCTGGCCGTGCAGGTGAGCCCGGCCACGGCGCCCAAGTGCGAGCGCTGCTGGCACTACCGCGACGACGTGGGCACGAACCCGGCCCACCCCACGCTGTGCGGCCGCTGCGACACCAACCTGCATGGCGCGGGCGAAACCCGCCGCATCGCCTGATGGCCACCGCCCGCCGCTCCTCCGCTGCCGGCAGCGCGCCCGGCCTGGCCCTGTGGCTGGGCCTGGCCCTGGTGGTCATCCTGCTGGACCAGTTCACCAAGACGCTGATCCTGGGCGATTTCCAGTACGGCGAAAGCCGCACGGTCACCTCGTTCTTCAACGTGGTGCGGGTGCACAACACCGGGGCGGCCTTCTCCTTCCTGGCGGGCGCCTCCGGCTGGCAGCGCTGGTTCTTCATCGCGCTGGGCCTGGGCGCCTCGGCGCTGATCGTGTGGATGCTCAAGAAGCACCCCGGGCAGCGCCTGTTCTGCTTCGCCGTCACCATGATCCTGGGCGGCGCGCTGGGCAACGTGATCGACCGCATGCTGCACGGCTACGTGGTCGATTTCATCCAGCTGCACTACGCCGGCCGCGCCTTCCCCAGCTTCAATCTGGCCGACAGCGCCATCACGCTGGGCGCCATCTGCCTGGTGCTCGACGAGCTGCTGCGCGTGCGGCGCAGCTGAGCGGCCCCAAGACCCCTGCTCAGCCCCTCAACGCGCCGCCGTGGCACCCGCCACCTGGGCGGTGCGCGTGGCCGCGGGCGGCGGCACCTCGGTGTCCAGCATCACCACGGCCACCAGGGCGGTGATCGAGGTACTGGCCAGCGCAAGGGCGGCCCAGGTGGCGCGCGGCACACCGCGGCGTCGCGGCGCGGGGCGGATGCAGGCAGTGGCGGGGTGCATGGGGTTCTCCGGGGAGCGGGCGCGGTGGATCGCCCTGGCCGTCACCCCCGAACGGCGGCCGGCGGGATGGGCCGGCGCCACACGGGGCACATGGCCCCGGAGCAAGCACGGGCCGTGCCAATTTGCTGCACCGCAGCAGGGCACCGCAGCAGGGGCCGCCGAAGGGTGGTTCAGGCGGGGTAGATGGCCCCGAGCGTGCGCGGCCCGCGGGCCCCGGTGACGGCAGGCAGGTTGCCCGCCTCACCCCGCAGGCAGGCGCGCGCCAGCCAGGCGAAGGCCGCCGCCTCCACCTGCAGCGGCGGCAGGCCGGACTCGGCGGAGGACCGCACGGCCACCCCAGGCAGGGCCAAGGCCAGGCGCCGCATCAGATGCGCATTGAGCGCACCGCCGCCGCACACCAGCAGCTCGGGCACGCCGGGCGCATGCGAGCGCAGCGCGTCCGCGGCGGCCACCACCGTGAACTCGGCGAGCGTCGCCTGCACGTCCTCGGGGCGCAGTCCCGCATGCGGCGCCAGGTGGGCATCCAGCCAGCCCGGGTGGAAGAGGTCGCGGCCGGTGCTCTTGGGCGGTGGCTGGCGCAGGAAGGGCTCGTCGCACAGCCGTGCCAGCAGGGCCGGCTGCACCTGGCCCGTGGCCGCCCAGGCGCCGTCGGCGTCGAAGGCTTGGCCGCGGTGCCGCTGCACCCAATGGTCGAGCAGCGCATTGGCGGGGCCGCAGTCGAAACCGCGCACCACGCCTGCCGGGTCGTCGGCGGCCGGCAGCAGCGTCAGGTTGGCGATGCCGCCCAGGTTCAGCAGCGCGCGAGGCCGGCCGGGCAGGCCGAACACCTGGGCATGGAAGGCCGGGACCAGCGGCGCGCCCTGCCCGCCGGCCGCGACGTCGCGCGGGCGGAAATCGGCCACCACCGTGCAGCCCGTCAGCTCGGCCAGCAGCGCGGGGTTGTTCAGCTGCAGCGTGTAGCCCGTGCCGTCGAACTCACGCGGCCGGTGGCGCACGGTCTGGCCGTGCGAGCCGATGGCGGCGATGCCCGCTGCCGCCCCGGGGGGCCACAGCGCCTGCACCACCTCGGCCTGCACGCGCGCCAGCGCATTGGCCGCCAGGGCCGCGCGGTGCAGCTCGTCGGTGCCGCCCGGCGCGTTCAACGCCATCAGCTCGGCGCGCAGCTCCGCGGCAAAGGGGCGGTGCGCATGGGCGCGCACCTCCAGCGCATGGTCGGCGTTGGGCTCGAAGGCCACCAGCACGCCGTCCACCCCGTCGAGCGAGGTGCCCGACATCAGGCCGATGTACAGCCCGCCCGCCGGGCCGGGGCCGGCGGTCACTCCCGGCCGACCACGCCGCGCAGGTCGTCGGCGACGTCCAGCTGGGTCTTCAGCGCCAGCGCCACCTGCTGGAAACGCGGGCGCTGCGAGGCATCGAGCACCACGGCCTCGGAGGCCTTGGCGATCTTCACCGGGTTCTGGTGCACACCGTTCACGCGGACCTCGAAGTGCAGGTGGGGGCCGGTGGCCCAGCCGGTGGCCCCCACGGCGCCCACGCGCTGGCCCTGGTCGACCCGGGCGCCCTTCTTCACGTCGATGCGGGAGAGGTGGGCGTACAGGGTGGTGCGGCCGCCGGCGTGGCGCACGATCACCACGTTGCCATAGCCGTTCTGCCGACCGGCGAACTCGACGACTCCGTCACCGACGGTGCGCACCGGCGTGCCCGTGGGCGCGCCGTAGTCGGTGCCCAGGTGGGCGCGCATCACCTTGTGGATGGGGTGCATGCGCATGGCGAAGCCCGAGGTCACGCGCGAGAACTCCATGGGGCTGGCCAGGAACGCGCGGCGCTTGCTCTCGCCGCGGAAGTCGGAGTAGCCGCCCTTGCCGTCGGCGCCCTGGAACCACACGGCCTGGTGCGCCTCGCCGTCGTTCACGAACTCGGCGGCGAGCACGCGGCCCGTGCCCTGGTTCCAGGTGATGGGCTCACCGTCGGCGGTGAGCGCCTCGTAGACCACGCTGAATTCGTCGCCCCGGCGCAGCTCGCGGTGGAAATCGATCTCGGCCGCGAACATCTCGGCCATCTGCACGGCCACGGCATCGGGGATGCCGGCCTCGTCGGTGGCGGCGAACAGCGAACTGCGGATCACCCCGCCGGCCAGACGGGTGGTGTGGCCCAGCGGCGCCGTTTCCAGCGTGGTGGTGAAGCTGCCGTCGGCAGCGCGCTCGATGGTCAGGCGGTTGAAGCGGGCCGGGCCGGTGATGGCGCCGTCGTCCTCGGCCGGGTAGCGGGCCACCAGCGAACGCAGGCGGCCGTCGTCGTCGGTCTCGGCCGACACCATCTTGCCGGCGCGGCCGGCCAGCACGCGCTGGCCGTGGCGGTCGGTGCGCAGGAAACGTGCGGCCTCGGCATCGGCCACGCCTAGGCGCTTGAGCAGGGTGTCGGCCGTGTCGCTCGGGCGGGTGGTCTCGCTGCGGCGCAGCTGCAGGGGCAGCTCGGCCAGGGCGCTCACCTGCGCCAGCAGGTTCTCCGGCTCGACGGCCTCGGTGATGGTGCGGCGGGGCAGCTCGGCCGCGTCAGGGGCCAGCGGCGCGATACCGAAGGCGGTGACGCCAAAGCCGGTCATGAGCACGGCCAGCGTGGTGACGACGCCACGGCGGTGGAGAGACAGGAACTGGCGGGCAGCGAGGGCGGCGGCGCGCAGCGAGGCGGTCAGGCCGGGCGCGGCAGGGGTATCCAGAGGCATTCAGGGGTTCCACGAAGGCGGCGGACGCTGCGGGCGGCTTCTGGGGCCGCGGCAGGCGCCGCCTGGGTGTCCAACACACGCTGCACGGCCGGGCCGGTGCAGCGCTCGAGCGGGCCGGCGGCCCTGCTGGGGGCCGACCCGTAGAATCCGCGGCTCACGTGGCCACCTTCGTGGTGGCCCGGCCGGCTGGCTGGCCGGGGCGGCGCCCGAGGCGCCGGAGCCCGTCCAGGCGTGCGCGCGAGTATAGCCAAGCCGCTACATCAGCCATCCCCTGTTTGCACTTTGTCACCGCCGTATGTCCGACACCGTGAGCTCCGCCTCTCCTACCGCGCCGCTGAGTGAAGCCGTGCAACATGCGCTGGCCGTCAGCCTGCGCGGCTGCAGCGAGCTGCTGCCCCAGGCCGACTGGGTGAAGAAGCTGCAGCGCTCGGAAGCCACGGGCCAGCCCCTGCGCATCAAGCTCGGGCTGGACCCCACCGCGCCGGACATCCACCTGGGCCACACGGTGGTGCTCAACAAGATGCGCCAGCTGCAGGACCTGGGCCACCAGGTGATCTTCCTGATCGGTGACTTCACCTCCATGATCGGCGACCCCTCGGGCCGCAACGCCACCCGCCCGCCCCTCACCCGCGAGCAGATCGAGGCCAATGCCAAGACCTACTACGCCCAGGCGAGCCTGGTGCTGGACCCGTCGAAGACGGAGATCCGCTACAACAGCGAGTGGAGCGACCCGCTGGGCGCGCGCGGCATGATCGAGCTGGCGGCCAAGTACACGGTGGCGCGCATGCTCGAGCGCGACGATTTCACCAAGCGCTTCCAGAGCAACACCCCGATCTCGGTGCACGAGCTGCTGTACCCGCTGATGCAGGGCTACGACTCGGTGGCGCTCAAGAGCGACCTGGAGCTCGGCGGCACCGACCAGAAATTCAACCTGCTGGTGGGCCGCGCCCTGCAGGCCGAGTACGGCCAGGAGCCGCAGTGCATCCTGACCATGCCGCTGCTCGAAGGCCTGGACGGCATCGAGAAGATGTCCAAGTCCAAGAACAACTACGTCGGCATCACCGAGCCGGCGAACACCATGTTCGCCAAGATCCTGTCGATCAGCGACGAGCAGATGTGGAAGTGGTACACGCTGCTGTCCTTCCGCTCGGAGTCCGAGATCGCTGCCCTGCAGCGTGAGGTGGCGGGAGGCCGGAATCCCAAGGACGCGAAAGTGGCCTTGGCCAAGGAGATCACGGCGCGCTTCCACAATGCGGCCGCCGCCGACGCCGCCGAGGCCGTCTTCCAGCTGCGCGCCTAGGGCGGTGTGCCCGACGAGAT
>JACRBA010000143.1 GCA_016213265.1 Burkholderiales bacterium | reverse complement strand
GCGCCAGGGGCGCCAGCGCGGCGTCCAGGCCCGCGGCCACCGCCGCCGCCGGGCCGCCGCGGTCGGCCAGCACGGACACCCGCAACATGGCCAGCTGGCGCCCGGCCGCGGTGTCGCCGGCAAAGTGCTTGGCGGCCAGGGCGTCGGCCGCGTCGAGCATGGCCAGCGCGCGGTCGAAATCGCGCAACAGCCCGCTCGCCTGCGCGCCGCCGTAGAGCGTGGCCAGCCGCGCCAGCGGCGTCTCGGGGCCCGTGCCGGCCAGCGAGGCCTGGGCCAGGCCCTGCAGGCGCAGCAGCGCCGGGTCGGTGCGGTCCATCAGCACCCGGGCGCGCGCCTGCATCAGCGCATGCGGCACCGGCGAGGTGACCGGCGCCGGCCGCCCGCTGGCCTCGCGGATGCGCAGCCGCGCATCGCTGATGCGCTCGATGGTCAGGGGGTGGGTGCGCAGGTACGGGTACTGGTTGCTGTCGTTCAGGCGCATCGCGCCGTCCATCTTCTCGAACATGCCCGCCATGCCCTGCGCCGAGAAGCCGGCGCTGGTGAGCACCTCCAGGCCGATGCGGTCGGCCTCGCGCTCCATCTCGCGCGAGAAGTTGAGCTGGCCCTGCGCCGCGGCGGCCTGGCTGCCCATCACCACCGCCTGGGCCGCGTCCGAGCTGGACGCGCGGCTCGCGGCGATGAGCCCGAGGATCATGCCGGCCATGGCGGCCAGCGTCTGGCGCTGCGAGTTCACCATGCCGCGCGCGATGTGGCGCTGTGTCACATGGGTGATCTCATGCGCCAGCACCGAGGCCAGCTCGTCGCGCGAGGTGGTGAGCGCGATCAGGCCCAGGTACACGCCCACGTAGCCGCCCGGCAGCGCAAACGCATTCACCGGCCGCTCACCCACCAGAAATGCCTCCCAGGCGAAGGCCTGGTCGAGGTTGGGGTCGATCTCGCCGCGCGACCGCGCCGCGGCCACCAGCGGCTCGAACAGCGACAGCAGGTATTCCTGCAGCGCCGGGTCGTCGAGGTAGGCGGGGTCGCGCCGCACCTCGCGCATGATGCGGTCGCCCAGGCGGCGCTCGGTGAGGATGTCGAAATCCTCCGACACGGCATCGCCCAGCGCGGGCAGCTTCACCTGCGCCTGCGCGGGCGGCACGGGCCAGCCGGTGGCCAGCAGGGTGGCAGCGAGCGTGCAGGCCAGCGCGGCGCGCAGCGGGCGGCGCGGGGCGCGCGGCGGGGGCGGGCAGGGCGGGGCAGGGGGGCGCAGGTGCATCGGGCAATCGGGTGCGTGGCAGGGGTGGACCCGCGCAGAGGCCAGCGGTTCCGCCGTCGCTATGATGACACCGCGCCCTGGGCCGCCTGTGCCCGGTTTGTTTCTGCCTTGTCAGCCATGAGCGAAGCCCCTTCCACCCCTTCGGCGGGTTCCCCGCTCACCCACTTCGACGGCCAGGGCCAGGCCCACATGGTGGACGTGTCGGCCAAGGCCGAGACGCACCGCATCGCCCGGGCCAGCGGCATCATCCGCATGCGGCCCGAGACCTTCACCCTGGTGGCCACCGGCCAGGCCGGCAAGGGCGACGTGATCGGCGTGGCCCGCATCGCCGCCATCCAGGCCGCCAAGCGCACGGCCGAGCTCATCCCCCTGTGCCACCCGCTGCCGCTCACCCGCGTGTCGGCCGAGTTCACGCTGGACGAGGCAGCCAACGCCGTGCACTGCACCGTGCAGGCCGAAACCGTGGGCAAGACGGGCGTGGAGATGGAAGCGCTCACCGCCGTCCAGGTGGGCCTGCTCACCATCTACGACATGTGCAAGGCGGCCGACAAGGGCATGGTGATGACCGACATCCGCCTGCTGGAGAAGCAGGGTGGCAAGTCGGGGCACTGGGTCGGCGGCTGAGCGTCAGTGCCGGTGGGCCGGCCGTCGCCGGGCCGCGGTCCTCATGGGAGATCGGGCGTCGGCACGCCGAGCAGCTCCTCCAGGCCAGCCAGGGCGCCGGGCTCCTTGATCACCGTGCGCAACCACACATGCAGGGGCATCTCGCCCCACTGCGCGGCGCGTTCGGCCAGATAGGCCACCGGGCTGTGCGGCTCGTGCTCGCGGAAGTAGTCGGCCACCATGCGCAGCTGGGCCAGGGCCTGGGCGCGCGAACCGGGCATGACGGGTTGCCCGGGTGGGCCACCGAGGCGCGTGCTCGGTACAGCCGTCGTCTGGCCGGGGGCTGCATCCGCTGCTCCGCGCGGGGGCTGTGGCGGTGATGGCGGGGCGGGGCGTCCGTCCCTGAGGATGCCCATCTCGGAGGCCAAGCGATCCATGCTTACCATGGCATCGTGCACGGCCTCGCGTGCGCCCACGAATGCCGGCCCGTCCTCACCCAGTCGGGCGTCCACCACGGCTTGCAGGCGCTGCAGCGCGTCGGCCACTCGGGGCAGCGCGTCCATCGCACCCTGCAGGCCGCCGCAGGACGCCGCGCGGTGCAAACCGGCCCAGACCTCCCGTGCAGCGCGCGAGGTGTCGTCCTCGCTGCTGCGCATCTGCTCGCGCAGGTTGCCAATGTCGGCCAGCGAGTGGCCGCGCCCGCATTCGTGCAGCACAGGCAGATGCCGCATGCCGCCTGCCACCAGAGCGAGCAGCCAGGCGATGCTGCCCGCACGCAACTCGGCGTCGCCGAGCGTTGGCTGCGGGTGCAGGTCGTCCCAGAAGGCCTCGCACAAGCCGGCGTAGAGCGCCAGGCCATCGGCCAGGCCAGCGTGGCCTTGCAGGCGCGCCGACGCCTCTGTCCACCAGGCGGCCAGGCGGAGGTCCTTGCTGCGCTCGCGCAACAAGGTGCCAGCAAGCGACTGCACGGCAGGCCAGTCGGCGCGGCGCGGCTCAGCGTCCAGCTCACCGCGCGGGATGCTGGCGTCGTCGTCGCGCCTCAGCGCCTGCAGCTCGTCGAACTCGAGGGAGAAGCTGAGGTCCTGCCCACACGGGGTCGGGGCGGGCAGCGCGGTCAACAAGTCGTTGAGATTCATGACGGATCTTCCTCCCACTGCCAGATGGTGGTGCCGTAGTCGGTGTGGAGATCAGGCATCGGTTCCCCCAGTCGGAACCGGCGGCGACTGTGGGCCTGGGCGGGAGTGGCCCACCAGCCCTCGCGCGGGCAGGGCTGGCCGGCTTCGCAGCGCAGTCGTAAGGCGGCCTGGGGGCTGCGGGTGTCGCTGAGGGCGGCGTGCGCGCGAGACCATGCCACCAAGTCCTTCGGGTAGTAGAGGTATTGGTGAAGGCTCGCGTCGTCTTCGATGCCCAGCAGCAAGACGGCTGCGCCCGCTTCGAAGCTCCAGTAGCCGTAGTAGCCGCCCTGATTTCCTTGGGCGTCGGGCTTGTGGCTGTCGTGCCAGCCGGTGCCGGCCAGGTCCTTGTACCAGCGCTTGAGGAAGCGGTCGATCTCAATGAGCCGCCTTTCGGGCGTCGTTTCCGTCAGGGCGCGGAACAGCGGCTGATAAGGCTTGGAGCAGCACAGCCAGTCGGTGTTGTAGCGGGCAGCACCACCCACCGCATGTGCCATGAACTCTTCGTACAGAGTGTCCGTTCCACCGTTGCCCTCGCCGTCCTGCCCGACGGCGTCCAGCCCATCCTGCAGAGCGGCCACCCTTGGCAGCAGGTCCCTGCGGTGCAGCAGGAAGCACAGACCGATCAGTTGCATCAACTGGCAGTAATCGTCGAGGCTGGTGAACTCGAAGACGACTTCGTTGCGGTCCTTGCGGTAGCGCCACAGCAGTTCTCCATAGCGCTCATAGGCTGCAATCACCTCCTCAAGCTCCCGGCGAAGCGGCTCTATCGAGTCCCCAGCCGTGTACTGGAGAAAGATCAGGTCCATCCGCTCCTCTGCACTCGTTAGGCGGGCGAGCATGTCGCGATGGAGGGCGGTCGAGCCACTGCCGAGCGGGTTAGCAGCAAAGTACGCAATGCTTTCGGGCAAGCGTGCGACTTGTGTCAGATACCTGGTTTCGTCCAGGAACTGCTGGCGACGCTTGTTGTGAAACTCCATGATGTGCCTTCTGATCAGCGCCAACGCTCTTGGTCAACGAACCCCGCACGGTTGTCAACGACCTTGTCGATGTCTTCATCGCCCCACTCCCGCGTGGCCTGGTGCGTCCCATGGAAGTCGTGGGAAACCGCTTGCTGAGCCGTCAGCTTGATCAGGGCTTCTGCATGGGCGACGGCGTGGGGAAGCGAGAAGAACAGTACATGCCGCGTGTACCCCTGGCGGCGTATGCGCTGGGCCACAGAATCGCTCCCCACGGCACGCTCCAGACGCTTGCCGCGTATCCACGCATGCCCCATCTGGGTCACCTTGCCGTTCGTCTGGCGGATGGTGCTCTTGCTGCTGTTCTTGCTCGAACTCTTGCCGCGCATGCCACCGCCCGCTCCCGGGTCCTCGGAGGAGGTGCCTTCGCCTCGTTCCGTCTTGTCCCCCGCCTCACCGAGCAGCGCACGCAGCGACTTGGTCGGGTCGTAGCTGGCCTTGGCCTCGATGATGGCGTAGGGCTTGGGGCCGGCGGGGGTGCGCCAGACGGCGTCGATGCCGCGGCCGCGGACCAGGGTGGGCCACAGCTGCACGAGCTGGCCGCCGTCGTTGAGCTTGGCGGCGTTGACGGCGCCCTGGTCGTGGGACGCTGTGGCCACAGCGCCCCAACCCTTGACGTCCTGACAGTGGTAGTCGGCCATGTGCTCGCCCAGCACGCCGAGCACCTTCTGGCTCAGGCTCTTGAAGCGCGCGGTTCGCTGGGTGGCGGCGTTAGGCGTCTGGGTGGATGCCGGGTCGCCGTGCGCGGTGCGATTGTGGCTGCCGGCGGCGTGGGTCGATTGCGGCTTGGCCGCGGGGGTGCCCGGCGTGGCGCGGGCGGCAGGGGGGCCGCCTGCGCTGGTCTTGCGGCCCTGGGCGAGCCAGTCGTCCACCTCACGTCGGAAGATGTCGAACTGCGCGTCCAGGCCAGCGTGGATGGAGGTGATGCTGCGCCGCGCGTCGGCGCTGAGCAGCGAACCCATGCGGGGGTTGTCCAGGATCCGGCGCAGATGGCCGCGCAGCAGCGACAGGTCGAGCGCGTCGCGCAGGAGTTTCTCCGCATCGCCCTTGTAGAGGGCGCGGACCATGTCCAGCAGCTCGTCGGCGCCGGCTGCACGGCTCTTGATGGCGCGCAGCGACCGCTTGGCGGAATCACCCCCGCCCGGCACCAGCCCGATGAGGGCGGTGATGAGGTTGAACCAGGCCAGCAGACTGGCCGGCGCAGCCGACACCTCGCACAGGGCCTTGATGATGTCGCGCGCGTCCACGAGCTGGCCCAGGACCGGCACGCAGCCGATGACCGTTTCGGCGAGGATGGCCCAAGGTGAGTTGTTGTCGCCTTTGAGGAAGCTCATCGCCTCGGACTGCAGCGAATCCAGCCAGCCGGTACGGCTGGACGGGCCGGCGTTCTGGGCCACCCGGGTGGCAACCGCGCTCATGCCGCCCCTTGCTCGAGCTGTGCGCGCAGCGCCTGCTGCTGCGCGGCATCGAGGAAATCCCAGGCGTTCTCGCCTTCGGGCTCGGCCGGCACGGTGCCCATCTGGTCGTGCAGCTCGCGCTGCTCGGCGGTGGCCTGCTCGGCCCAGAAGCGGTCGCAGTCTTCCATGTAGCGTTGCAGGTTGGCGATGGCCTGCTCATTGGTGGCGCTGCCGGCGCGCAAGGTGTTGGCCGGCAGCTGCGTGCGGGCCACAGGGGGGCGGGGGTCTTCGCCGTAATAGACCTGGGCGGTGCCCGGCGGGACACCCTCCAGCCTGGCGTGGCCGTGTTCATCGAGCACGCCCTCTTTGACCGTGCCGTCGCTGAACACGACACGGAACGGGGCGCCGGAAATGGGGGCGAGCCATTCATCGTGCAGGTTCAACTCCATGAAGGTGGGGGCCTCGGACGCGGCCCCCTGGGGCAGCGCCTGCAGCGAGGCCGGTTGTTCGCCTCCCGCCTCGAAAGCGTGTGCACCGCCCTGCACACTGAACTGGCCGGGGCAGCTGAAGGTGATGTCGGCGCCGTCGAGCAAGAGTCGGCAGGCGCCGCCCGTCAGCTCGATGCGGGTCGCCGCTTGCACCCGGACTTCGTCGTTGACGCTCAGCACGCGCACCTGTTGATCGGCCTGCAGGGTGAGGCTGTCGGTATGGGCGCGCAGTGACACCGGGCCCTGGGCGGCGGTGGCCATGAGTCCCCCCGTCTGGGTGAACAGGCTGGTCGTCTGGCCGGCGATGCCGGCCCAGGCGCCGGCAGCCGCCTGGTGCAGATCGCCCTGGGCCACGATGGCGCTCGCCTGGCCGGCGTAGGCGGTGATGCTGGCGGCGGTGGCCACCGCCGCGGCGCAGGGCGAATCCAGCAGCAGGTACGGAGCACCCATGCGCGCCACCGGGTGCGCAGGCGTGCGTCCATCGTCCCCAGATTCCAGGGGAGGCTGTCCCCCGAGGGGGTGGGGATGGGCACCTTCTGCCTGTGGGTCGATGGCGGTGATGAGCGCCCCCAGGGGGGCGTCCGCGCGGTGGGCCACCGGGGGCTGCGCGTTCGTCGGTGCGATGGCGGCGGACAGTCGCTGTGCCAGACCGGCGGCGCCCCGCAGCTGCGACAGAGCCGCCTCGGCATCCATCTGGGTGGATGTGGCGCTGCCCTCGCTGCCCGGGCGGGCCGTGGTGCTGAGCACCATGCCGCTGCCTGCGCGCAGACAGGCCCAGCCGAGCGTGAGCGCCTCGAAGCCGGCGCCACGCCACTCGCCCCGCTGGGCGGTGCCTGGCGCCTGGTGGATCAGGTGGCCCATGCCGAGCTGCGCCTCGGCATGGCTGCAGCTCAACCGCATGCGCAACTGGCCCGTGGTGTCGTCGATGACCCATTCGCCGTGGCCGGCGCCGTCCAGGGCCTGGCTGCGCAGACCACTGAGCGTGCCGGGGTGGTTGATGCCAGAGCCTTCGCCCGCCGCATAGGGCGGAAGGTGGGCCTGGCTGTACAGCGGGCCGACGATGACGGGCCTGTCGATGTCGCCGTCGACGAACTGCACGGCCACCAGCGTGCCCGCGCGCGGAACGAAGGCGCTGCCCCACTGGGCCCCGGCCGTGGGCGCGGCCACGCGCAGCCAGATGCCCGCCTGCTCGTTGCCGGGCGCGTGGCCTTCCGTGTCCACCACGCCGCCGGGCAGTGGGGCTGCGCCGCGCTGCCATGGGAACTGCACCTTCACGCGCAGATTTCGCTCGGTGGTCAGGGGCTCACCCTGGCCGCCCACCACCTGGGCCGCGAGCATGCCGGGTGCGGTGGGGGCATGCGGGCGCGCGGGCGCCAGCGTGGCGCCGGCCGGGGCACAGGTGAACCGACAGTGGTAGCCGCCACGCTCGTGGTCGCCGTCGGTGCAGCCAAGCGCAACGATGCCCCGGCCCATCTGCCCGCCCAGGGTGTTGCTGGCCTCGTGCTCCACCGCCACGACGACGAAGCGATCGTCAGGGCGGGCATGGCGGGGTAGCAGGGGCGGCCCGTAGAGGGCATGGTCGACCAGCTGGAACTCCGCCCCCGCGCGCAGGTGGCGCGCCGTGCCCCGCCCGTCGAAGAGCTTGCCTGGCCACTCCAGCGACGCGAGCCAGAGGTCTGCCGCGCGCTGGGCGTGCGCCGCGTCCTCGAAGCGCCCGACGCCGCTGCCGTCGTACTGCTCCAGCGTCGGCACGTGGCCGCGGTCGAACTGGGTGGCGGACTGGGCCGAGATGCCCGAGAGTGCGGTGGGGTCCCAGCTGCCCACGGTGACGGCGGTGGGCGCCAGTGTGCGGCGCGCGGCGAAGGCGGTGAGCGCATCGCGTTGGTCGGGCAGCAGGGCGGTGGGGGCGTGGCCGGTGAAGCGCAGGGGCCCCAGGTCATCCCGCTCGGCGAGGCGGTCGGTGATGACCATGCGATGGCAGGCCTGGCCGGCCTCACGGGCGCGGGCTGCCTCCTCGCCGCTGAGGTGGATGAAGTGGTAGCACAGGCCCTCTTCCGCGAGCAGCCGGTGCACGAAGGCCAGGTCGCTTTGCCGGTGTTGCATGCACAACGGACGTGCCCGCAGCGGCTCGCTGACGCGCCATTCGTGGTGGGCGCCGGCATAGGGCTGCAGCACCTCGTCGACGATCTGGCTGGCGGTCTTGTCCTGGAAGACCCGCGTGTCGTGTCTGCGTGCCAGCCAGGCGAGCCAGGGGCGAATGACCAGTTGGTAGCGTGCCAGCCCGCCATCAGCGCCCAGTTGCAGCGCTTCGTCCACCTGCCCGTGCCAGGGGGCTTGGCGGCCGTCGGGCAGGCGCCGCCATACCGACACCGCCTCGCCGAGCAGGGCGGTCAAGGGAAGATGCCGGGTCACCGACACGGCGTCCACACGGAGCTCGAAAGGCTGGTTCAGCGCCTCCCGCATCACCACCCGCTCGGCCACCAGGGTGTCGTCCGGCAACGCGTCCATCCGCAGCTGAAGAAGGCGGCTCGCATTGGTCAGTGGCGACACGGCGCCCGACAGATCCAGCAACTCGGGGCCGTCCAGGCGCGGTGCGCCGGGCTCGGCGGTATCGGCGACGACAGCCATGGTGCGGAACGTCGATGGGCTCAGGGCAGGGTGATGGTGACGTGCGCCTGCTGCGCCGGCATGCGGATCACATCGGAGTAGCCGGCGAGATCGGCGCGGGTCTGGCGTTCCAGTGACCACCGAAGCCCCACGTACGCCAGCAGCCCCGCCAGCGCGAAGACCGCACCCACCACCCACAGGGGCACCTCCGTGCGCAGCGCGTGACGCACCCGGTCGGGCGCCTGCCAATGGGGCGCAAACGCCGGCCGCTGCCCTTTCAGATGGGCGATCTCGTCGCCCAGCCGTGCCGTCAGGTAGCCCAGCTTCTCCGTGCCTTCCATCAGGTACTTGCCCTGGAACCCCATCAGCAGGCAGAGGTGGAAGACCTCGAGCACTTCGCGGCGCGACGCCCCCTCCTGGCGGCATTGCTCGAGTTTGTCGAAGAAGTGCTGGCCGGCCAGTTGCTCCCCAAACAGCTCCAGCTGCAAGGGGCACTGCTCCCAGGTGGGGCGCAGCGCGGGGTGGGAGGTCAGCACCCGTTCGTCGACCAAGGCGCAGAACGCGTACTTGGCCAGGTACACGTCCTCGCTCGGGGCACCGAGCCGCCGCGCCCCCCGGTCCACCGTCGCCAGGAACTCCTTCAGCCGGGATCGGAAGGACTGCGCGTCGCCGGGTGCATAGCGGTTGCGCAGCAGGAACAGCATGTAGAACCCGTCGTACATCAGGTCCATGAGCGTGCGGGCCTCGCGGGGGCCGGCCGGAAAGGGAGCCGGTGCGGGCCGCCCGGCCGGAGCCAGCAGGGAAGGGGCAGGGGTGTCCATGGGCAGGTCAGGCGTTGAGCGCAAACAGCTCGAGCCGCAGATCCGCCAGGCCCGCCGGTGCGTAGACCGTCACGGCATGCGCCTGCAGCATGCGTTCGTACAACGGGCCACGCGGCTCGAGCGAGAAGTACAGCGTGCCCGGGCGCACGGGGATGGCCGCCGGAACCTGTGGCATGGGCACCAGCCGCACGCCCGATGTGGCCGACAGCACCAGCTTGTCGACATCGTCGGGGGCGCCCGCCTTGAACCTCACGGGCACCGCCTCCAGAAGCTCTGCCGCGGGCATGGCCGCCGCCACGCCCAGGATGAGCGAAGTGGAGGCGCTGAGCTGCTCGCTGTCCAGGCGCCCCACGTGGAAGGACGGCTTGGCTTCCGTCAAGGCGATGGCGAAGTAGCGGGTGGAAATCACCGTCTCCAGCAGATCACGCAGCACCGCTTCGAGGCGGATGAACCCGGTTTCGGGGTCGCGGTGGTCGTACATGGGCAGATCGGCCAGCGAGTGGCCCTTGCTGAAGGTCATGAGTGCGCCGGCCAGCTCCAGCAAGCGCTCGAACAGCCGCTCGGGATGCAGGCCCGGGTGCTGGCGCAGGTGCCGCAGGCTGGCGCAGGCCGCCGACGCGGTGTGCAGCAGCCAGAACGACGCCGTGTCGCCGGATCGGAACTCGATGACATGGCGCGACGGCTCGCGGTGGTGACCGTACAGGGCGTCCACCTTGGCCTGGAGCATGTCGAGCAGGCGCCGAAGCAGGGCGTCCAACGCCGGGGCCGCCTGGATGCACGCACTCGGCGCCATGAACCGCGGGTCGACCTCGAATGCGCCCGCCGCGTGGCGCCGCAGGCGGATGACGGGCACCGTGACCAGATGGGCGAGCGGCTCGTGGCCGGGCACCAGCCTCACCTGGCGCTGCAGCAACTGCAGCTCGGCGGGCGCGGCCTGGGTGAACAGGTCCGCGGCTTCTTCCGCGTGACGGCGGTAGTGGGCCAGCGTGGCCTCCGCGTCCGCGCCCATCTCGGCGTTGCCCGGCTGACGGTGCAGGGGCGCGATGGCCGCATGCACGACCACCTCGGTCTGCTGCGCCGGCACAGCTGCCAGTGACAGCGGCAGCGGCAGCGGGTCATCACCCGGTGCGCAATAGAACTCCCCGTCAGGGAAGACCAGGGACAACGCATCCAGGCGCAGCACGCCGGTGGACAGGCCGGCCGCGTCCACGCGCATCTCGCGCACACCCCACGCATACGGGTGCAGCGTCCGCATGGCCTGCGCCAGCCGGCCCTCGTGGTAGGCGTCCTGCCGCTGGAAATGCTGCGGGCGCAGGAACAGGCCTTCGCCCCAGAGAACCTTCGAAGAAGAGATCACACCTTGTCCTCACTGGCCGTCGGGCCACCAGCCTCTGCCACGAGCCTCAATCGCACACCACGCCCGCCAAGCGCAGGGACTCGGGAGCGGCCTGCTCAGGCGCCCCGGCCGCCACACTCATGGCGCAGCCGTGCAGCCCCAAGGTGACCCCCGTGCGTTCGGCGGCCGGGGCGGCAAATGCAAACCGCCATCGCCCCATTGCCGGCGCGCGGAACAGGGCGGCCACTGCGATGTGGGTCGCGCCGTCGGGCAGCGTCTCCATCACCTCGTGCCGTTGCCCCGGGGCGAGCACGAGCTCGCGCACCTCGACGACGTCGCTGCCGAATGCCAGCCGCTCCGAGGTCTCGTCCGCAAAGGCGCCATAGGGCGCCGCCAGGAAGCGCGCCACCTGCTTCAGCTTGTAGACACGCACCACGACAGACAGTGATCGCCGCTGGGTGTCCGTGTTGAGTGTCTCGCCGGCGTGCAGACGCACGGCCACCCGACGGGGGCGTGCGGGCGCGCGCGCCTGGGATGCGTCCGGTGGCTCAGGCGCCTTCACGCCCAGCCACTCCAGGGTCTGCCCCACCACACCCTGGCCGGTCGGCGCGGCGCAGCCTGCCAGGCACAGCAAACCCAGGCAATGGGCGGCGGCCTGTAGTGCGGCCACCTTCCGGCCTGTGGGCCGGGGTGCGTGTCGATGGCGCATGGGCGAGTGAGGGAGGCTGCTGGCGTGCGATGAAACGGCCGCGCATGCTACCCGCCAGAGTGAGTGCCATGTCGCGAATCCACCCCCTCTATTGGGGGAGGTGACAGGATCGATGAAGGCAGTACATTGGCCCCCGTTTGCCGCTGACCTAACACGTCAGACGAATGCAAACAAAAGACAACATTGGTAACAGGTCATTTCTTCATGTCGGGATCGTCTCGAATCCATCTCCTGCTTTTGACGGGCCTGCTCGGTCTGGTGATGCTGGGTGGCTGTGCCACCCCGCCCCCGCCGGAGAAGATCGAGCCGGCCACCCCCTCCCTGGAGCAGTTCCTCACCGATGCCTCTGCCGCCAGGCGCGACGGCAATGCAGTGCGCGAGCGCGACACCTACCGCCTTGCTGCGCAGGCCTACCCCACCAGCAAGGAACCCTGGCTGAGGCTCGCGCAGGGCTACTTTGACCAGTCCGACTACGGCAACGCCATCCTCGCGGCCCAGGAGGCGCTGATGCGCGACGCCTCCGACAAAGTGGCCGCCAGCGTGCTGGCAGTGAGCGGTCTGCGGGTGTCGGCCACGGCCCTGCAGTCGCTTCGCGCCCAGCAGAACCTGACAGCCGACACCCGGCAGCAGGCGCATGACATCGTTCGGACGTTGCGCGAGGCGTTGGGCGAGCCGGTGCTGGTGCCGCAGGTGGCGGAAGCGCCTGCCACGCCGGCGCCGAAGAAGAAGCCCGTGGGGCGCCCTGCGAGCAAGCCCGCCGCGCCAGCGTCGGCCTTGGCTGCGCCAGTCCATGCCGGTGCGGCGTCCGCGCCTGCACGTGCCGTGCCGCCCGGCACCACGCCTGCCGCCAAGCGGCAGAACCCGTTCGACGCGCTGAAGTGACCGCCAGGTCACCCGCGCGCATTGCGTTCACACAACGAGGCAAGCATGGCCAAGAAAGACAGCGTCCAGAAGCGCCTGGAGAAGGTGCGCCCCCCGCGCGTGCAGCTGAGCTACGACGTGGAGGTGGGTGACGCCATCGAGCAAAAGGAGATCCCCTTCGTCACCGGAGTCATTGGCGACTTCACCGGCGCGGTAGATCCGCAGACGCCCCCCGCCAAGCTGAAGGAGCGCAAGTTCGTGCAGGTCGATCTGGACAACTTCGATGACGTGATGAAGGGCATGGCGCCGAAGGCGCGCTATCGCGTGCGCAACGTCCTTGGCGATGCAGGTGGTGAGTTCGCGGTCGACCTGTCCTTCCAGCAGATCGATGACTTCCGCCCGGAGGCGGTGGTTCAGCAGGTGGAGCCGCTGCGCCGCCTGCTCGAGGCGAGAACGCGGCTGTCGGACCTGCGCAACAAGCTGGCCGGCAACGACAAGCTCGAGGACCTGCTGGCGGATGTGCTGGGCAACACCGAGCGTCTCCAACAACTGGGCGCCGAAACGGCGCCGCGCCAGGAGTGAGCGCCATGCTTCAAGCCGAGGGTCTTCTTCCGCCTGCGCCGGCTGCCGCCACGACCAGCTTGCTGGACGACATCGTGCGCGAGAGCAAGGTGGCGCGGTCTGACGTGGAACGCCTGCGCGCGCGAGACCTCATCGCGGAGCTGGTCAAGGAGGTGCTGCAGGGTACCGTCGTGGTCTCCGACAACCTCAGCGCCACCTTGGACGCCCGCGTGGCCGATCTGGACCAGCTGATCTCCGAGCAGCTGTCGGAGGTGATGCACCACCCCGACTTCCAGCGGCTCGAGGCCACGTGGCGCGGCTTGCATTACCTGTGCAAGCACACGTCCACCGGTGCGCTGCAGAAGATCCAGGTGTTCAACTGCACCAAGAAGGAACTGGTGCGCGACTTCCAGACGGCCATCGACTTCGACCAGAGCACCCTGTTCAAGAAGGTGTATGAGGAGGAGTTCGGCACGTTCGGCGGTGCGCCCTTCGGGGCCCTGATCGGCGACTTCGAGTTCACGCGTCAGCCCGAGGACATGTATTTCCTGGAGCAGATGGCACACGTGGCTGCCGCCGCACACGCGCCGTTTGTGTCGGCGGCGGCCCCGGAGCTGTTCGGCTTGGAGTCCTTCACCGAGCTGGGCCGTCCGCGCGACCTCGCCAAGGTGTTTGACACCGTCGACTACGCGAAGTGGAAGTCCTTCCGTGACTCGGAGGATGCGCGGTATGTGGGTCTGACGCTTCCCCGCTTCCTCGGCCGGCTGCCGTACAACCCGAAGGACGGCACGGCCGTCGAGGGGTTCAACTTCGTCGAGCAGGTGGATGGCGCCGACCACAGCCGGTACCTGTGGGTGAACACCGCGTATGCCATGGCCTCGCGCCTCACGGCCGCGTTCGAGCAGTACGGATGGTGCGCGGCCATCCGCGGCGTGGAAGGGGGTGGCCTGGTGGAGGACCTGCCCACCCACACGTTCAAGACCGACGATGGCGAGGTGGCACTCAAGTGCCCCACGGAGGTGGCCATCACCGACCGGCGCGAGAAGGAGCTGTCCGATCTCGGCTTCATCCCCCTGGTGCACTGCAAGAACACCGACTATGCGGCATTCTTCGGTGCGCAGTCGGCCCAGAAGCCACGGCGCTACGACAGCGACGCGGCGAACGCCAATGCCGTCCTCTCGGCGCAGCTGCAGTACATGTTCGCCGTGTGCCGCATCGCCCACTACATGAAGGCCATGATGCGCGACAAGGTGGGAAGCTTCGCCACGCCGCTGGATGTGGAGCGCTACCTGCACAACTGGCTCATGCAGTACGTGGTCGATGCGGACGACGCCTCGCAGGAGATGCGCGCGCAGCGGCCCCTGCGTCAGGCGCAGGTCGAGGTTTCAGAGGTTCCGGGGCGGCCGGGCGTGTACCGCGCGGTGGCATTCGTCCGTCCCCACTTCCAGCTGGACGAGCTGTCCGTCTCGCTGCGTCTGGTCGCCGAAATGCCCGTGGGCAAGAAGTGACCTTCCATTCCACTAGCAGGGAACTCCATGAAAGACATCTACATCAAGTTCGGCAACCCGCTGAACGGCAAGAAGATCGAGGGTGAATCGCGCGACCAGGACCACAAGCGGCCCTGGTTCGAGGCCAACAGCTGGAGCCACGTCATCCGACAGCCGAAGTCGGCCACGGCCTCCACGTCCGGCGGGCACACCGCAGAACGGTGCGAGCACGGCGAAATGGTGTTCACCAAGGACCTCGACCTCACCAGCCCTCAGCTGTGGGAGGCCTGTTCCGCCGGCACGCTCTACGACGATGTGGAGATCCACTTCATGCGCGCCAATGGCACGCAGGGCCGGGTGCAGTACCTCACCATCAAGCTCAAGAAGGTGATCGTCGCGTCGGTCACGCCGGAGGTGGTGGGCGAGGGCCTGCCGGGCGAGACCTTCAGTCTCAAGTACGCTGCCGTGCAGTGGGAGTACGTGCAGCAGACCATGGACGGCAAGACGCAGAAGGGCTCGCCGGCCATGTGGAGCCTGGCCACCAACAAGCCGGTGTTCGACGCGCCGAACTGATCCACCGTGTGCGGCGGTCGCGGCGCCGGGCATTGTGGTGCCCGCCCGGCCGCCGTCCTTCTCGACGGCTCGCCGTGAACTCCACCATTCGTATCCGGCGAAGCGTGCTGGACCGTCTCCTGGCCGACGACGCCCCCACCGGGCTGGTCATGACACAGTCGGTGGACCAGCTGCGCGACGCCGTGGCACGCGACCTGGAGGCGTTGCTGAACACACGCGCGGGGGCGGCCGGCGACGCGTTGTCGGGCTTCCCACACGCACAGTCTTCCGTGTGGGCATTTGGCGTGCGTGATTTCGTGGGGCGCGTGCTCACGAATGCCGAGGAGCAGCGCTTCATCGCGCGCAGCCTGGCAGCCGCCATCGAAACCCACGAGCCCCGACTCGCCCAGGTGCAGGTGCGCTTTCAGGGCGAGCGACTCACACGGTCCGTGAACTCGATCGCCTTCACCATCCGGGCGCTGCTTCTGGTGCACCCCATGCGCGAAGCGGTGAGCTTCGACGCCGTGCTGCAGCCTGCCCTGTCGCGCATCTCCGTGACGCAAGCCCGCTTCGGTGGGCTGTCCTGACGGGCCATGGACGACCTGTTGCCCCACTACGAGCGGGAGCTCGCTTTCCTGCGAAGCCAGGCGGGCGAGTTCGCCCGCCGCCATCCCAAAATTGCCGGCCGCCTGATGCTCTCGGGCGACGTCGGCGAGGACCCGCATGTCGAGCGGCTCATTGAGTCGTTTGCCTTGCTCGCGGCGCGTGTGCACAAGCGGTTGGACGATGACTTCCCGCTGTTCACCGAGAGCCTGCTGCAGGTGCTCTACCCGCACTATCTGCGTCCGTTCCCCTCTTGTGCCATCGCGCGCCTGGACGCGCAGGCCGCCAGCGCGCAGTTGACGCAGGCCGTGCACGTGCCCCGTGGCACAGCCTTGCACAGCCGGCCCGTGCGCGGTGTGCCCTGCCGTTTCCGCACCGCCTTTGCCGTGACCTTGCTGCCGGTGCGCGTGGTGGACGTCAGTTTTGTCCATGTCGTGCAGGCCCCTGACCACACGGTCGTGCCACGAGGGTCCACCGCGTTGCTGTCGGTGGCATTCGAGCTCACTTCACCGCAGGCCACGTGGGACCGCCTGGGCGTCGACGCAATCAGGCTGCACATGGACGGCGAGGCGTCGCAAGTCACCGCGCTGCGGGAGGTGCTCTTCGGCCGCGTACGGGGGGTGTTGCTGCAAGACAGCCTGCACGGCCCGTGGCAGATGCACGCGGGCGGCGCGCCCCGTGAGGTCGGCTTCGCCGAGGATGAGGCGCTCATCGACTTCGAGGCGCGGTCCCACCCCGCGTATCGGTTGTTGACCGAGTACTTCGCGTTCCCGGAAAAGTTCAACTTCGTCGACCTGCCGCTGCCGGCTGCTTGGCGTGACCCTTCGGCCCGGCGCATCACCCTGCACTTCGCCCTGGAGGGGGGCGGTGCCGGTTCGGACGAGGCACGCCTGCTCGATACCCTGTCGTCGCGCAATCTGCTCACGGGCTGCACGCCGGTGGTGAACCTGTTCTCGCAGCGGGCTGACCCGGTCCGCGTCACGCACACCGCGCCGTCCTACCCCGTGCTGCCTGACGCGCGCCGTGCGTTCGGCCACGAGGTGTATTCGGTCGACCGCGTCTATCGGGTTCGGCAGTCCGCCCAAGGGGAGCAGGTGCACGAGTTCCGCCCGTTCTACTCGCTGCAGCACGAGCAGTTGCTGGCCGAGGGCGAGGCGGGCGGGCGCTACTGGAGCCTGCACCGTGACGAGGCGATCGCCGAGCTGAGCCCCGGCCATGAGACCGAGCTGTCGATCGTCGACATCGACTTCGATCCCGCGGCGCCGGAGACGGACACCTTGTCCATCGACGTGACGGCCACCAACCGGGATCTGCCGACGCAGCTGCAGGTGGGCACCAGCGGGGGCGACCTGTTCTCCCCGGGGGGCGGTCCCTCGCTCGGAGAGGTGCGCCTGCTTCGGCGACCGACACCCACCCATCGCTTCCCGCGGGGCAGAGGCTCGCTCTGGCGGCTGGTCTCCCACCTGTCGGTCAACCACCTGTCACTGAGTGCGGGAGGCATCGATTCGCTCAAGGAGATGCTCCGCCTGTACGACCTGCCGCGCAGCTCCGTCAACCGCCGTGTGGTCGATGCCATCGTGGCCGTGGAGCACCGGGCCGTGACCGCTTGCCTGCCCGGCCAGCCGTTCCCGGCCTACGTGCGCGGCGTCGAGGTGCGCCTCAGCGTCGACGACCAGCATTTCGCGGGCATCGGCCTGCGCCTGTTCGCCCAGGTGCTCGACCACTTCTTCGGGCTGTACGTGCACGTCAACAGCTTCACCCAGCTGAAGATCGTGTCGGCGCACACCCACGAGGAGCTCATCACATGCCCGCGGCGCAGCGGCGAGAGCCCCTTGCTGTGATCGGGCGGCTGCTGGCGCAGCCGCACCGCTTCGCGTTCTTCCAAGCCGTGCGCGTGGTCGAACGCTGGCTGACCCGCGCCGGCCATGGCGATCCATTGCGTGCGGGGCGCGTGGCCTTCCGGAACTCGCTGGACATGTCGTTTCCCGCCAGCGAGGTGAGCCTGCTGGCCGTTCGACCGGCGGACGGCGGCCAGCAGGCGCCGGGCGACCCGACGGGGCAGCCCGCCACCGGGCCGGACGGGCGAGGCCATGCACCGGATGTCGATGCTCGGGCGGTGGGCGTGGTCGAGCTGACGCCCGCCTTCTTCGGCCTGCTGGGCGCCCACGGCGCGCTGCCGGTGCACTACACCGAGCGCCTCATCGAGCGCGAGATGCGCTCGCGTGATCCCGACCGTGGGGCTGCGCGCGCCTTCTACGACATCTTCCAGCACCGTGCCACGGTGATGTTCTACGGCGCCTGGCGCAAGCATCGCCTGGACGTGGAGTTCGAGGCCGACCGGCATCGGCGCGCACTGCCCTGGATGCTGGCTCTGGCCGGCGTGGGACACGACGGGCTGCGCGGCCGGCTGCGGCCCGATGCGGGTGGGGTGGCCGACGACGCAGTGGCCTTCTTCGCCGGCACGCTGCAGCGTCGCCCGACGTCCGCCGCCGCCGTGCAGCGGGTGCTGCAGCAGTACCTGGGCGTGGGCGTGCAGTGGCAGGGGTTCATCGGGCACTGGTATGCCCTGTCGTCGTCCAGCCGCACGACCTTGGGCGGGGTCAGCGCCCGGCTGGGGGCCGATGCGGTGCTCGGCGGCCGCGTGTGGCAGCGCGACCTGCGTGCCCGCCTGACGCTGGGGCCGCTCAGCCGCGCGCAGTTCGTCCGCCTGCTGCCGGGCGGGTCGGGTCATCTCGCCCTGCGGGAGCTGCTGCGACTCATGACCGGTCCGACGCTGGAGTACGAGGTCCGCCTCTGTCTGCTCGCTGCGGATGTGCGTGGCTGCCGCCTGGACGCGGCGATGGCGCCGCGGCTCGGCTGGGACAGCTTTCTTCTCACCCGCGCGTCCACCCGTGACCGTCTGGACGCCTCCTACGAGCTGCTGACGACCGACTGACGGCGGTACTTCACATCCCACCCATGGCTTCCCACCTGAAGACACTCATCACCAAGCTGCATCCCCTCACCCGCGCAGCGGCCGAGCGCGCCGCGAGCCTGAGCCTCGGACGAGGCCACCACGAGGTGGACGTGGAGCATCTGTTCCTCGCCTTGCTCGAGCAGCCGAACAACGACCTCCAGCTGTTGTGCCGGCGCTGCGACGTCGATGCCGACGCACTGCGTCGGGACCTGGAGAACGCGCTGGCGCAGCTGCGCGATGGGAACACGCGCACGCCTGTGTTCAGCGCCCGGCTTCCTGTGCTGCTCGAGCATGCCTGGCTGCTCGCGTCACTGGAGAGCCCGGCGGGCCGCATACGCAGCGGTCATCTGTTGCTCGCGCTGCTCACCGAGCCCACGCTCGCGCAGTTCGCACAGCGCGACAGCCGTTGCTTCGCGCGCTTTCCCGTTCACGACATCAAGCACGATCTGCCAGGCTGGACCGCCGGGTCGCCCGAGGCCGACGGCCCCTCGCCCGCCGCGCAGCAGGCGCGCGAGCCCGCCATGCGCGACGAGGTATCGGAAGATGCGGGGCAGAGTACGCCGGCGCTGGACCAATTCACCACGCCGCTGACCCGGCACGCGCGCGAAGGGAGGCTCGATCCGGTGATCGGCCGTGACGCCGAGATCCGGCAGGCCATCGACATCCTGATGCGCCGCCGCCAGAACAACCCCATCCTCACCGGCGACGCGGGGGTGGGCAAGACCGCCGTGGTGGAGGGGCTGGCGCTGCGCATCGCGGCCGGTGATGTGCCACCGCCCCTGGCATCGGTGGAACTGCACGTGCTCGACCTGGCCCTGCTGCAGGCGGGCGCGAGCGTCAAGGGCGAGTTCGAGCGGCGGCTCAAGCAGGTGATCGACGAGGTCAAGGCCAGCCCCCACCCGTTGGTGCTCTTCATCGACGAAGCGCACACGCTGATCGGCGCCGGTGGATCCGCAGGCCAGAACGACGCCGCGAACCTGCTCAAGCCGGCCCTCGCCCGTGGAGAGCTGCGCACCATCGCCGCCACGACCTGGAGCGAGTACAAGAAGTACTTCGAGAAGGATGCGGCGCTGGCGAGACGCTTCCAGGTGGTCAAGGTGGAGGAGCCGAGCGAGGCGTTGGCCGCGGCGATGGTGCGTGGCATGGCCCCGCGCATGGAGCAGCATTTCCAGGTGCGCATCCTGGACGAGGCGATCACCGAGGCGGTGCGCCTGTCGGCGCGCTACATCAGCGGCCGCCAGATGCCCGACAAGTGCATCAGTGTGCTGGACACCGCCTGCGCCCGGGTGGCCCTCGCCCAGGCCGCGCGGCCGGCACCACTGGAGTCGCTCGAACGGCGCATCGAGCGGGTGGACGCGGAGATCGCGTCGCTCGAGCGCGAGGCCGCCGCGGGTCGTCAGCACGAAGCGAGGCTGTCCGAGCTTCGCGCGCAGCGAGCGGCCGACACGCACGCCCTGGCGGGCTTGCGGGATCGTCACGCCGCTGAGCTCGCCTTGGTGGCGCGCATCCGCGCTGAGGAAGCCGCCGTGGCGACGCAGCCCGGCACCGAGGTGAGCGCCGAGCTGCGCCGCCTGCAGGACGAGTTGGCGGCCCTGCAGGCCGACGCGCCCCTCGTGCCGCTGCAGGTGGACGGGCAGGTCGTGGCCGAGGTGGTGGCGGCATGGACCGGCGTTCCCCTGGGCAAGATGGTGAAGGACGATCTACGTACCGTGCTGCGTCTGCCCCAGCTGCTGGGCGAGCGCGTGCTCGGTCAGTCGCACGCTATCGACACGGTCGCCCAGCGCGTGCGCACCTCCCGTGCACAGCTGGAGGACCCCGACAAGCCCAAGGGGGTGTTTCTCTTCGTGGGCCCGAGCGGCGTCGGCAAGACCGAAACCGCCCTCGCGCTGGCCGACGCGCTGTACGGCGGGGAGCGCAAGCTCATCACGATCAACATGAGCGAGTACCAGGAGGCCCATGCGGTGTCGGGCCTCAAGGGGTCGCCCCCCGGCTACGTGGGCTATGGCGAAGGCGGGGTGCTCACCGAGGCCGTGCGCCGCCAGCCGCACAGCGTGGTGCTGCTCGACGAGGTCGAGAAGGCCCATCCCGACGTGCTCGAGCTGTTCTACCAGGTGTTCGACAAGGGCGTCATGGAAGACGCGGAAGGGCGCGAGATTGATTTCAGGCAGTGCCTGATCATTCTGACGAGCAACGTGGGGTCGGCGCAGATCATGCAGGCCTGCCTCAGCCAGGCCGACGGCCAGCCCCCCACGGCCGAGGCACTGCTCGATGCCGTGCGACCGGCGTTGTACAAGGCGTTCCGTCCGGCCTTTCTCGGCCGACTGAAGGTGGTGCCGTTCCACGCCATCCCCGATCCGGTGCTCGAAGACATCATCCGCATGAAGCTCGCGCGCATCGCCGCGCGGGTGAAGGCACACCACGGCGCGACCTTCGAGCACGACAGGCGTCTGGTCCAGGCGGTGCTCGCGCGCTGCACCGAGGTGGACACGGGGGCCCGCAATGTCGACCACATCCTGAACGGCAGCCTCCTGCCAGAGATCGCCGAGCAAGTGCTGGCTCGGCTGGCCCAGGGGCAGGCCCTGCAGCGCATCAAGGTGAGCGCGGCGAAGAACGGCGACTTCCGCTACGCCGTCGCCTGATTCCACCGACGGCGCACATCCCGTCTGCCAATTTCCCGCAGGAGCGTTTTCGTGATCCGCACCGACACCGGCGCCCTGGGCGCCCGCTGCCGCCCCGACACGTGGGCCCGGCTTCAGCCTCGCCTGGCCGCCATGCACTGGCTGGGCGCCGCGCCGCAGGATCTGGTGGACCTGCTGCAGGACGTGCCGGGCCCCTTGCGGCCAGAGGCTCAGCGCGTGTTGGGTGCGATGGCTCGCGGCGCCTGGCAGGTCAGGGGCCTGTCCGGCCCCTACCGCCAGGCGGCGCGACTGGGTTTCGTGGTGCAGGCCGGGCGCCTGGCCTGGTGGCTCCGCTTCGAGTTGGCGCCCCAACTGCGGGTGGTGTCCATCGAACCCGTGGCGGTGAGCGGGGGCTGAGCCTATGACCGTGGTGCCCACGCAGGACTTTCGGGCGGCTGATCTCCTGCTGCAGGGGACACGGCTGCTGAGACTGCACACCGTCCTCGGCCCGGACGCGCTGATCGCGGAGCGGCTGGACCTGCACGAGTCCATCGGCCCCGAGGCGGGAGAGGGTGGCCCGCGTGCGGGACTGCGGGCCACCGTGCAGGCCGTCGGCCCCGATGCGCACCTCGAGCTCAAGCGCCTGATCGGGCAGCCCGCGTTGGTGCAGCTGCGCCGCACCGACGGCAGCCTGCGCGATTGGCATGCCCATGTCACGGGCGCCAGCCTCTTGGGCGCTGACGGAGGCCTGGCGCGCCATGAGCTCACCCTCGAACCGTGGCTGGCCTGTCTGGCCTGGCGCACCGACAGCTGGGTTTTCCAGAACCTCAGCGTGCCGCAGATCCTCGACGAGGTCTTCGCCGATTACCTGGGCCAGGGCCCGTTGGCGCCTGCCTGGCGGTGGGACCTGCAGGACCCGGCCGCATATCCCGCCCGCAGCCTGTGCATGCAGTACCAGGAAAGCGACCTCGCGTTCGTGCAGCGCCTGATGCGGGAGGAAGGCCTGTGCTGCTGGTGGGAGCACGAGGCGGCTGAGGCGGATGCCGGCCTCGGCGCCCACACCTTGGTGATCGCCGACCACCCAGCAGCGTGGCAGCATGACCTGGGCCCCGTGCGCTTTACCCATGCCGACGCCGGCCTCAAGGACGACAGCCTCCATCACTGGCGCCACGGGGCGCGCGTGGCCAGTGCGCGCGTGTCCCTGGCCAGCGCCGACTACCGCCGCTGCAGCTTGCGCCCGGTGGAGCAGGCGGCGGGCGACACGCCCGCGGGCACCGATTCGCTCGCGCTGAGCGACGTACCGGGCCAGTACGCCTACGAAGATGCGGCGCAGGGCGAGCGCCTGGTGCGGCGCCAGGTGGAGGCACTCGACGCCTGGCGCCAGCGGTGGCTGGCCGTGGGTTCGTTCAGAGATGCCGCCGCAGGATCCACGTTCACGCTCGTCGAGCACCCTCGCCACGACGGCACGCAACCTGAGCGCGACCGCTTTGTCATCCTCGCGGCCCACCACCGCGCACGCAGCAACCTGCACGCAGACCGGCTGGCCGGGCTCGATGGCCGTGATGCGCCCCACGCGCTCGCCAACGACACCGAGGAACCGGAGCACCATTGTGAGCTCACCGTGCAGCCGGCTGCTCTGCCGGTGCGCATGGCGAGTCTCGACGCGCGCGGGCTGCCCGACGTCCGGCTGCACGCGCGTCCCACCGTGGTGGGCGTGCAGACCGCGGTGGTGGTGGGCCTGTCCGATCCCGTGCACACCGACCGCGATCACCGCGTGCGCATCCAGTTCCACTGGCAGCGGGGCCGCCACGCGAGCCATCGGCTGGCGCACGCAGCCGGCTGCAACGCGCCCGGCGACGCCTCGGCCAGCACGTGGGTGCGGGTGGCCGAAAGTGTCGCCGGGGACAACTGGGGCCATCACTTCGTCCCGCGCGTGGGGCAGGAGGTGCTCGTCGGGTTCGTGGCCGGCGACATCGACCGGCCCGTGGTCCTCGGGGCGCTGTACAACGGGCAGGGCACGCCCGATGCGCATGCCAACGAGGTGCGGCAAGGGGCTGCGGGAGCGAACGCCAGCACCCCGGCCTGGTTCCCCGGCAGCCGGACGGAGGGCCGCTGGCCAGGGCACCAGCACCCCGCGGCGCTCAGCGGCATGAAGACGCAGGAGCTGTCCACCAGCGCCACGGGCGGCGGCGGGCACAACCAGCTGCTGTTCGACGACAGCCCGGGCGCCCAGCGAATCGAGTTGTCCACCACCGCGGCGCAGACGCGCCTGCAGCTCGGCCACCTTCGCCACCAGCCGGACAACCGCCTGCTGCAGCCGCGTGGGCATGGCGTGGATCTGTCCAGCGCGGCATGGGGCGCCGTGAGGGCCGGCTCGGGCCTGCTGCTCAGTGCGCATGCGGCCGACAGGGGCACCGGCCAGATGCAGGCGTCCGAGACGCTGCAGGCCCTTGAGCAGGGTGGGGCGCTGATCCACTCGCTGGCCGAGAGCGCACAGCAGCACGCGGCCTGCCTGCCTGGGGAGCCCCCCGTGTCCGGCCCCGGCACGGGCGCCGCACTGCCCGCCGAGCAGGCACTGCACGATCTGCAAGCGACCCTGCAGGGCCAGGCCACCCACGGCGGCGCACCGCAAGCGGTTGACGCCCGAAACGCTGCGCAGGGCGGCAGCGGCACGGTGAGCGCGTGGCAGCGGCCGGACCTGCTCTGCAGCGCACCGGGCGGCGTGGGCCTGCACACGCCAGCCCACCGCATCGACGCCGCAGGCGCCACGGCCGCGTGGGTGGCCGGCCAGGACATCCAGCACGCGGCGCAGCGCCACCATGCGACGTCGGCGGCCGATGGCATCGTGCTCTACACCGTCGGCGCCCCGCCGGCAGCGGGCAAGCCCCACGGCGAAACCGGCGTGCTGCTGCATGCCGCGACCGGCACCGTGCACGCGGCCAGCCTCACCGGTCGGGCCGAGCTCATCGCGGACGCGGCCGCCCAGGTGAGCAGCACCACCGGCATGGTGCGGATCAGTGCCCCTGCGCATGTGCTGTTGACGGCAGCGGGTGCCGCCATCGAGCTGCGGGGCGACCACATCACCCTCCAGGCACCGGGCGCAGTGCGCCTGCGTGCCAGCATGAAGGAGCTGACCGGGCCGGCCAGTGCCCACGCCGCCGCCGAGCTGCACGCGCCCGGCGTGTTGCAGGGGTGTGACCAGCAGCTCGCGGCCGCGGCCGCGTACGGAGGGGCGCTTGTCGATGGGTGAGGCCGCCATGCCGCGCGTCGATGCGCTCACCGAGCGTGCCATCGCCAGCCTGCGGCACGCGCTGGGAGAAGAGCATGACCACGCCTGGCTGGCGGGCACGGCCCTGTGCGTGCTGGTCGACCCTGCGCTGCATGACCCGCTGGCGCGACACGAGCACACGCGCGCGCTGACGCGGTGGCCGTTGCCCATCGAGCGCATGCACCCGGCGCGCCGGCCGTACCTGCTGCACATCCCAGGCAGCCTCGTGCACGAGCGCGCCCTCAACGCCAGCCTGCGCATCGCCGTGGAGGAGCGGCTGGGTTGCCACGATGTAGGGTCTGACCAGCCGCGCAGCGTGTGCGCGTGGATAGGGCTTCAGGCCGACGTCGGCCACGCACCGCTGTTCCCCCTGGCACAGGCCCTGGCCCGACGCGCGGCACTGCGGCCGCCGCCGCCCCATCGCGGGCCGCTGCCGCTGTTCCGCTACTGGGACCCTCGGGTCACCCTTCACCTGCCTGCCTGTCTGGGCGACGCGTGGGCCGCTGCGCTGCAGGCCATGGGCGTGCGGGCCTGGTGGACTCTGGACGCGCTGGGGGCCCTGTGCGCCGTGGGGGGTGAACAGGCCCCTGGGCACGATGCCCCCGCCGGCGCCCGGACGCCTTCATCGGACACCTTCTCACCCAACGCGCGCCAGTGGCAGGCGCTGCAGGTCATCGGCTGGCACAACCGGGTCGCGCAGCTGCTGCCCGCCTGGGGCTTGCCGGCCGCTCCGGCACCGCGCGCGGTGGGCGAGGCCGTGCAGCGTGCGCTGGCGCACGGGCTGCACGAGGAGGCCGATGTGCTGGCCTTCGTGCACTGCGCCCTCACGGTCCACCCGCTGTTCCACCGGCACGAGGACGTGTCCCGCGCCCTTGCCGGCTTGCCCGGCTCGGGCCAGCGGCGCAGTGGCTTCGCCGCGATCGCCAGCCAATGGAGCGAGGCGTGGATCGACATGCTTCGCCGAGGCGAATGGCGGGCCCACCACTGCGCCGGTGCCTCCACCCCCTCAACGACATGAAAGACCCCTGCAACCGCTGCCAACGCCGCGGGCTACCCTTGTTGGCGGTGGCGTATGCGGCCCTGCCCACCGACGCCGCGACCGAGATGCCCGCCCTCGGTGCCGCCTTTGGTGACGGCGTCGTCGACAAGAAGCTCCAGCACAGCACCTACGTCTTGCGCGGCCTGGAGCCGGGCTATGTCTACCTCCTGTGCGGCAGGGCCTGGCGGGGCTACCTCATCGATGCGGCCGGCTACCCTCGCTACTACCCTGACCTCACCATCGAGGACATGCCCTCGGCCATCCCGCCTGAATCGCACGTGCGGCAGTGCGCCCGCCAGGGCAAGAACCACACGGGCATCGAGGCGCTGTGCATCGAGGCACCCGAGCTCATCCAGGGGCCGGTGTACATCGCCTACAGCCGGCACCGGTGGACGCGGGCGGTGCGGGTGCAGGTGGCGAAGGCGCCGGCCCATCACATGCAGCAGGTAGCGCGGCTCGACGGCTCGTCATTTGCCCATGCCGTGCCGGCCACCGCGGAAAACCTGCAGAAGTGGGTCATCGATTTCAACCGCGCGGCCGTGGCGGGCGCGAACCGCTGCCTGAGCGAGGACAGCCGGTTGTGCGACCGCAGCGGCACGGCCGACGCCCTGGCTCAGGCCATGCTGGCGTCCAGTGGCGCGCTCCAGACGCCGGGCGTCATCATGGCCCTGCACGACCCGGTGGGCATCACCGTTGCGCTGAACCAGCGGCGCAGTCGGCTCGCCGCCCAGGCGGCCGAGCTGGCCGGCGTGGGCGATGAGGGCCGGGCGCGCAGGCGCGTCATTGCCGACGTGATCGAAGGCCTGCTCCTCAACGCTGAGGCACGCCCCGGCCCGTGGTACGACCGCCACTACGGACGCGACCGGTTCGAGCGGCACATCGACCTGGCCGAGTGGCGCAGCGCCCTGCAGGAAAGCCAGGCGCTCAAGGCCCTGCAAGCCACGATCAAGACGGCCAGCGCGGACTACGTGCAGTGGAAGGAATCCCCGGCATGGAAACGCGTGCAGGCGCAGCTGTTCGACGCTGTCGACGATGCCTCGGCCGCGGCCCATGAGCGCATGGTCGCGGCCAGCGTGGCGGGCAGCGGGCTCACTCAAGTGGAGCGTGACCAGGTCTGGGGCGCGGTGCTTCGGTTGCCGGCCACCAGCCACGACCATTGGCTGTTCCGCGCGCTGGCGGCGCTGCACGCCGACCTGTGGGCCTACGTCGCGGCGGACAAGAAGGAGGACAAGGAGTACGACGCGGTGAAGAACGCCACGGCGTTGGCCAAGCTGTGGTCCGACGACGGCAAGAAGCTGGCGCAGTTTCACGCGCAGGTGTATGCGCGGCGCCGCGCGGGCGAGGCCACTGCGGCGCTGATCGAATCCACCTCCGCCATGCTGTTCCGGCTCAGTCAGGACGACCCGGCGGGCTTCCACAAGCTGGTGCGCGCCATCGCCACGGCGCTCATCACCCGGGCCGACGTGGCGCCGCAACCGGTGGGCGTGCGGGGAACCGCCAGTCGGGTGGCGGCGTTCATCCACCAAGCCCCCGGAGGCGGCGCCACGGTGCCGGGGCAGGCCCCCGTTGTGCTCAAGCCGCTGGCCGGCCGGCCCGGGGCGCGCAAGGGCAACTTCGGCCCCAAGGCATGGGAACTGGCCGAAGTGGCCGGCGCCGAGGTGGTGTTCAAGGCACCGAACACCGTGGAGGAGACCCGCACCACCGTCGCATGGGTGCTGCGCCGCCTCAACTCCGGGGCACAGCTCAACGAGAAGCTGCTCAAGTCACTGAGCCTGGCCGAGGTGGATCTCACCGTGCCGCAGCCCACGCTCAACCCGTTCCTGGAGACGCGCCTGACACGGCTGGGTGCCCAGGCCGACATGGGCTTGGCCGCCGGCGCGGTGTTCTTCCAGGTCTATTCATTCCGCAATGCACTGCAGACGTTCTCCAAGCCCGGGCCGGCGAATCAGCTGGACGGTGGGGTGGGGATGCTGACGGCGGTGCTGTCTGCGTCTGCGGGACTGGTGGAGTTGGGGGCGGCGGTGCTGGCGCTCCGCGCGAACAAGGCAACTGCAGCGCGGTTGATGAGGGTGGCGGGGGTGTTATCGCTGGGGGCGGGACTAATTGAAGGGGGCCACCTTGCTTATCGATCCAAGGCAAAGAAGGACGCCGGCGACATGGACTCAGCTTGGTGGACACTCGGAACGGGCGCCACCGTCGCGCTCGGTGGGATCGCTAGTGCCGGCGCGGCGATTGCATCGGCGTCGGTACAGGTGGGCGGCGGCGGCATGATGCTCGGCCTGGGGCCTGTCGTCTGGACGCTTCTCGCCATTGCCTTGTTGAGCGCTGGCCTCTACTGTGGATGGCAAGCCTGGGCCACCGACGATAGCAATTTGCTGCCGGTCGAATACTGGTTGGACAACGGCACGTTCGGCAAGCGGCAGTTCACTGCAGGCGAAGCCGCCCGCAATAGCCCCTATGTCCAATCGGACGGAGCCACTCCCCCGTTCCATTCGCTGCAGGAAGAGGTGGGGGCCCTGCAGCGCGTACTGCTCGTCGCGCAGGCGCGACTCACGATTGCCAAGGATGCACATGGCTTCGGCATCATGTGCTTCTACGATGTGGCCGTCCCGCGTTATGAGGCAGGTACGCGGCTGGAGATCGCATTCACCGCTGTCGACGGCGGGCGTCGGTTGGAAGCTGGCCTCATCGTGTGCGAGGGTCCTGAGGCCAGACCGCTGCTGGCGAAGATTGATCCCCGCCTGACTGGCAGGCGCGAAGGCCCGACGCTCAAGCACGATCCCGACGCCGGAACGATGCGGCTGCAAGGGTACTTTTCGACCATGCAGGGCCCGACGGTCATCAACAATGCGTTTGAGCGCATGGGCTGGCACAAGGATGTGAACCTGTATGCGGACACTTTCGAGATGCACGTGACGTACTGGCCCGACAAGCCGAACATTCCGGTTCCCCAACCCGTGGTGAAGGCGCTTGCATCGTGAGCTCCCGGCATGTGCGAGGGCAACTCTTCGGCTACCGGGAGCTGCCGGAAGAGAGTGGGCTCTGGGGGATGCTGCTGCCGCGACCGGGTCACGAGGTTGCAGCGCACGGATCGGACGCACAGGATGTGATCGACAGGCTGGATGAGGACCGGTTGGTGTTCGCCAACACCGAGCGGTTGGGGATCCGTGGGTTTCTGCTTGCATTCTTCCTCCCGTTCACGTTGGTGCAACTCATTGCGACCATCAGATTCATCCCTTCTGTGAAGCTCGACAGCGCCTTCGACTTGGCATTCATTGCTATGCTGCTGGCCTTCACGGCGATCCCCTGCGCAGCGGTCTTCTACTGTGCCCGCGCGCCGATCCCACCTCCCGTGATCATCAGCCGGCGCCTGCGCCGCATCTACGCTTGGCCGGCCAACGGCAAGGGCTGGATCAGCGTGGACTATGACGATGTGGTGCCGGCGACCTTTGTGCACCGGATGGTGACCACATCCGGCTCTGCCACGACCTACGTGCTCACGCTGTGCCAGCTGAAGGCGGGAACGCGCGAGATCGAGTGCTCGATCGTGCCGGCGCCGGCGCAAAGCCTGCCGCAGTCGTGTGGCCAGCTGTGGGAGTTCATCCGTCGCTACATGGATGGGCCGGCGCATGCGCTGCCGCCCGTGCGGCTGGTGCCGCCGCTGACGGCTGCTGCGTGGATGGCCAGAGCCGACCGCGAGGTGCTGCATAACCAGGTGGACGACGAGCACCGGGTGGTGAGGCGCGTGACGTCGATGTACATGGTGTGGTGGTACGGCATCGTGTTTTACTGGGCCGAGCGGGCGCGCAACTGGATCGAACGCACCGCACCGAGGCGCCCACTGCCCCCGGAGCTGGCCGAAGAGGATGCCCCCCCTCTTGCCAGCGACTACCGGATCATTCCGTACTCGCCCATTGAGCTGCAGGCCCAGGCGGGCACCCTGCCGCACATGCGTCGCCGCTGGTTCATCTGCGGCGTGCTGTCGACCGTCTTGTGGGGCACGCTCTTCGGCTTGCTGGCAGCCAGCGCGTGGGTGATGAGGTGACCGCCCGCAGGGCAGCGCGGATCGCCGCCGCTGAACCGCCAGAAGGCCTGGTCCGGGGGGGGAATTGCCGTCCGCTCAAAAGCTATGCTATAGTCTCATCCTTCAGTCGCGGGGTGGAGCAGTCTGGTAGCTCGTTGGGCTCATAACCCAAAGGTCGCAGGTTCAAATCCTGCCCCCGCAACCAAGAAATTGAGGTGCTGACAAGCACATACGAAGCCCGCCGCAAGCGGGCTTCGGCGTTTCTGGGCCTCGTGGTCCACCGCCCATCGGTGGCCCATGGGCTGCGTGGCGGATGCCGCGCTATGCGGCCAGTCGCGCTGCTGCGCTTTGGAGGCCGGCGAGAACGCTGTCGGCTACCTCGGCAGGGAAGTCTGGCGGCAATTGCCCGCGGACGTGGTCCACGACCCCAGGGGTTCGCGCTACCAGATCGTCAAGAACAGCCTGTGCTGGCTGCCCATCGGCCGTGACCACGCCGTAGCTTGTGCCAAGCTCCAGCCAATGCCGGCGAAGGATGTCCTTCATCTTCCAATGGGCGTTCTTGGTGCGCACGGCCATCGCCAGCCTGGCCTTGTGTGGCGAGATCTTTGACGGCCCCTCGCCGAGCAGTGGGTAGGCCGACAGCACGTCATACAGCGGCGAGAGCTGGTAGCGCCCGCCCGGCCGGATGAGAAGGCTGAAGTTCTTCGCGTGGCCATCGGTGGCGCACAGCATCCAGAACAGCACCTGGGCCTGGAAGAAGACCCTGCGGTCCTGCTCGCGCGCCATCGAACCGTCCAGCACCTGAAAGATGGCGTCGATGCCGGGCCCGCCGTCGGCCTCGTATTTGGCGGTTGGCGGCAGGCCTTTGGCCTGGCACATGTCCTCCTGGGGCAGGCGCAACAGGCGCCGGTCACCTTGCGGCGCAGTCCACCAGGCGCGGTCGAAACGTTCGACGGCCAGCACCTTCACGTCCTCGAAGCACAGCGGCTCGCAGGCGGCCACGGGCAGCCCGTAGGCCGCCAGGATCCGGGCGCACAGCCACTCGTTCTCGACCGAGTGGCGCATGTCGAGCTTCATGCCGCCGATCAGGCCGAGCGGCAGCTTCAGGATATGTGTGGTGGGCGTGGCACCTCGTGGCAGGTACCACCGGCCGTCCATCTGGAGCAACGCCGTCTTCTCCTGTGCGCCGGCGATCGAGATGCGCAGGTCGGCGCCCTCGCTTGCGAGGCCCATGACCTGGGGCGTGGTGGTGGCGCGCAGCAGGGCGGCCACCTGGGCATCGGTGAGAGGATCCGCCTCCAGCGGCGCCACGCCAGCCGAGACCGTGCCCATCGGCAGTATCTGCAGCGCGCCGGCGCAGTCTCGGCCGGCTTCTGCCAGCAGGTCGAAGGCGGCGGTGGAGCCGGTGCGGTAGCGGCGCGCCATGCGCTCGCGGATGTCCTTGCTGTCGGGCAGCAGGTTCTCGAACCAGGCCCTCACATGGGGGCCGCGGTGGGGCAGGTTGCCCGGCATGAAGGGCAGCGACAGCGACAACGGACGGCCTTGTTCGGAGCGGGTCCAATCCAGGGCGTATTGCAGGGTGTCGGGCGCGTTCGGCCCCATGCTCCAGGTGCCGACGTAGGCCCCGTTCATCCACAGCCCGAGCGTTCGGGGCGGCGAGCGGCGTTCGATGCGGGTCACCATGCTGGCGTGTCGCCCTGATTCGGCTGTCGAGTCGTGGTGGGCGAGTCGGCTTCGCTGGCCGGCTTGCTCAGGACGAGTTCCACGCCGAGGATGCCCAGCAGCTTCAGCAGCCGGCCCACGCCGACGCTCTCCGCATTGCGTTCGAGGGTCGAGTACGTCTGCTGGGTGACCCCCAGGCGAAGGGCCACTTCGCTCTGGGTCAACCCCGATTCCTTCCGGAAGGCCTGGAGCAAGACGGACAGCTGCTCGGCTGTGCGCAGGTGGTAGTCGCTCATACAGTCTAGAGTCTGTGGGCAAGGTAGACAGATCATAGACTGTTTCCGTGCGCTACAGCCTTTGATATGTGGAGCTGCCCCACCGCTCAAACTCTGTGCTGCGGCCGCAAGACCTGGGCCCTCGCCCCCATCTGGCGCCGGGCGTGCGGGCATGCCTGCCCCACTACAATGCCGCGCCGCTTCGCCCCACCGTTGGCGAGGGCGTTTCACCCCCAAAAGGAATTCGACGTGTTCATCTCCAATGCCTACGCCCAGAGCGCCGCGCCCGCCGCGGGCGGTGCCGCCAGCCTGATGCAGTTCCTGCCGCTGGTGCTGATGTTCGTGGTGCTGTACTTCATCATGATCCGGCCCCAGATGAAGCGGCAGAAGGAGCACCGCGCCATGATCGAGGCGCTCGCCAAGGGTGACGAGGTGGTGATCGGCGGCGGCATCATCGGCCGCGTGGCCAAGATCAACGAGAGCCTGCTGCACGTGGAAGTGGCCAAGGACGTGGAGATCCAGGTGCAGCGCGCCTCGGTGGTGCAGGTGCTGCCCAAGGGCACCTACAAGTAAGCGGCCCGCGGGCCGCGGCGGCCGGCGCCCCTGGGGCGCCCTGCGTGTGCCGCCCTTCGGCCCCTTGCGCCTGATGCGCCGCCACCCGCGCGGCGCCCGTCGACCGGCATGAAGGCCACGACATGAACCGATACCCCCTGTGGAAGTACCTGCTGCTGGCCTTTGCGCTGGTGGTGGGCCTCATCTATACCCTGCCCAATTTCTTTGGCGAGGCGCCCGCGGTGCAGGTGTCCAGCGCCAAGGCCACGCTCAAGGTGGATGCGGCCCTGGTGCCGCGCGTGGAGCAGGCCCTGCGCGATGCGGGGGTGACGGCCGATTTCGTGCAGCTCGAAGGCACCTCGGTGAAGGCGCGCCTGCCCGACACCGACACGCAGATCAAGGCCAAGACGGCGCTCGACCAGGCGCTCAACAAGGACCCGTCCGACGCCTCGTACATCGTGGCGCTGAATCTGGTGTCGCGCTCGCCGCAGTGGTTGACTTCGCTGCACGCGCTGCCCATGTACCTGGGCCTGGATCTGCGCGGTGGCGTGCACTTCCTGATGCAGGTGGACATGAAGGCCGCGCTCACGAAGAAGGCCGAGTCCATGGCGAGCGATGCGCGCACCACGCTGCGCGACAAGAACATCCGCCACGCCGGCATCACGCGTGAGGGCAACACGGTGGAGGTGCGCTTCCGCGATGCGGCCACGCGCGCGGCGGCGTTGCCCGTGCTGCTGGATACCCAGCCCGACGCCACCTGGGTGGAGGGTGCGGCCGCGGGCGGCGAGCTGCTGATCACCGGCACGCTCAAGCCCGAGTCGATGCGCAAGGTGCATGAGGCAGCGCTCAAGCAGAACATCACCACGCTGCACAACCGCGTGAACGAGCTGGGCACCGCCGAGCCGGTGATCCAGCAGCAGGGCCTGGACCGCGTGGTGGTGCAACTGCCGGGCGTGCAGGACACGGCCCGCGCCAAGGACATCATCGGCCGCACCGCCACGCTGGAAGTGCGCATGGTGGACGATTCGCCCGAGGCGGCAGCGGCGGCCGCCGGCGGCGCGCCGGTGCCCTTCGGCACCGAGCGTTATGTGGAGCGGGGCGGCGGCCCCATCATCGTGAAGCGCCAGGTGGTGCTCACGGGTGAAAACCTCACCGACGCGCAGGCGGGCTTCGACGACCAGCAGCAGCCGGCCGTGCACCTGACGCTCGATGCCAAGGGCGCGCGCATCTTCCGCGACGTGACGCGCGAGAGCATCGGCAAGCGCATGGCCATCCTGCTGTTCGAGAAGGGCAAGGGCGAGGTCGTCACCGCGCCGGTGATCCGCAGCGAGATCGGCGGCGGCCGCGTGCAGATCTCGGGCAGCATGACCACGCAGGAAGCCAACGACGTGGCGCTGCTGCTGCGCGCCGGCTCGCTGGCCGCGCCGATGGAGATCATCGAAGAGCGCACCATCGGCCCGAGCCTGGGCGCCGACAACATCGCCAAGGGCTTCGCCAGCGTCACCTACGGCTTCGCGGCGATCGCCGTGTTCATGTGCGTGTACTACCTGCTGTTCGGCGTGTTCTCCACGCTGGCGCTGGCCTTCAACCTGCTGATGCTGGTGGCCGTGCTGTCGATGATGCAGGCCACGCTCACGCTGCCGGGCATCGCGGCCATCGCGCTCACGCTGGGCATGGCCATCGACGCCAACGTGCTGATCAACGAGCGCGTGCGTGAGGAGCTGCGCGCCGGCGCCTCGCCGCAGGCGGCCATCCACACCGGCTACGAACGCGCCTGGGCCACCATCCTCGACTCGAACATCACCACCCTGATCGCGGGCCTGGCGCTGCTGGCCTTCGGCTCGGGGCCGATCCGCGGCTTCGCGGTGGTGCACTGCCTGGGCATCCTCACCTCGATGTTCTCGGCGGTGGTGTTCTCGCGCGGGCTGGTGAACCTGTGGTACGGCCGCAAGAAGAAGCTGAAGTCGGTGTCCATCGGCCAGGTGTGGCGCCCCGATGGCGCGGCGCCCGCCACCACCGACGTGGCCGACAAGGCCTGACCCCGCGCTCGAGGACTCACCATGGAATTCTTCCGTATCCGCCGCGACATCCCGGTCATGCGGCATGCGCTGGTGATCAACATCATCTCGGCCGTCACCTTCGCGGCCGCGGTGGTCTTCCTCATCACCCGCGGCCTGCACTTCTCGATCGAGTTCACCGGCGGCACGGTGCTCGAGGTGGAGTACGCGCAGTCGGCCGACCTGGCCAAGGTGCGCCGCGTGGTGGAGGGCATGGATTTCGGCGAGGTGCAGGTGCAGAACTTCGGCACCTCGCACGACGTGATGATCCGCCTGCCCGTGCGCAAGGGTGACGCGCAGGGCGCGCAGTCCAAGGTGTCGGAGCAGGTGTTCGCCGCGCTGTGCCAGGCCGAGCAAGGCACGCTGTCGCCGCGCCAGTACACCACGCCGCAGGGCGAGCAGATCAGCCGCACGGCGTGCGAGGCGGCGGGCGCCGAGCCGGTGAAGCTCTCGCGCACGGAGTTCGTCGGCCCGTCGGTGGGCGCCGAGCTGGCCGAGGACGGGCTGAAGGCGCTGGCCTTCGTCGTCGTCGGCATCATGATCTACCTGGCGATGCGCTTCGAGTGGAAGTTCTCGGTCGCGGCCATCATCGCCAACCTGCACGACGTCATCATCATCCTGGGTTTCTTCGCCTTCTTCCAGTGGGAGTTCTCGCTGTCGGTGCTGGCGGCGGTGCTGGCGGTGCTGGGCTACTCGGTGAACGAGTCGGTGGTGGTGTTCGACCGGATCCGCGAGGCGTTCCGCAAGTACCGCAAGATGACCACGCCGGAGGTGATCGATCACGCGATCACGTCCACGATGAGCCGCACGATCATCACGCACGGCTCCACCCAGATGATGGTGCTGGCCATGCTGCTGTTCGGCGGCCCCACGCTGCACTACTTCGCCGTGGCGCTCACGATCGGCATCCTGTTCGGCATCTACTCGTCGGTGTTCGTGGCGGCGGCCATCGCCATGTGGCTGGGCGTCAAGCGCGAGGACCTCGTGAAGGGCTCGCCCAAGGACGGGGCCAATACAGGCGATCCGTCCGACCCGAACGCTGGGGCCGTGGTGTAGAGTCGTCGGCAGCCCCGCACCGACGCATACCCTGCCCCCCATGCCCCCGCCTCCGGCTTCGAACAGCCTGCTTCGGCAGGCCCGCGTGTTCTACGCCGAACGCCTGCTGAGGGAATTTCCCGCCTGGCAGACGGCCGCCCTCGCCGGAGCCCAGTCGCTGAACGAGAAGCCAGCCGAGCGGCAGGTGGCGCAGCAGCGCCGCGACATGCTGCAAGAGCTCATGCAGCATGGCAGCCGGTGGCCCGGCCGCTTGTCCGAGCGGGTGCGCCGCCAGGCCACGCTCGACGCCACGCCCGCCCCCGAGCCGCCCGCCAGCGAGTCCAGCGCCTTTGCGCTCACGCGTGCTGCGAGCCTCGATCTTGCGCTGGTGGACGACGACACCATCCAGCGCAAGATCTTGGTCTCGCGCCTGGCGCAGGGCCTGCTCGACAAGGGCCTGTGGGAGTTCAACGACCTGCGCGCGCGCCTGCTCAGCCTGACGGGCGAGCCTGAGCTCGCCGATGACGACCTCTTCCGCCCGCCGGTGCTGGCCGACCAGGTGGTGCAGGCGTGGACGGATGCCGGTCTGTCGCTGACCGCCTGGCGCGGCTTGGAAGAGGTGCTGGTCAAGGCGTGCGCCGCGCCCATCGAGGGTGTCTGGCGCGACATGAACAAGTGGCTGGTCGACCACGGCGTGATGCCCGAGGTCGACCTGCGCGGCGCCATCCGGCGCACGGAAGCACGCTCCACCTCGCCGGGGCGCCTGGAGCCGAACGAGCCGCCCTCCACCCACACAGGCGCCGCCTCTCGCTATGGTGAAGCGGGGCTGGAGGGCGCGCGAGGCGGTGGCGGTGAGCCCCATGGCGGGCAGAGCACCGGCTTCGGGGCCGGCGGCGCGATGGCGGCCGGTGGCGGCAGCGGCTGGTCGCGCAGCGGGTATGCCAGCAGCGGGTATGCGGGCGCGCCGTCGTCCCCCAGCGGCGGCGCGGGGGCGGGCGGCGCGGCCGGCGGGCCTGGCGGCGCGGGT
>JACRBA010000142.1 GCA_016213265.1 Burkholderiales bacterium | reverse complement strand
GTGCCCGGCCTGCCGCGGCAACGGCCGCTGCTGGGCGTCGGCCTGGTGGTGCTGGCGGTGAGCTGCTTCGCCACCATGGATTCGACCAGCCGCTACCTCGGCGGCTTCATGCCGGTGCTGCTGTTCTTCTGGGCCCGCTATGCGTTCCAGGCCGTCACCATGGGCGTGTGGCTCGGGGTCAGCGGCGGCCGGGCCGCCTTCCGCACGGCCCAGCCGCGCTTCCAGGTGGTGCGCGGGCTGCTGCTGGCCGCCACCAGCGCCATGAGCTTCTACGGCGTGCAGCACATGCCGGTGCCCGAATTCACCGCCATCAACATGCTCACGCCGCTGCTGGTCATCGTGCTGGCCGGCTGGTGGCTGCACGAGCACGTGAGCGCGCTGCGCTGGGCCCTGGTGGCGGGCGGCTTCGCCGGTGCGCTCATCGTGATCCGGCCGGGCTCGGGCGTGTTCGGCTGGGCCGTGCTGTTCCCGCTGGCCGGCGCCTTCACCTATGCCAGCTTCCAGGTGCTCACTCGTCGCCTGGCCGGCAGCGAAAGCCCGTACACCACCCACTTCTACACCGGGCTGACGGGCACGCTGCTGCTCACGCCCGTGCTCTGGGCCAGCCCGCTGCCCGTGTGGGCCACCCTGCAGGCCACGCCGGCCTGGGGCATCGGCCTGATGCTCGCCATCGGCGCCCTCGGCACCGTCGGCCACCTGCTGCTGATCCTGGCCCTCGGCATGGCCCCCACGGCCACGCTCATGCCCTTCGTGTACGTGCAGATCGCGGTGGCCACCGTGCTGGGCTGGCTCATCTTCCGCCAGGTGCCCGACGGCTGGGCCTTCGTCGGCATGGGCGTCATCGCCGCCTGCGGCGCGGCGGGGGCCTGGCTCAATGTGCGCAGCGCGCCGACCCGGCCGGCGCCCGCCATCGTGGACACCCTGGCCGACTGACGGCCACCCCGCCCCCCCGGAAGCAACGACAATCGCGCGCCCATGTCGAACGACTATCGCCCCACTTCACGCCGGCAGCGGCTGCTGATCGTCGCCGCCACGGCGGCCATGGTGGTCACCGTCTGGGTGCTGCTGGTCCACGACTCCGGCTCCGAGCGGCGCAAGCTGCCCGCCCCACCCCCGCCGCCGCCCTGCGCGCCAGGGCAGACCACCGGGTGCGTGGGCGGCAAGGCCGACGTGATGCTGATCGCGCCGGCCGCGCCCGCGCCAGGCGTCAGCGCGCCGGCGCGCTGACGAAGCGGGCCTCCACCGCCTCCACGTCGTGCGCCTCCGACGGCAGGATGAGCACCAGGTCCTTGTAGGGCTGGCCGTCCACCTCGAAGCGGCGGCCGTCGATCACCCGTGCGCCGCCGTCGCGCCGGCTGACCAGTTCATAGGTGCCGCGGGGCAGCGTGGCGGGCACCAGCCAGGCCTGCGTGCCGGCCGTGGGGCCGGGCCCGCGCATGAACAGCGGCCGGGCGTTCGCCTCCCAGCCCGCCACCAGGCGGCTGTCCACCGTGGCGGGGGCCGAGGGTGCCGACGTGCAGCCCACGAGGGCCGCGCCCGCGGCCAGCAGGCCGGCGGCCGCCAGTACGGTGCCCGCGCGGCGGGCGAGGTGGAACCAGGGATGGGACATCGTGGACATGTGGATTCTCCTCAAGTGGCGTCGTGGGCCCCATGCAACGGTCGGGGGAACGCCGGCGCTGACAGCGCCAGGCGAGACAATACGCCGTCATGTCCCAATACTTCGAGGTCCATCCGGACAACCCGCAGCCGCGCCTGCTGAAGCAGGCCGCGCAGATCCTGCACGGCGGCGGCATCGTGGCGGTGCCCACCGACTCCAGCTACGCCCTGGCCTGCCACCTGGACGACAAGGGCGCGGCCGAGCGCCTGCGGCGCATCCGCCAGGTCGACGACAAGCACCACCTCACGCTGCTGTGCCGCGACCTCTCCGAGCTGGCCACCTACGCGCGAGTGGACAACCGGCAGTACCGACTGCTCAAGCTGGGCACGCCCGGGCCGTTCACCTTCATCCTGGAGGCCACCAAGGAGGTGCCGCGCCGGCTCTCACACCCGTCGCGCCGCACCATCGGCCTGCGTGTGCCCGACCACCGCGTGCTGCAGGCGCTGCTGGCAGAGTTCGGCCAGCCCCTGCTGGCCACCACGCTCATCCCGCCGGGCGAGAGCGAGCCGATGAACGAGGCCGAGGCCATCCGCGACCGATTCGAGAAGCAGTTGCAGGCCGTGGTGGACGCAGGCGCCTGCCCGATGCAGCCCACCACCGTGATCGACCTCAGCCAGGACGACGCGCCGGTGCTGGTGCGCCAAGGCCGCGGCACCGCCGCTGCCCTGGGCCTGTGAGGCTGCCGACTCAGGCGACCGCGGCGGTCACCACGATCTCGATCTTCCACTCCGGCTTGGCCAGCCGGGCCTGCACGGTGGCGCGCGGCGGCGTGTGGCCGGGCACCACCCAGGCCTCCCAGACGGTGTTCATGGCGTCGAACTCCGCCAGGTCCGCCAGGTAGATCTGGGCACGCAGGATCTTCGACTTGTCGCTGCCGGCACGCGCCAGCAGCGCGTCGATGGCGCCCAGCACCTGCCGGGTCTGGCCGGCGATGTCATGGCTGCCGTCTTCGGCGATCTGGCCGGCGAGGTAGACCACGCCCTGGTGCACGGCCATCTCGGACATGCGGGGGCCGACATCGAAGCGTTGAATGCTGCTCATGGAAGGTTCAGTGCTTGCGCTTGGAGTGGGAATGCGAGTGGCCATGGCCATGCGGGTGGCCGTGCCCCGCGGCGGGCGGCGCCGACGGCGGGGCGGCCTTCTGGCCGATGCGCGATTCGGTGCCGGCCAGCAGCTTGCGGATATTGCCCTCGTGCCGCCACACCAGCAGCAGGCTCATCACCGCGATGGGCAGCAGCACGGGTGAGGCGCCCCAGCCCAGCATCTGGAAGAACGGCGCGAACGCCGCCGCCACGATGGCGGCGAGCGAGGAATAGCGGGTGAACGCGGCCACGATGGCCCAGCTGGCCAGCGTGGCCAGCCCCAGCCAGGGGTTCAGCGCCAGCAGCACGCCGGCCGCGGTGGCCACGCCCTTGCCGCCCTGGAACCGGAAGAACACAGGCCACAGGTGGCCCACGAAGGCCGCCAGGCCGATGGCACCGATGGTCGGCTCGCCCCAGCCGAAGCGTGGCGCCAGCCACAGCGCCGCGACCACCGGCGCATAGCCCTTGAGCGCATCGAACACCAGCGTCAGCAGGGCCGCGGCCTTGTTGCCGGAGCGCAGCACGTTGGTGGCGCCAGGATTGCCGGAGCCGTAGGAACGCGGGTCCGACAGCCCCATCGCACGGCTGACGATGACGGCGAAGGACAGGGACCCGATCAGGTAGGCGACGCCCACGGCGCCCAGGGAAGTGACAACAGACATGCCGAACTCGACCGACGGCAACCGCGCCGGGCCCGGCAGTGTACGGCGGCCGCCCCCTGGACGAAGCGGTTGGCGCGCGTCGATGGCTTCGGTATGCTGGCTGGCTGCCACACCGTGCCGGTGCGGTCGGCGCTTCCGGGCGGCCCCCGCCGGCCAGACGCCCCTTCTTCCGCCACAGGACACCCACCGCTTGCTGCGCATCAACTCCTCGCTGGTCACGCGCATGCTGGCCTCGGTGGCCGCGTTCGCCGTGCTGGTGCTGGTGCTGGTGGGCGGCATGGAGCTCTGGCGCGAGCGCGGCGAGCTGCGCCACGCGGCCCGCACGCAGGCCGACGCCGCGCTGGCCCTGAGCACACCCCCCATCGCACTGGCCCTGTGGAACTACGACCAGCCGACGCTCGAGCTGCTCGCGCGCAACCTGGTGCGTGACGGCGCCATCGTGCGGGTCGAGGTGCTGGCCGACGACGGCAAGTCGCTGGTGGACGTGTGGCGCCCCGGCTTCGACCGCTCGCGCAGCACGCCCACGCAGGACCGGCCGCTGCGCGTGGAGATGCGCGCCGTGCCCATCGGCACCCTGCGCATCAGCGAGTCCTTCGCCGAGGTGGACACGCAGATCGAGCGCAACGCCGTGCAGCGCCTGCCCTGGGAGCTGCTGAAGGTGGTGGCCATCACGCTGGGGCTGCTATGGGTGATCCACCGGCTCATCATCCGGCGCCTGCTGGTGCTGGTGCACGACCTGCGCGCGCTGCACAGCGACGACCCCGAGGCGCGCCTGCCGGTGCGCGCGGTGGCCCCGGGCCAGGACGTGAGCACCGACGAGGTGGCCACCGTCGTGCTGGCCATCAACCGCTTCCTCGATGCGCGCGCCGTGGAGACCCGCCGGCGCGAAGCCGCCGAGCAGCAGCTGCGCGACAACCTGCACGAGCGCTCGGCCATCCTGGGCTCGCTGCGCGACGGCCTGCTCGCACTGGACGGCGCGATGGCGCCGCGCTACGCCAACGAGGCCGCCGCCCGCCTGCTGGGCCACCCACCCGAGGCGCTCGTCGGGCGCGAGTCCCTGGCCGGGCTGGCGCGCGTGGCCACCCCGCAGGGCGACGTGGACCTGGCCGACTGGATCGCACCGCGCCTGCGCCGCCGCGAGCCGCGCACCGACCGCCTCACCCTGCGGCCGGCCGGCCAGGGCGCGCCGGTGGAGGCCCAGGCGCAGCTCACGCCCGTCAGCGGCGCGCGCGACGTGGTGTGGATCGTCGTGCTGTCCGACATCTCCGACACCTTGCGCACCCGGGCGGCCGAGCAGGCGCGGGCCGCGGCCGAGGCGGCCAGCATGGCCAAGACCGAGTTCCTCTCGCGCATGAGCCACGAGCTGCGCACACCGCTGAACGCCATCGTCGGTTTTGCGCAGTCGCTCTCGCAGGACCCGGCCATCCGCAGCGACGCCAAGCGCCGCGAAGGCGTGGCGCTCATCGAGCGCGCGGGCTGGCACCTCACCGGCATGATCAGCGACGTGCTCGATCTCTCACGCATCGAGTCCGGCCGGCTGCGCCTGACGTTGGGCCCGGTGGACCTGGCGCCGCTGGCGCGCGACGCCCTGGCCTTCGTGGCGGCCGACGCCGAGCGCGAACAGGTGCGCTGCACCCTCGAGATCGCCGAGGAGGCGCGGTGGATCCATGCGGACGCCGTGCGCGTGGAACAAGTGCTCGTGAACCTGCTGAGCAACGCCGTCAAGTACAACCGGCCCGGCGGGCGGGTGCACCTGAGCGCCCGCCGTGGCAGCCAGCCCGGCACCGTGCACATCAGCGTGCGCGACACCGGCCTGGGCCTGACGCCCACGCAGCTGGAGGGCCTGTACCAGTCGTTCAACCGGCTGGGCCGCGAAAGCTCGGGCAAGCCGGGCGCGGGCATCGGCCTGGTCGTCACCCGCACCCTGGTCTCGCTCATGCAGGGCCAGATGAACGTGCGCAGCACGGCCGGCGTGGGCAGCGAGTTCACCGTCACCCTGCCCTTGTCGCAGGCCCCGGCGGACGCCGAGCGCCCGGCCGAGCCGGTGGGTGAGGCCGCCGCCGCGGGGCGCTCGCGGCGCCTGCTCTACATCGAGGACGACGCCGTCAACGCGCTGGTGATGGCCGCCCTCGTGGGCCGCCGCCCCGACCTGACGCTCGACGTCTGCGGCACCCTGGCCGACGGCCTGGCCCGCCTGCGGCGCGCGCCGCCGGACCTGCTGCTGCTGGACATGCAACTGCCCGACGGCCGCGGCCTGGACCTGCTGCACACCCTGTCGCAGGACCCGGCGCTGCGCCGCCTGCCGGTGGTGATGGTGTCGGCCGACGCCATGGACGAGACGGTGAATGCCGCCATCGCGGCCGGTGCGCGCGCCTACGTGACCAAGCCGCTGGCCTTCGACGAGGTGCTGCGGCAGATCGACGCCGTCCTGTCCAACGCCGCCACCACCATCGCGGGCGATCTCGGGCGCTGAGCGCGCAGGCCGCATCAGGCCAGCGCGCAGTGCACCGGCCGCGCGCCCAGCGTGTCGGTGAGCACCGCCGGGGCGATGCCCACCAGGAAGCCGCGCCGGCCCCCGTTGATCAGGATGGCCGGCAGCGCCAGCACCGAGGCCTCCACGTACACCGGCATGGCCTTGCGCGTGCCGAAGGGCGAGGTGCCGCCCACCAGGTAGCCGCTGTGGCGCTGCGCCACCTCGGGCTTGCAGGGCTCCACGCTCTTGGCGCCGATGGCACGCGCGAGGTTCTTGGTGCTCACCTGCCGGTCGCCGTGCATCAGCACGATGAGCGGCTCGCCCCGATCGTCCTGCATCACCAGCGTCTTGACCACCTCGTGCTCGGGCCGGCCCAGCTGGCGTGAGGATTCCGCCGTGCCGCCGTGGTCCACGTAGTCGTACACATGCTCCGTGTACGCGATGCCCTGCGCCTTGAGCCACTGGGTGGCGGGCGTCTCGCTGACGTGTCGTTCTTTCTTGGCCATGGGCCGCAGTGTGCCGCGGGCGACGGATGCCTCGCATCGGCATACTGTTTGACGGCTACTTTTTATCGTTTTACGATAATGTGATGTCGCTTTCTTCCCCACCGACACCCCCTTCCGTGCCCCGGGCCCCGCGCGAGCTGCTGGCTGCGCGCCTGCGCCGCCTGTCCGGCGCCGTGCGTGTGCTGGTCGCGCTCGGCGCGCCGGTGCTGCTGGCGGTGCCGCTGCTGCAGGCCTTCGCCCCCGAGTGGCTGGCGCCGCTGATGGGCAACGCGGCCATCGAGCCCGAGCTGGCGCGCCTGGCGCAGGGCGGCATCACCCCCGCCGTGCAGGCGCGCATGGCCGCCGTCTCGGTGCTGCCGGTGGGCGTGGCGCTGCTGCTGCTGTGGCAGCTGTGGGGGCTGTTCGGCGAGTACCGCGAGGGCGCGGTGTTCAGCGCACGCGCGCTGCGCTGCCTGCGCCGGTTCGCCAGCGGCCTGCTGGTGCTGGGGCTGGTGCAGCCGCTGGCGCGCGCTCTGGGCTCGGTGGCCGTGTCGTGGGACAACCCGCCCGGGCAGCGCCAGCTCATGGTCACCCTCAGCTCGAACGACTATGCGCTGGTGCTGGTGGCCCTGGTGTTCGTGGCCATCGCCCGCGTGATGCACGAGGCCGCCCGCGCCGCCGAAGAGAACGAAGGCTTCGTCTGATGCCCATCGTCGTGCACCTGGACGTGATGCTCGCGCGGCGCAAGATGCGTTCGCGCGAGCTCGCCGAGCGCGTGGGCATCACCGAGGCCAACATCTCGCTGCTCAAGTCGGGCAAGGTGCGCGGCGTGCGCTTCGACACCCTGGCGCGCATCTGCGCCGTGCTCGGCTGCCAGCCGGGTGACCTGCTCGAATGGCAGCCTGGCGATGACCCCCCGCCCGGGCCCGGCGATGCCGCCGACTGACGGCGCGTGGCGCCCGCGGGCCGGCCGGCGGGTGCTGTGGGTGGTGCTGGCCCTGCACGCCCTGCTCGTGGTGGGGCTGTGGCAGGCCATGCGCTGGCGCAGCGTGTGGGTGACGCACGAGCGCCCGGCGGTGATGCTGTGGGTACAGCCGCAGGCCACGCCGCGCCCGGCCGTGGTCGACGTGGCCCGTGCACCGGCGGC
>JACRBA010000011.1 GCA_016213265.1 Burkholderiales bacterium | reverse complement strand
GCCGTGGCGCAGGCCCGGCGCCGGCCCGGGCAGATGGGGTCCACAGGGGGCATGGTCAACGTCCCTCCACCAGAAAGTCGATCAGTCGGCGCAGCTCCTCGTCGCTGCAGTCGGGGCACAGCCCGCGCGCGGGCATGCCGTTCAGCCCTGCCTGCACGCTGGCCAGCAGGGCATCGCGGCCGCGCGCCACCCGTGGGGCCCACGAGGCGGTGTGCCCCACCAGCGGTGCCTGGCCGCGCACCGTGTGGCACACGCGGCAGGAGCGCTGGTAGCGCTCGGCCAGCGCGACATCGGCAGGCACCCGGGCCTCGGCCTGCAGGATCTCGGCATCGGTGGGGGGCGTGGCCGCCGGCTGGCAGGCCGCCAGGCCGAAGGCCAGCGCGAGGGCCAAGGCCATGGCAGCCAGCAGGCGCGGGGGAGGGCTCAAGGGGGCGGGCATGCGGCGAGGGGCGTGCGGCAACACGGTGAATGGCCGGAAGAATAGCGATCACTACTCTTTAGCCGCGTCCGCACAAACCCGCGGGGCCGGCGCGCCGGGGGCGGGTGGTGGCCCGTTATGCCCGTGGGGCAGAAGCAAGCACGCGAATCGTCGTTGGAGCGCAGGGTTTCGCTTTCGATAATGCGGAAAACGAGGAAGCGGCCGCTGCCGGCTGCGTGAGCTGCCATGAACTTCCAGCAACTGCGTTCCGTGCGCGAGGCCGTGCGCCAGGGTTTCAACCTCACCACCGTGGCCGAGGCCCTGCACACCTCGCAGCCCGGCATCAGCCGCCAGATCCGCGAGCTGGAGGACGAGCTGGGGCTCGAGATCTTCGTGCGCGCGGGCAAGCGCCTGACCGGGCTCACCCCGGCGGGCGAGCGCGTGCTGCCCTGGGTGGAGCGCACGCTGCTCGACCTGGAGAACCTGCACCGCGCCACCGACGACTTCAAGCTCGGTGACAGCGGCCTGCTCAGCGTGGCGGCCACGCACTCGCAGGCCCGCTATGCGCTGCCCACCGCGGTGCACGAGTTCCGCAGCCACCCCCCGCGCGTGCAGCTGCAGCTGCACCAGGGCTCGCCCGACCAGATCGCGCAGATGCTGCGCACCGGCGCGGCCGACATCGGCATCGCCTCGCACGCGCTCACCGACGACCCCGACCTGGTGGCGCTGCCCTGCTACCGCTGGACGCACTCGGTGATCGTGCCGCCCGGCCACGCGCTGCTGGATGCGCCGCTCACGCTGGAGCGCCTGGCCGAGCACCCGGTGATCACCTACGACACCGGCCTCACGGGCCGGGGCAGCATCGACGACGCGTTCCGGCGCGCGGGCCTGAACCCGCGCGTGATGCTCACCGCCATGGACGCGGACGTGATCAAGACCTATGTGGAGCTGGGCATGGGCGTGGGCATCATCGCGTCCATCGCCTTCGACGACCAGCGCGACACCCACCTGCGCGCCATCGAGGCGCGCCACCTGTTCACCATCAACACCACCAGCGTGGCGGTGCGCCGCGGCGGCCTGCTGCGCGGCTTCGCCTACGCCTTCATCCAGACCTTCGCGCCGCACCTGACGGCCGAGGTGGTGCAGCGCGCCCAGGCGGCGCCGGTGGGCACGCCGATGGCGCCGTTGTGAGGCACGCGTCGGCCTGAGCCCACCCTTCCCGTTCGGCCTGAGCTTGTCGAAGGCCCGCAGCGCTTCGCGCTCCACCCGAACCCTTCGACACAGCTCAGGACACGTCTGTCGGAGGCCCTGGCATGCAGGCGTAGGTGCCCGCCCGCGCCGGCGCCCGCCCCGGCTGGCTCATTCGTCCGCGCCCTCGGCCGGAAGGCCGAGGGTTCCCTGCGATGCTCGGCCGCGGGTCGCGCGGCTCAACTCGCTGCGCTCACTGCGTTCGCTGCGCTCAGGCAGTCGCCGCGAGCCAGTGCACGAAGCGCGCTCACGCGCGCCGACCCGCGGCCTGCGCTTCTCGGCGCTGCCCAAATCGCCAGCCGGGGCGGGCACCGGCGCAGGCGCCGGAGCGGCTCCTCCTCTCACGGGGCCCTTCGACTGTCCCAGGGCGAATGGGTCACGGCGGTGCGCCTCACGCACCGTTCGGCCCGAGCCCGCCGAAGGCCCTCACGCCGTCGCCGTGAACCGCGTCACCTTGCGCGGGCGCAGGAAGGCGCTGCGGCCCGGGGCGAGCTGCAGGGTGTCGCGCAGCTGCAGCCAGGTTTCGCGCGAGACCTCCACGTCCACGTAGGAGCCGTCTTCCTCGCGCTGGAACTCCAGGCGGGTGTTGGGGCCCACGGTGAGCGTCTGCGCCAGGCGCACGGCCCAGGTGCCGTCGGCGGCCTCGCCGACGATGTCCAGCTCGTGCGGGCGCACGTAGCTCACGGCCTCGTCGTGGCCGGGGGCCAGGCCGGTGCGGCCGTGGAAGAGGTTCACGTCGCCCAGGAACTTCAGCACGAAGGGAGTGGCGGGGTGGTCGTAGACCTCGTCGGGCGCCCCCACCTGCTCGATGCGGCCCTCGTTCATCACCACGATGCGGTCGGCCACTTCCATGGCCTCTTCCTGGTCGTGGGTGACGAACACGCTGGTGACGTGCATCTCGTCGTGCAGACGGCGCAGCCAGCGGCGCAGCTCCTTGCGCACCTTGGCGTCGAGCGCGCCGAAGGGCTCGTCGAGCAGCAGCACCTTGGGCTCCACCGCCAGCGCGCGCGCCAGGGCCACGCGCTGGCGCTGGCCGCCCGAGAGCTGGTGCGGGTAGCGGCCGGCCAGCGGCTCCAGCTGCACCAGGCTGAGCAGCGACATCACCTTGTCGCGGATCTGCGCGTCGGACGGCCGGCTGGCCTTGGGGCGCACGCGCAGGCCGAAGGCCACGTTCTCGAAGATGGTCATGTGGCCGAACAGCGCGTAGTGCTGGAACACGAAGCCCACGTTGCGCTCGCGCACATCGGCGAAGGTGGCGTCCTCGCCGTGGAACAGCACGCTGCCGGAGTCGGGCTGCTCCAGCCCCGCGATCATGCGCAGCAGGGTGGTCTTGCCGGAGCCCGAGGGGCCCAGCAGGGCCACCAGCTCGCCGGAGGGAATGTCGAGGTTCAGGTGGTCGCACACCGCCAGCGTGCCGAAGCGCTTGACCAGGTTGCGGACTTCGATGCTCATGGTGGGGTCTCCAGGTTCGGTAAGCGAAATCAAGCCGTCGGCGCAGAGCCGGCTTCGCCGGTCTGCTGCCGAAGCCCCCTTGGGGGGCAGCGACCGGAGGGAGCGTGGGGGTCGAACTTCACACGCTGTTCGACCGCGTACTTGAGGACGAGGGTGACGAGCGCCAGGCCGGCCAGCAGCGAGGCCACGGCGAACGCGGCGGCGAACTGGTACTCGTTGTAGAGAATCTCGATGTGCAGCGGCATGGTGTTGGTCATGCCGCGGATGTGGCCGGACACCACCGAGACGGCGCCGAACTCACCCATGGCGCGCGCGTTGCACAGGATCACGCCGTACAGCAGCGCCCACTTCACGTTGGGCAGCGTGACGCGCCAGAAGATCTGCCAGCCCGAGGCACCCAGCACGCGCGCGGCTTCCTCCTGCTCCTGGCCCTGCGCCTGCATCAGCGGGATGAGCTCGCGGGCGATGAACGGGAAGGTGACGAACACGGTGGCCAGCACGATGCCGGGCACGGCGAACACGATCTTCAGGTCGTGGTCGCGCAGCCACTCGCCGAACCAGCCCTGCAGGCCGAAGACCAGCATGTAGATCAGGCCGGCGATGACGGGGCTCACCGAGAAGGGCAGGTCGATCAGCGTGAGCAGCAGGTTCTTGCCGCGGAAGTCGAACTTGGCGATGGCCCAGGCCGCGGCGATGCCGAACACCAGGTTCAGCGGCACCGAGATGGCCGCGGCCAGCAGCGTGAGCTGGATGGCCGACACGGCGTCGGGCTCCACGATGGCGGCCAGGTAGACGTCCCAGCCCTTCTTCAGCGCCTCCACGAACACGGCGGCCAGCGGCACGAACAGGAACAGGGTGAGGAAGGTGAGCGCCACGCCGATGAGCGTCCAGCGCACCCACGGGGCCTCCTGGGTGGACGCCAGCGCGGAGCGGGTCGTGGCCGCGGCGGGCAGCGGCAATGCGATGGTGTTCATGGCGTCACTTGCCCTGGCGCTGCCGCGCCCAGGCCTGGATGAGATTGATCGCGAGCAGCAGGGTGAAGGCGATCACCAGCATCACCACCGCGATGGCGGTGGCGCCGGCGTAGTCGTACTGCTCGAGCTTGGTGATGATCAGCAGCGGCGTGATCTCGCTGACCATGGGCATGTTGCCGGCGATGAAGATCACCGAGCCGTACTCGCCCAGGGCGCGCGCGAAGGCCAGCGCGAAGCCGGTGAGCAGCGCCGGCATGAGGGCCGGGAAGATCACCAGGCGGAAGGTCTGCAGGCGCGTGGCGCCCAGCGTGGCGGCGGCCTCCTCCAGCTCCTTCTGCAGATCTTCCAGCACGGGCTGCACCGTGCGCACCACGAAGGGCAGGCCGATGAAGGTGAGCGCCACGAACACGCCCACGGGCGTGAAGGCCACCTTGAAGGGCAGCCACTGGCCGATCCAGCCGTTGGTGGCATAGAGCGCCGTCAGCGCGATGCCGGCCACCGCGGTGGGCAGGGCGAAGGGCAGGTCCACCAGCGCGTCGACCACGCGCTTGAACGGGAACTCATAGCGCACCAGCACCCAGGCCACCAGCAGGCCGAACGTGGCGTTGATGAGCGCGGCGGCGAAGGATGCGCCAAAGGTGAGCCGGTACGAGGCCATCACGCGCGGCGCGGTCACGGTGTCCCAGAAGGCGGTCCAGGTGAGCGTGAAGGTCTTGAGGAAGACGGCCGACAGCGGCAGCAGCACCACCAGGCACAGGTAGGTCAGTGCAAAGCCGAGCGCCAGGTCGAAGCCGGGCAGCACGCTGTGGCGTCTGAGAAGGGTGCGAGAGAGGAACACGGTGGCGCCTTCCGAGGTGTCATGCGAAAACCGATGCTAGGTAGGCGCCCCGCGGCGCGGAACGAAGCAAATCGACGTTGCTTATTCGCTCCGCGCCGCTGGCGAGGCGGCCGGCCCCGTGGGCTCAGCGCTTGGTGTAGATGGCGTCGAAGAGCCCACCGTCGTTGAAGTGCAGCCGCTGGGCCTGGGTCCAGCCGCCCAGCTCGTCCACCGAGAACAGCTTGATCTTGGGGAAGAGCTTGTCGAACTGCGCCGCCACCTTCGGGTCGGTGGGGCGGTAGTAGTTGTCGCCCGCGATCTTCTGGCCTTCGGGGCTGTACAGGTACTGCAGGTAGGCGGTGGCCACCTCGCGCGTGCCGCGCTTGTCCACCACCTTGTCCACCACCGTCACCGGCGGCTCGGCCAGGATGCTCACCGAGGGCACGACGATCTCGAACTTGTCCGGGCCCAGCTCCTTCACTGCGAGGAAGGCCTCGTTCTCCCAGCTGATGAACACGTCGCCGATGCCGCGCTCGACGAAGGTGGTGGTGGAGCCGCGTGCGCCGGAATCGAGCACCGGCACGTTCTTGAACAGCGCGGTGACGAACTCGCGCGCCTTGGCCTCGCTGCCGCCCGGCGCCTTGAGCGCGTAGCCCCAGGCGGCGAGGTAGTTCCAGCGGGCGCCGCCGCTGGTCTTGGGGTTGGGCGTGATCACCTGCACGCCCGGTTTCACCAGGTCAGGCCAGTCCTTGATGCCCTTGGGGTTGCCCTTGCGCACCAGGAACACGATGGTGGAGGTGTAGGGGCTGCTGTTGTGCGGCAGGCGCTTCTGCCACTCGGCGGGGATCAGCTTGGCCTTGGCGCCCAGCTCGTCGATGTCGTAGGCCAGGGCCAGCGTCACCACGTCGGCCTCCAGGCCGTCGATGACCGAGCGGGCCTGCTTGCCCGAGCCGCCGTGCGACTGCTTCACCGTGACGGTGTCGCCCGTCTTGGCCTTCCAGTGCGCCGCGAAGGCCTTGTTGAAGTCTTGGTACAGCTCGCGTGTCGGGTCGTACGACACGTTGAGCAGGGTGATGTCCTTGGCCTGTGTGGCGAAGGTGCTCAGGGCCAGCAGGGCGGCGGCGAGGCCGGCGGAAGCAAAGCGGAACGTCATGGTGCGTGCGGCAAGGGTGGCAGACGCGATGGATGCTAGGAAGCCACCTTGCCGCGCGGAACGAATCAAATCGTCGCTGCTTATGCGGCGGGCGCAGACTGCGCCCCTGCCGCCTCACCAGGCAAAGCGCAGCGCCGGGCTCGCCGGCACACCCCGTGGCTGCGTACCCGCCCGCACGCGCTGCAGGTGGCGCTCGACCAGCGACTGCCCATCGGGCCAGGGCCCGAACCCGGTGGCCGGGTTGATGTGTCCGGCCTCGCCGGCGTCGACCAGCTCGCTGCCCCAGCGGCGCGCGAAGTAGCAGGCGTCGGCGAAGGACATCCACGGGTCGTTGGCGCTGGCGACCAGCGTGGACGCGAAGGGCAGCGGGCGGTTCAGCTGCGCTTCGTCCAGCGCGAAACGGTCGGGGTTGGCGGGGGCAGCCAGCAGCGCACCCTGCACGCCGCGGCCGCCACGGGCCGCATAGTGGGCGAGCGCCAGGCAGCCGAAGCTGTGGGCGGCCACCACCCAGCCCGCCGCGCGGTGCTGGCGCAGCGCGTCGTCGATGGCGCCCGCCCAGCGGGCCAGGTCGGCATGGCCCCAGTCGGGCAGCTCGATGCGCACGGCACCGGGCACGCGCCGCTCCAGCCAGGTTTGCCAGTGGTCGCTGCCGCTGCCGTGCAGCCCCGGCACGATGAGCAGCCGGGCGTCGCGCGCGTGGGCGTCGTCGTTCGCGGCGGTGTGACGGGGGTGGAACCAGGTGGGTGCGGTGGCCATGGGATTACCTCACAGACTCACGAATGGGGTGGGCGGATGGCGGCAGCAGGTGCACGGGATCGATGCTGCGCGTGCACGACCCCGCAGGGAACGAATCGATCCGGCGCTGCTTATCCGCCCCTCGCATAAATGCGGCGACCGCCCGGACGACAATGGCCGCCATGCCGCGCCTGGCCGCCAACCTCAGCCTGCTGTACCCCGAGTGGCCGTTCGCCGAGCGTGTGCGCGCCGCCGCGGCGGACGGGTTCGAGGCGGTGGAGTGTCAGTTCCCGTACGAGGTGCCGGCGAACGAGATGGCCGCACGGCTGCGCGACCATGGGCAGGCGCTGGTGCTCATGAATGCACCGGCCGGCGACTGGGCCGCCGGAGAGCGTGGGCTGGCGGCACTGCCGGGCCGGGAGGCCGCATGCCGTGACGGCGTCGAGCGTGCGCTCGCCTACGCGCACACGGTGGGCTGCCCGCGCATCCACCTGCTGGCGGGCGTGGTGCCTGCCGGCGTGGCGCGCGCGCGGGCCGAGGCCACCTACCTGGCGCATCTCGACTGGGCCGCCGCACAGGCGCGCCGCGCAGGCTGCGAGCTGCTGATCGAGCCCTTGAACGCGCACGACGTGCCCGGCTACCTGCTGGCCACGCAGGCGCAGGCGCATGCGGTGGTGCAGGCGCTGGGCGCCCCGAACCTGCGCGTGCAGATGGACCTGTACCACGTGGCCCGCACCGAGGGCGACGTGCTGGGCGCGCTCGACGCCTGGCTGCCCAGCGGGCGGGTGGGCCACGTGCAGGTGGCCGGCGTGCCGGGCCGGCATGAGCCCGCGGGCGGGCCGGTGGACTGGCCGGCTGTCTTCGCCCGGCTCGACACGCTGCAGGCGGCCGGTGCCGCCCCGGGGTGGAGCGGCTGGCTGGGCTGCGAGTACCTGCCGGCCGCCGGCCAGGCGCCGGGTGGCACGTCGGCCGGCCTCGGCTGGGCGCGGGCCTGGCTGCGCAGGGCGCCGCCGCCGTCGGCAGGCTGAGCGCCGGGCTTCAGGCCGCCGCGGGCTCCGGCT
>JACRBA010000144.1 GCA_016213265.1 Burkholderiales bacterium | reverse complement strand
GCAAGGAAGCCGAGGCCATCCTTGGCAGCGCCCACATGACCTGCAACAAGAACGGCATCCCGAACGACCCGCAGAAGCCCATGGTCACCAGCGGCATCCGCCTGGGCACCCCGGCCATGACCACCCGCGGGTTCAAGGAAGAGCAGGTGCGCCAGACGGCCCACCTGATCGCCGACGTGCTCGACAAGCCCCACGACGAAGCCACCCTGGCCCGCGTGCGCGAGCAGGTGGCCGCCCTCACCCGCGCCTTCCCGGTCTACCGCTGAGCCGTGGCGGGCCGTCTTCCCGCTGAATGATGCGCTGCCCCTACTGCGCCCACGGTGACACCCAGGTCGTGGAGACCCGGGAGTCGGACGAGGGCGACGTGGTGCGGCGCCGTCGGCGCTGCGGCAAGTGCGACAAGCGCTTCACCACCTACGAGCGGGCAGAGATCGCGCTGCCCGCCGTGGTGAAGCGCAGCGGGGCGCGGGTGGAGTTCGACCCCGCCAAGCTGCGCGCCTCGATGACGCTGGCGCTGCGCAAACGCCAGGTGAGCATCGAGCAGGTGGATGCCGCCATCGAGCGCATCCAGGACAAGCTGCTGGCCAGCGGCCTGCGCGAAGTGCCCTCCACCCGCGTGGGGGAGCTCGTCATGCGCGAGCTCAAGCGGCTGGACAAGGTGGCCTACGTGCGATTCGCGTCGGTGTACCGCAGCTTCGAGGACGTGGACGAGTTCAGCCGGCTCATCAAGGAGATCTGAGGCGGCCGGTGGCCCCTGGCCGCCGCCCCCAGTCGCCGCGGGTTACTTCCAGCACTCTGCCACGTCGCCGGCGGAGCTGCCCTTCTGGCCGGTGTGCGTCAGCGTGAGGTTGCCGCACTTGCTGTCGGTCTGCGCGGGCGTCGCGGTGAGATCGTAGGTGCGCCCCGTGTCGCCGACATCGATGCTGATGGTGTAGTCCGCCGAGGTCGCCCCCTTGGGCGACTGGTCCACGCCGGCCGCGGCGAGCGCCTCGTTGGCGGCGTCGTCGTCACCGAAGCTGGTGTTGACGTTGTAGTAGCGCTGCATGACCTGCGCCGCCTCCATCATCACGGTGCTCGCATCGCTGCGTTTGCCCCGTTTCACCTGCTCGGTGTAGGCGGGGTACGCGATGGACGCGAGGATGCCGATGATGGCCACCACGATCATCAGCTCGATCAAGGTGAACCCGGCGGTGCGGGCCGGCCGGCCGGCCGGCCCAGCGAAACTCGAAGAACGTGTCATGGTGTGACTGTGTACGCGTGCCATGGATCGGTCAACCTCCGGTCGGCGGGTTCACGATCTGCTTCCAGATCCGATCCTTCGGGCCGGGGCCTCCGTTTCCGGGACAAGGCACGCGGGCCTGCTGCACGTTGCCGGTGGTGTCCACGAAATAGTAGGTCCGCCATCCATCCACGCACTCGGAATCCTTCGGCGGATCACCATCGCCGTCGTCATCCAGGATCAGTCCATCACGGCCATCGGCCAGCGCCTTCTTGCCCTGCACGACCTCGTCGTCGGCATCGATGTCGCCGTCGCCGTCGGTGTCGAACACCGGTTCCGTGAGCACACCGCCGTCCACCGCCCGCAACAGGAAGTTGTAGCCCTCGCCAGTGGACACGTCGCACTGCCCGGCCGGTGCTGCTGGCACGAGCGTGCTGAAGTACACGTACTCGCCCGCCAGCAGCATGGACGGATAGATCACGCGCTGGCGGTTCCAGGGCAGGTCCACGTACCAGCCCTTCTGGGTCTTCCAGTCGACCTCTGAGGATTCGACCTTGTAGTAGGTGCCGTTGTCGTCCGTGATGGGGTCGGTGAGGATGGTCTGCTTCTGCAGCACGGAGCGGCCGGAGTCGACGTCGGCGAAGGGGCTCGGGTCGTTGGCGGATGAGGCGCCGCCGGCCGTCGGATCCCACACACCGTAGTAGGTCTGCACGTCGCCGTTCTCGGAGTCTGCCTCGTCCACCAGCTTGCCGGTGCCGAACAGCACCACGCGGCCACGTTCGGGGTGCGTCACGAACACCGGGGGCGCCGTGATCGGCTGACGGCCGCCGCCCTCTCCGGTGGCCACGAACAGCGGCTGCCCGTTGAAGCCCACCTTCCAGCTCTCCTGCGAGGCGCCTTCGAAGTCGAAACGCCAGACATTGCCCTTCATGTCGCCGGCGTAGGCCGCCACGACCTCCCCCGTGGTCCCATCCCGAACCAGCGACACGCCCATCAGGCCGGTGTCGCCCCCCGTGGCCACGGTGATCTTCTTGTCGATGTTGCCGGTTTCCACGTCGACGACCAGGAGCACCGCATTGCCGTTGGTGCTGTAGACGCCGTTGCCCACGAAGAGCTTCCAGCCGCCATCCTTGACCTTGCCGGCCGCGAAGTCCGCGAACATGTAGCCGATGTCGGCGTCGGTCTCGCCGGTCTTCTCCCAGAGCACGGTGCTGGCCTGGAAATCCGTGGCGGTCGGCGTGCCGTACTGGGTGGGAATGCGCAGCGTGAAGAACGCCTTGCCGCCCGCACCCATGGCGCCCACGACCACGTTGGTCCAGGCGCCACCGATCTTGACATCGGACTCGGTCATGGGCCCGTCGACGAAGAAGCGGTGGAAGTTGTCGTTGCCGCCGTAGTTCTTGTCCGCGATGAGCTTCAGGTTGGGCAGGCCCGTGCGCGGCACGTAGCCGAAAACCTCCGCGCCGTCGCTGCCCCGGAAGAAGTGCACCACGCCACCATTGCCGCCCACGACCACCAGCGGCTCCTGGCGGCCAAGGCGCTTGTTCACCAGGTAATCGGCGTAGCCGCTGTCAATGGCGGAGTAGCCGTGGTCGAGGTAGGAGCCGACGAGCACCGGCGGCGAGTTCACGAAGTCGCCCAGCACCTTGCCACCGCGGTCGCGGTAGAGCTTGCCGTCACCTTCCTGGCTGTGGTCGCCACGGATGAAGTTGGTGAGCGTTTCGCTGCCCACCAGCGCCTGGTTGACAGCACCCATGCCACCCGCGCCCCACTTGAAGGGCACGCCCGCTGTGCCATTCCAGGTGAGCAGATTGCGGTCGGCAGGCGCCGGCACGGTGTCGCTGGCCTTCCACTTCAGGCTCTCCTGCTGGCCCTTCTCGGACAGCTCATAGGCCTCGACGTCGCCATACCAGGACACCGACTTGTACTTGGGCACGTACTTCACGTTGTTGGCCGAGGTGAAGGGCATCGCCACCGACACGCCCGCCTCCTTGGCCTCGCTGCCCGCGGCCTTGCCGAAGGCGTCGACCAGGGCCTCGGTCAGCTCCGTCACGTTGGACACGGAATAGAAGTCGCCGCCCGTGTTCACGGCGGCATGCCACATGTCGTCGATCTTCTGCGGGTTGCCCTTGGTCGGGTCGGGCCACTTCAGCGTGCCAGCCTTCAGCTTGGACAGGGTGTCGGCTTTCTTGTCCGGCGTGGAGTCGAGGGTGCCCTTCACGCCGAAGCCCACCATGAACTGGGTCAGGTGCTGCCAATAGGCAATATCGCCGTCCACCGTCCAGACCTTGTTGTCGATGGTCGTGTCCAGGTCCTTCACGAAGTACTTCATCGCCACATCCGCCAACGTGTTGGACACACTGGGCGGGCCATCGATGAACGGCGTGCCGGGCACATAGCCGGTGGGCGTGTAGCCGTTGGGGTTGGCCTTGGCGTAGTCGGGGCCCTTGTTGCCGTCGACATCCCCCGCGTCGCTGTAGTCGTCGTTGTAGTAGCCGTCCGTCATGAGCAGGCTCACCGAGCGACGGCAGGCCAGCTTGGCGGACGACGAGTTGCCCGGATCCTCCAGCCACGGGCTGCCGGTCTGCAGCTCGCTGCGGTCGAAGTAGCGGCCCACCTCGTCGAGGGCAATGCGCAACGGGGTGCTGGGCCAGGACATGAGCCCCTGCACGCCGGTGAGCACGGTCTTCATACGGTCGGCGTTCAGCTGCCGAATCGGACCGCCACGGGCGGCAGTTTCGATGACGGAAAAGTCCTCTCCATCCACATCGGACGCAGCGAAGTTGTTGATTCGCCCCCAGCCAACGCGCAACTTGTCCTTGAACGCGACCAGCGACTCCGACACGGCCGCCTTGGTGAGCGACTCCCGCATGCGGTAGTAGGTGAACCAGTTGGCAAAGTTCTGGCGCTCCTCGGCCAGCGTGCATCGCGTTCCCGCGCAATCCGTGCGGTTCACATGCTTCACCGCCGGGGCGTGTTCACCGTCCACGTTGATGTCGTAGCGGGTGAAGTTGGCCGCCACGTCGGGGTTCGTGCCGGGGTTGAGCCGATAGACCAGACCCGGATAGAAATCACGAGACTCTTCCACCCAGGTGTTCGTTGCCGTGTACCACCGGGTCTTGCCGGTGTGCTTGACGGTGAGGTTCAGCGTGCTCGTGTTGATCGTCGGGTCCCAGCGGGCCGCCGCAGGGGGGGAATTTGCCATGCGCCCGGAGCCGTCCGGCTTCCACCAGGGCAGGTACCGCACGTCCGGGTTGTAGTAGGTCTTGTTGACGTCCGGCGAACGGAAGCGACGCTGGAAGTTGTTCTCCGCCGTGCCGCCCTTGGCAGAGATCACCGTACCCGTCTGGTAGGTGCCGCGCGGCCAGGCCCAGCCCTTGGGTGTGCCCACGCAGTTGCTGTTGCCGGCCGAGCAGATCTTGCGCCAGTCGCCCGGGAACGCCCCCACCCAGCCAGTGACCAGGGAGCCCGTCCAATTGTTGAGCGTGAACGTGCCCTCAGGCACATAGTCGGCGAGCATGGAACCCGAGTCGTCGATGGTCACCATGACGTTCGGGGTCGGCGGCTCGGACACCCGGCTCGACAGCGGGATTTGCGCGGGTTCGGCGGCCCAGGCAGCACCCGTCAGCGCGGTGAGCGCGAGTGCGGCGAGCCAGGGGCGGGCAATGGAGAGTGCGGAGAGCGACATGGGGACCTCGTCAGTCGGTCGGGTCGTTCAAGACGGGATGAGGCAAGCGGGCGAGCCGGTCACTTTTCGTAGAGCAGCCGCGATTGCAACCAGACGACCGAACCCGAAGCAGGGTTGCCGTTGTCGTCGGCGGAGTAGTCCGGGCTGAAACCGCGCGCGGTCACTGCGAACTGCCGATCACCGCGGGTGGTGTCGTCGAGTTGCTCGACCATGCACTGCGGGAGCGTGTCCGGGGTGAAGCTGCTGTCGGCCGACGCCATCCAGTCATCCGGCACCTCGTAAATGTTGTCGTTCGACCAGTTGCCCAGGGTGTTGAAGAAGGACGGATCCGCCCCCGCCGTCGTGTGCAACTTCTCCAGATCGGAGCCGTCCGACGGATCGGTGTCGTTGAGCAGCCGCTCACAGTAGGTGAGGCCGATCTGCGCGGCCTGCGCCGCCACCGACTGCACGCGCGTGTTGTTGGCGATGAGGTCGGAGTTCAGCGCACCGCGCATCACCGACACCGACGCCAGGCCGATGATCACCAGCATGACGAGCGCCACCATGAGCGCGACACCCCGCTGGGTGCGGTGCGCGCGGCGGGCGCTCCTGCGACGAAACGTGTTCACAGGCGGCCCTCCAGCCGGTTCGGCAACGTGATGGTGGTGGTGAACGAGCGAATCATCCGCCGGTCATCGTCGCCATCGGGCGGATCGGCCTTGTCGCCGTTGCAGTCGGTGTACTGGCTCGCCGTGTCCAGCACGTTGTCGGCGCTGGCCACCGTGACGCACAGGCGAACCGACAGCGCCCAGTTGAACAGCGCGGCATCGGCGTCGCGAATGGCCGCGGCGTCCATGTAGCGCACCACACGGCCACGGTCCACCGCGGGATCTGGGCACCCGCGGCTGTTCACGGCATGGTCGACGGTGGGGTCACACCCCAGGCCGTACTGGATGCGCATGTCGATCACGTTGTCCACGAGCGCCTGCGAGCTGTCGTTGCCCGGGCCCCGGCAATGCAGGGCCCCCTCGTCGATGTAGAAGCGCTGGTACGCGGCCCGCACACCGCCGCTGTCCGGAATGTCATTGCCCAGGCAGTCGAGTGGCACGCCGGCGGCCGACACCGCGCTGTTCAGCGCATCGGCCTCGTAGCTGACCGCGATGGCGTGAGGGCCTTCCCCCTCGCTGCAGTCCAGCGCCGCCAGGTCAGCCCCCGGCTCGGCAAACGTGTTGTTGCAGCCGCTCAGGGTGTTTTCCCGGCCATTCCCTCCCGTGACACTGACGAAGCCGTTGGCGTCGGAGTTGTCCGGCACGATGTAGCTGGTGGCCGCGATGGCCGACCTCATCACGCTCAGCGCGATGCTGGCGTCTTCGGTGATCTGCGACATGGCGCGCGTGTTGCGGCTCGACAGGCCGCTGCCCACGTAGGCCGCGAACATGGCGCCGATGACCACCAGGCCGATGACCATGGAGATCATCAGCTCGATGAGCGAGAAGCCCCGCTGGCGAAGGACAAATCGTGGCATGCGCATGGTCACAGCCCCACCCGGAAGAAGGCGCAGCGCGGCTGCGGTTCCTGCTCCTGGAAAGCGGGCGGGCACTCCTTTGCGTCCTCCGCCGTGGGCAGGTCCGTGTCGGCGTCGGGGTCGAGCCAGGCCACCCAGACGTCCACAGTGAAGTTGCGGCCAACGGCGCCGCCCGCCATGGCCTCGGAGACCGACACGAAGCCGGCCCCGCCCGGCAGGCCCGCGAACACCGCTTGCCCCCAGGCAGCCCGGTCCTGCACGGCGATCTCGGCCGCCGTGCACGCCGTCACGTCGAGGCACGCGGCTCCGTCACCGGGCTCCTCGGCCCAGCTGCTGTAGTCGCCCGTCATGTCATAGGCGCTCGTGCTCTCCAGCAATGCCGCCTTGTTGGCGCGGATGCGGTCCGCCATGTCGTTGGCCAGCATGGTGGCCACGGCGCGGAACTCGCTGGTGCGCCCATAGCGCGAGGCCGTGGCCAGCAGGCCGGCCATGGCCAGCACGCCGAGCGACACGATGAGCATCGCCACCAGCACTTCGATCAGGGACACGCCGCCCTGCCGGCGGCCACGAGAGAGCCGAATCATCAGGAACTCCCCTTCGTCACCTGCACCTTGCCCTGCACGTCGAGCTGCACCACGCGCTGCAGGTTGGTGTCGCCGCCGGTCGGCACGAAGGTGAATGCGCTGCCGCCACCTTCGCTCACCAGGCCGTTGGAAGCGAAGGTCACGGAGTCGGCGTCCGCGTCCACATGGTCCATGGCCCGCAGGCCGTTCTGCACCTTGAGCAGGTTGTCGCCCGCGGAGACGATCCAGCCGGCGCTCCAGTCGTCGCCACAGCTGGAGCCGTCGCTGCTGGCGCACACCGTGACACTGGCCGAGCGCTTCACCGCCTCCGACCGGGCGAAGCGGAAGGCGGCCGCCAGTTCGTCCGCATTGCCGGCGGCGGCCTGCTCGGCCAGGAAGCTGCTCATGGCGGGCGCCGCCAGCGCCACCAGGATGCCGGCAATGGCGAGCGTGACGAGCATTTCCACCAGCGTGAAGCCCGGCAGGCGCCGCCAACGGGTCGGTGAGGGATGCGGGAAGCGGTCCATCTGGCCATGATCGGCCTGGCGAACGCGACCGGCACCATGCGCCGGACGAACGGCCAGCGCTCGCCGACGAGCGGCACGCCGGCCGAACCCGGCCCGGTCAGTCGCAGTCCGCAGCGTCGGTGAGTCGCGGCCGGCCAGACCGGTTCACGCACACCAGCAGGGAGCCCGGCGCGGGCTCGTCCACCCCCGGCTCGCCGGGCGGCACGACCCGCAGGTGCCCCATGCCGGACAACAGGACGCCGCTGGGGCGGTAGCTCAAGTAGCGGTGGGTGCCCACCACCGAGCCGCCGGGCGACGGGGCCAGCTGCACGGACACCACACGATCCGCCTCGTCGACGGTGCCACGGTCGTCGCGGTCGATGAACACCAGCCAGCCGGCGCTCCAATCCTCACCACGCGGCGCGCAGGTGGCGCTGCCGCGCGCGTACGCCTGGCTGTCGAGGGCGCAGGCCGTCACCGTCTCGCCCCGGGCCATGGCCTCCTGGCGCGCCAGTCGCAGCGCCGAGCGAAGGGATTCGGCCTGGGCCTGGACGACGGAGCGCTGCATGAAGCTGTTGAGGCTGGGCGCGCCGACCGCCGCGGTGACGCCTGCCACCGCCAACGCCGCCAACGTTTCCACCAGGGTGGTGCCGCGCACGGCCCGGCGGGCCCGCATGAGATGTCGCATGGTTCTCCTCCCGAGACGGTGCGCATTCTTGGCAGGGCCTGCCACGGGGTCGTTCCCCCTGGAGGGGGAGCCCCGCCCCCCTCCGAAGGGGGGCCTTCGTACACTGGGTGCATGTCCGCCACCACTGCGCACACCCCCGACCCCATGGCCCACGCGCTGCGCCTGGCCGAGGGGGCCGTGGGGCTGAGCGAGCCCAACCCCCGGGTGGGCTGCGTGCTGGTGGCGGCGGACGGCCGCTGGCTCGGCGAGGGCCACACCCAGGCCGCGGGCTCCGCCCATGCGGAGGTGATGGCGCTGCGCGCCGCACGCCTGGCTGGGGCGGACGCGCGCGGCGCCACCGCCTACGTCACGCTGGAACCCTGCGCCCACCATGGCCGCACCCCGCCCTGCTGCGACGCGCTCATCGAGGCGGGCGTGCGGCGCGTGGTCGTCGCCGCCGGCGACCCCAACCCGCTCGTCAACGGCCAGGGCATGGCGCGGCTGCGGGCGGCCGGGATCCAGGTGGACATGGCCGGCCCGGCGGCCGAACACGCGTGCCGCGAGCTGAACATCGGCTTCTTCAGCCGCATGGAGCGCGGGCGACCGTGGGTGCGCATGAAGGTGGCCGCGTCGCTCGACGGCCGCACCGCCCTGCCCGATGGCAGCAGCCAGTGGATCACCGGCGAAGCCGCCCGGCATGACGGCCACGCCTGGCGGCGCCGGGCCGCCGCCCTGCTCACCGGCTCGGGCACCGTGCTGGCGGACGACCCCCGGCTGGACGTGCGGGGCCATGCCATTGCCCGCCAGCCGCTGCGTGTGGTGCTGGACTCCGGGCTGCGCACGCCCCCCGAGGCGCGTCTGTTCCATGCCGAGGCGCCGCTGCTGATCATCACCGCCGCCGCCCCCGGCGACCGCGGCACCGCGCTGACCGCCCGGGGCGCCGAGGTGCTGGCCGCCCCGGGCGCCGACGGCCGGGTCGACCTGCCCGCGGTGATGGCCGAGCTGGTGCGGCGCCAGGTGAACGAGTTGCACGTCGAGGCGGGCGCCCGGCTCAACGGAGCCCTGCTGGACGCCGGCTGGGTGGACGAGCTGCTGCTGTACCAGGCGCCCGTGCTGCTGGGCGAAGGCCGACCGATGGCGCACACGGCGCCACTGGCCCGCCTGGCCGACGCGCGGCGCTTCCACCTGCACGAGGCCGTGCCGGTGGGCAATGACCTCCGGCTGCGCCTGCGCCGCCCGCAGGACTGACACCCCACGCCCCTCGGCGCGCGGCTTCCCAGGCCCGCCGCCTACAATCAGGGGATGCCCATTTCCCCGATTCCCGAGCTGGTGGCCGAGCTCGCCGCCGGCCGCATGGTCATCCTCGTGGACGAGGAAGACCGCGAGAACGAGGGCGACCTGGTCCTGGCCGCCGACCACGTGACGCCCGAGGCGATCAACTTCATGGCCAAGCACGGCCGCGGCCTGATCTGCCTCACGCTCACGCGCGAGCGCTGCGAGCGACTGCGGCTGCCGCCCATGGCCTCGCGCAACGGCACCGTACACGGCACCGCCTTCACGGTGTCCATCGAAGCGGCCACGGGCGTGACCACCGGCATCTCCGCCGCCGACCGCGCCCGCACGGTGCAGGCCGCCGTCGCCAAGGATGCCAAGGCAAGCGACCTGGTGCAGCCCGGCCACATCTTCCCGCTGCAGGCCCAGGAGGGTGGCGTGCTCATGCGCGCCGGACACACCGAGGCCGGCTGCGACATGGCCGCCATGGCAGGCCTGACCCCCGCCGCCGTGATCTGCGAGATCATGAACGACGACGGCACCATGGCCCGCCTGCCCGATCTCGAGGTCTTCGCCCGCGAGCATGGCCTGAAGATCGGCACCATCGCCGACCTCATCCAGTACCGCAGCCGCAACGAATCACTCGTCACACCGGTCGGTCAGCGTCCGCTGCAGACCGCCCAGGGCCTGTTCGACGCGCACGTCTTCCGAGACCGCTCCGGTGGCGTGCACGTGGCGCTGGCCAAGGGGCGCTGGGCCGAGGGCGACGAGGTGCTGGTGCGCGTGCACGAGCCGCTGTCGGTGCTGGACCTGCTCGATGCGGGCCCCACCGGCCACTCCTGGCCGCTGCCGCAGGCGCTGGCCCGGCTCCAGGCGAGCGAGCGTGGCCTGGCCGTGCTGCTGAACTGCGGCGCCGGCGAGGCCGAGCGCCTGCTGGCCGGCCTGCTGCCGGCCGAAGGCGCGCCCCCGGCCCCGCCCGCCGCCATGGACCTGCGCACGTACGGCGTGGGTGCGCAGATTCTGCGCGAGCTGGGCGTGCGCCGGATGCGCCTGCTGGGCAGCCCGCGCCGCATGCCCAGCATGACGGGCTACGGGTTGGAGGTCACCGGCTTCCAGCCCGCAGAATGAGGGCCGCGCGCCACCCCGCCGCGCCCACCGACCCCCATCTCCAAGGACTCACGAATGCAAGGTGCTGACCAGGGCCAGAGCGCCCCGCTGGACGGCGAAGGCCTGTCCATCGGCATCGTCCGGGCGCGATTCAACGACCCCATCACCCGCGCGCTGGCCGACGCCTGCCTGGCCGAGCTGGCCGCCCTCGGCGTGGCCGACAAGCACATCACCCAGGTCACGGTGCCGGGTGCGCTGGAAGTGCCCGTGGCGCTCAAGGCCATGGCGGACAGCGAGGATTTCGACGCGCTGATCGCCCTGGGCTGCATCATCCGCGGCGAGACCTACCACTTCGAGCTGGTGGCCAACGAGAGCGGTGCCGGGGTGACCCGAGTGTCGCTGGACCACCAGATTCCCATCGCCAACGCCATCCTCACCGTCGAGAACGAGGCGCAGGCCTGGGCCCGCACCGCCGACAAGGGCCGCGATGCCGCCCGGGTGGCGGTGGAGATGGCCAACCTGCTGGACGACCTGCTGTGAACACCCCCTCCCCCGCCCAGCCTGCCCGCCGCGCGCCGCCGGCCAAGTCGCCGCGCCGGCGCGCCCGCGAGTTCGCGCTGCAAGGGCTGTACGAATGGCTCATCGCCGGCAGCGACGCCGGCGTCATCGACGCCCACATGCGGGAGCAGGATGGCTTCGCCAAGTGCGACGCCGTGCTGTTCGACACCCTGCTGCACGGCTGCATCCGCGAGGCGGCGCCGCTGGACGAGGTACTGGCGCGCCACGTGGACCGTCCCACGGCCGAGCTGTCACCCATCGAGCACGCGGTGCTGATGATCGGCGCGTTCGAGCTGCGCCAGTGCATCGACGTGCCCTACAAAGTCGCCATCAACGAGGCCGTGGAGCTGGCCAAGTCCTTTGGTGGCACGGACGGCCACAAGTACGTGAACGGCGTGCTCGACAAGGCCGCTGCCGAGCTGCGGCCGGCCGAGGTGGCTGCCGCGCGGACGCGCCGGTGAGCGCCGCGGTGAACGCAACCCGGGGCGCCGCGCTGCGCCTGGCCGGGCGGCTCGATCACATCGAGCCCTTCTATGTGATGGAGTTCGCCAAGGCGGCGGCCGAGCTGGCCCGCTCGCCGGCCTGCGACCCGGCCCAAGGCGGCCGGCCGATGATCTTCCTGAACATCGGCGAGCCCGATTTCACCGCCCCGCCGGCCGTCCAGGCGGCTGCGCAGGCCGCCGTGGCCGCCGGGCGCAGCCAGTACACCGACGCCACCGGCCTGCCGGCCCTGCGCGAGGCGCTGTCGCGCTGGTACGCGCAGACGCAAGGGCTGGCCATCGACCCGTCGCGCATCATCGTCACCGCCGGCGCCTCGGCCGCGTTGCAGCTGACGTGCCTGGCGCTGTTCCAGCCGGGCGACGAGGTACTGATGCCCGACCCGTGCTACCCCTGCAACCGCCATTTCGTGGCGGCCACGGGGGCCACGGCCCGGTTGCTGCCCGCCGGACCCGAGGCCCGCTTCCAGCTGGATGCCGCCGGCGTGGAGGCGGCCTGGACGCCCGCCAGCCGCGGCGTGCTGCTGGCCTCCCCGTCCAACCCCACCGGCACCTCCATCGAGCCTGAGGAACTGCAGCGCATCGTCGCCACCGTGGACGCGCGCGGCGGCATCAGCATCGTGGACGAGATCTACCTGGGACTGAGCTACGACGCACGCTTCGCACGCAGCGCCCTGGCGCTGCCCGGCGGCCTGGGCGAGCGCGTGATCTCGGTCAATAGCTTCTCGAAGTACTTCTCCATGACCGGCTGGCGCCTGGGCTGGCTGGTGGTGCCGCCCGAGCTGGTGGCGCCCATCGAGAAGCTGGCGCAGAACCTCTACATCTGCGCGTCGGCCATCGCCCAGCATGCCGCGCTCGCGTGCTTCGAGCCGGCGTCGCTGGCCGAGTACGAACGCCGGCGCGAGGCGTTCCGCGAGCGACGCGACTTCATCGTGCCCGCCCTGGCCGAGCTGGGGCTGCCGGTGCCCGTGGCGCCGGACGGGGCCTTCTACGCCTGGGCCGATTGCAGCGCCCACGCCGACAGCAGCTGGTCGTTCTGCGAACGGCTCATGCAGCGTGCCCACGTCGCGCTCACCCCCGGGCGCGATTTCGGCCCCGCGGCGGCAGAGCGTCATGTGCGTCTGTCCTTCGCGACCAGCCTGCCGCTGTTGCAGGAAGCCGTCAGCCGCCTGCGCGCCGAGCTGAAACGGTGACAAGGCGTTAGCGGGCGCACGGCAGTCCACTTTTTCCATAGTTCCCCCGCGCGCCCCTTGGCTATGCTTCCCACCATGCGTTGGAACCCGTTCCGGCGAGTGCCGGCCAGGGACTCGTCCGACTCCGCCTTCGAGGCCACCGTGGCCGAGGACCTGGCGGCCAGCACGCAGGCCGCCGATGAGGCGGCAGACGCCCCCGGTGCGCCGGCCACGGCAGCCCACCAGCGGCGCGCGGATGTGGGCGCCAGCACCCTGCCCGTCAAGCGGCCGGTGATCGGCCACGTGGGCCGTTATGCGCTCAAGGCCGTGCTGGGCGAAGGTGGCCTGGGCACCGTCTACGCCGCCTGGGACCCGCTGCTCTCGCGCGCGGTGGCGGTCAAGACCCTGCGGCTGCACGCCGACCAGCCCATCTCCGGCACGCAGGACGACCTCATCCTCAACGAGGCGCGCGCCGCGGCCCGGCTGTCGCACCCGCACATCGTCACGGTGTTCGACGCCGGCCCGTCCGAGCAGGGCATCTACATCGCCATGGAGCCGCTGCGCGGGCGAGACCTGCGCCACATGCTGCACGAGGGATGGCGGCCCTCGCCGGTGGAGGCCGCGCAGATCGTGCGCCGTGTGGCCGACGCGCTGGCCTACGCCCACGGCAAGGGCGTGATCCACTGCGACATCAAGCCGGCCAACATCTTCATGGTGGGCCGCCGCAGCCCCAAGGTGCTCGACTTCGGCATCGCCCGCATCGCCCACCGCGACGCCCCCTCGGTCGAGGGCCCCCTGGCCGGCTCGCCCTACTACCTGGCCCCCGAGCAGTTGCGCGGCGACCCGCTGGACCGCCGCTGCGACGTCTACTCGCTCGGCGTCGTGCTGTTCGAGCTGCTCACCGGCCAGCGCCCCTTCACCGGCCAGACGCTGGAGGACATCACCGAGGCCGTGCTCCATGCGCCCACGCCGGTGGCCCGGCAGGTGCTGCCCAGGGTCCCGGCCGCCTTGTCGGCCATCGCTGCGCGCGCCATGGCCCGTGAGCCCGGCGACCGTTATCCCTCCGCGCGCCATCTCTCGCTGGAGCTGCGCCACTGGCTGGACCAGCCCGAGGCGCGGGCCCTGGCCGAGGATCCGGGCCATGCGCGCCGCCGCCATCTGGTGCTCGGCGCCGTGGTCGCGGCCAGCGTGGGGGTCGTGGCGTTGGGCCAGGCCCTGTGGTCGCGCACGCACGACGAGCCGGCCCCGGCCGAGGCCGAGTCGGTTGCGGCGGAGCCCGGGCCGGCCGCAGAGGTGGCGACGCCAGTGGTGGCCTCGCCCGCCGACACGGCCGCCAGCGACGTATTGGCCGACTCCCCGCCCGACGCCACCGCGGGCAGCGCGCCCGTGCCCGCCGTCGCCGCGGCAGAGCCGGCCCCGGCCGAACCCAAGGCGCGGCCGCCGGTGCGCCGGCCCAAGGCCGTGGCGCCCCCGCCACCCGTGGCCGTGGCGGAGCCGGTCGCGCCTCCCCCGCCCGGCCATGTGCAGCTGGCCATCAGCCCCTGGGGCCAGGTGGAGGTGGACGGCGCCGTGGTGGGCATCGCGCCGCCGCTGAGCCGACTCAGCCTGCCCGCCGGCCGACACACGATCACCGTGCGTAACGGCGAGTTACCACCCCTGGTTCGTGTGGTCGAGGTTTCTGCCGATCAACCGGTGACCATCAAGCACCGATTCGAACAATGACCACCGCCTTTCGCCCCGCCGCGGCCCTGTCTGCCCTGGTGCTGGCCGCTGCCTTGGGCGGCTGCGCCACGCCGGGCGAGGCGCCCAGCGTCAGTGACGCCTTCGACCGCCCGGCCGAGCGCCACCTGCTGCTGGGCCTGCGCGCCTACGACGAAGCGAACTACGCCGATGCCGAGCGCTACCTGGGGCAGGCCCTGTCGCTGAAGCTGTCCACGGCACGCGACCGGGCCACGGCCCACAAGACGCTGGCCTTCATCTACTGCACCAGCGGCCGCACGGCCGAGTGCGGCGCCGCCTTCCGTGCGGCCAAGGCGGCGGACCCCGCCTTCCAGCTCAACAAGGCCGAGGCCGGCCACCCGGTCTGGGGCCCGGTGTACGAGGCGTCGCGCCAGCCGTGACCTGCCCAGCCACGCCAGGCGGCCGGGCGGCCCAGGCGGGCCGCTCGCGTATCATGGCCGGCTTGTCCCGACGAGCCTGCGCCATCGATGAGCCCGCCCCATGACGCCCGCTTCGTGCTGCCACTGCGGGTGTACTGGGAAGACACTGATGCCGGTGGCATCGTCTTCTACGCCAACTACCTGAAGTTCTTCGAGCGGGCCCGCACCGAATGGCTGCGCGCCGCCGGCTTCGGCCAGCAGGCGCTGGCCGAGTCCACCGGGGCGCTGTTCGTCGTCACCGACAGCCGGCTGCGCTACCTGAAGCCCGCGCGCCTGGACGACGAACTGCACGTCACCGTGCAGCCGCTGCGCATCGCCGGCGCCAGCCTGCGGGTGGCGCAGCAGGCCTGGTGCGCCGACACGCTGCTCGTCGAAGGCGAGATCGGCGTGGCCTGTGTGGACAAGGGAACCTTCCGCCCCCGCCGCATTCCGACCGACCTTCTTGAGCGCCTGACCGCATGAACCAGGACCTGTCCATCGTCACCCTCGTGATGCACGCGAGCTGGGTCGTCCAGCTCGTCATCGCCGGCCTGCTGCTGATGTCGCTGGCCAGCTGGGCGGTGATCTTCGCCAAGCTCTCCGGGCTGGCCCGCGTGCGGCGCGCGCATGACGGCTTCGAGCAGGAGTTCTGGTCGGGCAAGAACCTCAACGACTTGTACCAGTCCACCGCCAGCCGGGTGGACACCTCGCCCATGGAGCGCCTGTTCGCCAGCGGCATGCGCGAGTTCATGAAGCTGCGCGAGCGCCGGCTGGATGCGGGCGCCCAGCTCGACGGCGCCCGCCGCGCCATGCGTGCCAGCCTGCAGCGCGAGCTCGATGCGCTCGAGGGCAACCTGGGCTTCCTGGGCACGGTGGGTTCGGTCAGCCCCTACGTGGGCCTGTTCGGCACCGTGTGGGGGATCATGCATGCCTTCGTGGGCCTGTCCAACCTGCAGCAGGTGACGCTGGCCACCGTCGCGCCGGGCATCGCCGAGGCCCTGGTGGCCACGGCCATCGGCCTGTTCGCCGCCATTCCCGCGGTGGTGGGCTACAACCGCTTCGCCCGCGACATCGACCGCATCGCCATCCAGCTCGAGAGCTTCTCCGAGGAGTTCTCCAACATCCTGCAGCGCAACCTGGCCGCGCCGGCCTCGGCGCCCACCGCACGCTGAGGAGCCGCCCACCATGCCCGGCGTGATCGCCCGCAGCGGCACCGGCCGCCGCCGCACCATGAACGAGATCAACATGGTCCCGTTCATCGACGTGATGCTGGTGCTGCTCATCATCTTCATGGTGAGCGCCCCGCTCATCACCACCGGCGTGGTGGACCTGCCCAGCGTGGGCCGTGCCAAGCAGCGGCCCTCCGCCGTGGTGGAAGTCATCGTCGGCCAGGACGAGAAGCTCAAGCTCAAGGTGGACAAGGGCGAGGCCGAGCCGGTCGCCCTGCCCCAACTGGCCGCCCGTGTGCGAGAGGTGCAGCGCGACCAGGCCGATGTGCCCGTGGTCATCTCCGCGGACCGGCAGGTGAAGTACGAGTCTGTGGTCAAGGTGATGGACACCTTGCAGCGCGCGGGCGTGCAGCGCGTGGGCCTGTCCGTCAAGCAGGGCGGCTGAGCGTCGCCCGCCGCCCTGGCACACCCGTTGCACCCTGCCGGCATGGCCTCCGCTTCCGGATTCGACCCCCGCCACCCGCTGAAGTCGCTCGCCATTCCGCGCGACGCCCTGCGCCCGCCCTCGTCGGACAACCGCCGTCTGGGGATGGGCTTGTCCCTGCTCGCGCACGTGGGCCTGATCGTGGCCCTGGCCGTGGGCGTGCAGTGGCGCACGGCCGACCCGGAGGGCGTGAGCGCTGAGCTCTGGGCCGCGGTGCCGCAAGTGGCCGCCCCCCGCGCCGAGCCGCCGCCGCCTGCCGACGAGCCCACGCCGGCCCCGCCGCCACCGCCGCGTGCGGCGCCGCCCCAGCCCAGCCCCGCCGAGCGCGAGGCCGAGATCGCCATCGAGAAGGCGCGACAGCAGAAGCTGGACAAGCAGCGCCAGGAAGAGCAGGCCGAGCGGGAGCGCGAGAAGAAGCAGCGCGAGGTGGAACGCCGCGAGGCCGAGAAGCGCGAGGCCGAGAAGGAGCGCCAGGAGCGCGAACGCGCCGAGGCGAAGCAGCGCGAGCAGCAGAAGCAGGAGCAGCAGCGCAAGGAGCAGGCCGCCGCGGCCGCACGCGAGAAGGCCCGCCAGGACCAGCTGCGCCGCATGAGCGAGCAGCTCGGCGGCACGGGCGACGCCTCGTCCACCGGCACCGCTGCGCGCAGCGCCGGGCCTTCGGCCAGCTACGCGGGCCGGCTGGCAGCGCTGATCCGCCCCAACGTGAACCACCCCATCCTGCTGCCGGGCAACCCGACCACCGAGGTCACCGTCACGCTGTCACCCAGCGGTGACATCCTGAGCGCCAAGGTGGCGCGTTCGAGCGGCACGCCGGAATGGGACCAGGCGGTGGTCAACGGCATCATCCGCACCGGCAAGCTGCCGCGCGACGAGAACGGCAAGCTGTACTCGCCGATGACCGTGACGATCCGGCAGAACTGAGCCCCTGGCCGCGCGCTCAGCGGCGCGCCACCCGCGGCCACCACAGTGCGTCCACCGACCACCGGCCCGGCCCCCACAGCACCAGGCCCGCCAGCAGGCAGCCCCAGAACAGGTGCTGTTGCGCGGCCGCCTCGGTGAGCTCGGGCAGGCTGAGCACGGCCACCCCGTTCACCACGAACAGGCCGGCCGCGGCCAGCCGGCCACCCAGCCCGAACGCCAGCAGGACCGGGAGCACCAGTTCACCGGCCGTGCCCGCCCAGGCCGCCACCGGCGGCGACAGCAGTGGCACGCGGTACTCCTCGGTGAACAGCAGCAGGGTGGTGTCCCAATCGCGCAGCTTGGTCAGGCCCGAGAGAAAGAACACCCGGGCCACGTACTGGCGGGCCAGCAGCAGGGCCAGGGGTTGCAGTTGCTCGACGGCGGCCACGGCACGTGCGGCCCAACGGGCCAGGGGGTGCGCCGCTTGGCGGGGCGCGGGCGATGAGGGGCTCATGGGGTCTCCTGGATCGCCGGGGCGGGCACGCAGCCCACCACCCAGCCGGGCGTCATGGCCTGGTGCCACCAGGCGCTGAGATCGAAACTCGGTTCACGCTGCCACTGCGCCGCCAGGGCCCGCCCCAGCGGCTCGCCCGCCAGCAGGCGCTGGTGCCAGGCGAGCAGCGATCCGTCCAACGGCGCCCCCCGCACCCGCCAGGCCTGGCGCCACACCCACGCCCCGGCGCAGGGCGCATCGGGCGATGCGTGCAGGGCCGTGTCGAGCCAAGGCCGTACAGGCGCACTGCCGGCCAACCGGTCGGGCCCGGCATGCGCCTGCCATACCGCGAGCGTGGGCCCCGGCGCCGCCACCCAGGCGCTGCCTGGCGCCAGTTGCAGGCACCACGCATCCGGGTCGCCACCAGCCAGCGGGCCCAGCCCGCGGTCGCACACCGCGGGCGGCGTGTCGGGTGCCGTGCGAGCCGCATGCACCGCCGATTCCAGGCGCGCCAGGTCCGCCAGCCACGGCCAGGCGCGCAGCTCCGGCTGTGCAGCCAGCAGCTCAGGGGCCTCGTCGCCGAACCGGGCCAGATCGCCCGCGCGCGGCGGATGGCGCCGCCACAGGTCGCGGGCGAGCGCCTGCATCGCTTCGTCGCCCAGCCACTCGGCCACCACCGGGTAGCGGGCCGTCACGGCACGCCAGGCCGACGCCTGGGCATGGGCCTGGCCCGCACGCAGCCCGTGGTCGGGCCGGGCAGCGCCGTGTGGCCCGCGCCATGCCACGGCCCCCGCGGGGTGTTCGGGAGCACCCTGCGGGGACTGCAGCGCCGCCCACAGCCCCTGCTGGCGCTGCGCTTCGGCCTGCCAGCCGGCGCGGGCGTGCGACGGCGTACTCATCGCCACAGCATCTCCGCCCGCTGCGCCTCGGCCAGCAGCGTGTCCAGCGCCGGCAGGCGCGTGTCCCACTCGATCACCGTGGGCCGCGGCCCCAGCCGCCCGGCGGCATGCTGGAACAGCGTCCACACCGCCGGCGGCACCGGCGCGCCGTGGTCGTCGATCACCAGCTCGCCGCTGGCGTCGTGGCCGGCGAGATGGATCTCGCCGACCGTCGTGGCATCGATGCGGTCGACCCAGCCGCGGCAGGCTGCCAGCGCATCCGACTCGCCGCGGGTCATGGCGTTGACCATCAGGTTGTTCAGGTCCAGCAGCAGGCCGCAGCCGGTGCGCCGGGTCAGTGCATTGAAGAAGTCAGGCTCGTCCATGTCGGCATCGGCCCAGGCCATCCAGCTGGCGATGTTTTCGACGAGCAGGGGGCGCTGCAGGCGGTCCTGCACCTGTGCCACATGGGTGGCCAGGATGTCGAGCGAGGCCTCGGTGAACGCGATGGGCAACAGGTCGGCCGCATGCACCACCGGGCCCGCCGGCGTGGCGACCCGGGCGAAGCAGGCGTGGTCCGATACCCGCACCGGCTCGATGCGCTCGACGAGCGCCGCGAGCCGGTCGAGGTGCCACGGATCCAGCCCCGCCGCGGAGCCCAGGCCCAGCCCCACGCCGTGCAGGCTCACCGGGTAGTGGGCCCGCGCCGCGCACAGCGCCGCCAGCGCGGGGCCACCGTCGCCGAAGAAGTTCTCCGAGTGAACCTCCAGGCTGGCCAGGGGAGGCAGGCGCTCCATCAGCTCGCGCTCGTGCGGCTGGCGCCAGCCGATGCCGACCCACCGCTCGGGCGGCCGATGGTGCGCTGCCTCGGCCATCACTTCTTCGCCTTGGCCTTGGCCTCGTCGGCCGTCATGCCGCCCATGTCCTTGCACGTGCCCTTGGCCACGTACTTCCACTCGGCGGGGTCGCGATCGGTCTTGGCCTGGCCCGCGCAGGAGTGGGTGCCGGAGAGGTTGGCGCAGTCGTTCTGGCCTGCCATGGCGACGCCGAAGCACTTCTCCTTGGCGGTGGACTCGGCGTGCGCCGGCAGACCCATGCCGAGCGCGAGGGCGGCGGCGATGGCCGAGGCGACCAGGGGGCCATGGGCGGCGGGCGTGGCGAGAGGGGAACGGGACATGGCAATGCTCCTTGAGAGAAAGCGGAAGTGGATGGAAAGGTGCCCGGGACAGCCAGTAGTCGCGCTGGCCGCCGGTTCCTTACACTGCGCGCCCATGTCGTCCGCCTACACCGAATCCGCTGGCCCCCCGCCAGGCTTCGCCCAGCAGGTGCAGGCCCTGCGCCCCCAGCTGCTGCGTTACGCACGCAGCCAGCTGCGCAACGACGCCTGGGCGGAGGACGCCGTGTCGGACACCCTGCTGGCCGCGCTGGAGCGGCCGCAGGCCTTCTCGGGCGGCTCCGCCCTGCGCACCTGGCTCGTGGGCATCCTCAAGCACAAGCTGGTCGACCAGCTGAGGCGCCATGCACGCGAGGCCACAGTGCTCGACGCGGACGATGCCGAGGACATGGACGCGCTGCTGTTCGACGACCGGGGCCACTGGCGCGAGCTGCCGGTGGAGTGGACGGCCCACCCCGAGGCGCTGTGCCGGCAGCAGCAGTTCCTGGCCGTGCTCGACGCCTGTGTCGAACACCTGCCCGCCACGCAGGGGCGCGTGTTCCTGATGCGCGAATGGCTCGAGCTGGACGCCGACGAGATCTGCCAGGAGCTGGCGATCAGTTCGTCCAATCTGTGGGTGCTGCTGCACCGGGCGCGCCTGCGCCTGCGCGAATGCCTGCAGGCCAGCTGGTTCTCCGGCGCGCCCATGCCGAAGGGAGCTGCCGCATGAGCCGCTGGATGATCCATTGCCGCGAGGCCACGCGCCTGGTGCTGCTGGCCGAGGAGACGCCGCTGCGCTGGACCGACCGGCTGCGCCTGCGGGCCCACCTGGCCGTGTGCAAGGCCTGCCCACGGTTCGTGCGCCAGGTGGCGCTCATGCGCTCGGCCATGGGGCACTGGCGCGCCTACCGTGACGGGGACGACGCCGGCCGCTGACGGGCCGGGCCCCGGCTCAGTGCGTGCTGCCTTCGGCCGCTGCGTGGTCCGGCCCCTTGTGCGCCAGTGCCACCCGCAGCGCCACGCGCACCGCCTCCACCTGCGCCGCCAGCGGCATGGACGGTGCCGGGGCGGGCAGGCGGGCGGCCTGCTCCGGCAGCCAGGGCACGTGCAGGAAGCCGGCGCGCACCGCTGGCTGGTCGCACAGCGCGTGCATCAGCGCATAGAAGACCTGGTTGCACACGAAGGTGCCGGCCGTGTGCGACACGGATGCGGGCCACCCGGCGGCGCGCAGCCCGGCGGCCATGGCCTTGACCGGCAGGGTGGAGAAGTAGGCCGCCGGGCCACCGGCGATGACCGGGGCATCCACCGGCTGCTCGCCGGCGTTGTCGGCGATGCGCGCATCGGCCAGGTTGATGGCCACCCGCTCCAGGCTGAGGTCGGCCCGGCCGCCAGCCTGGCCCAGCGCCAGCACCCAACCCGGGCGCACGTCCTGCAGCGCCGTCCGCAGCGCGCCGGGCGCCAGGCTGAAGCAGCACGGCAACACCCGCGCCACCACGCGCGCGCCGTCGATGCGCGCGCCGTCCAGCGCCTCGGCGATGCGCTGGCTGGGGTTCACGGTCTCACCGCCGAAGGGCTCGAAGCCGGTCAGCAGCAGGGTCGGTTCACCACTCATTCGCCCTCTCCTTCATTGCCATAGCCACCCCCGCCGGGCGTCTCCACCACGAAGACGTCGCCCGGCGCCATGGCCACGCTGGCACGCGGGCCCAGCCGCTCGACGCGGCCGTCGGCGCGCTCCACCGCCGCGGCACCGGGCGCGCCGGCCGCACCGCCCGCCATGCCGAACGCGGGGTGCGCGTGGCCGTTGGCCAGCAGCGAGGCCGCCATGGGGGCCAGGAAGCGGATGCGGCGCACCGCCCCGTCGCCACCGCGCCAGCGCCCCGCGCCGCCCGAGCCGCGGCGGATCGCATGGGCATCGAGCCGCACCGGAAAGCGCATCTCCAGCACCTCGGGGTCGGTGAGGCGGGAGTTGGTCATGTGGGTCTGCACCGCCGCCGTGCCGTCGAAGCCCGGCCCCGCGCCGGAGCCGCCCGCCACCGTCTCGTAGTACTGGTGCAGGGCATCGCCGAAGGTGAAGTTGTTCATGGTGCAGGGGCCGGAGGCCATCACGCCGAGCGCGCCGTAGAGCGCGTTGGTGATGCACTGCGAGGTCTCCACGTTGCCGGCCACCACGGCTGCCGGTGGGCGCGGGTGCAGCAGGCTGCCCTCGGGCACCCGGATGTGCAGCGGCTTGAGGCAGCCCGCGTTCAAGGGGATGTCGTCGTCGACCAGCGTGCGGAACACATACAGCACCGCGGCAGTCGTCACTGCGCGCGGTGCATGGAAGTTGTGCCCGCCTTGGGCGCTGGTGCCGGTGAAGTCGATGGTCGCCTCGCGCCGGTGTGCGTCCAGCGTCACCTGCACCTGGATGACGGCGCCGTGGTCCATCACCACGCGGAAGGGCCGCGTCGGTCGCCCCGCGAGCGAGGCGATCACACGGCGCACGGCCTCCTCGGCGTTGTCCTGCACATGCCGCATGTAGGCGGTGACCGTGTCGCGGCCGTGTCGCGCCACCATGGCCCGCAGCTCCTGCACGCCCTTCTCGGTGGCGGCGATCTGTGCGCGCAGGTCGGCCAGCGTCTGCGTGGGGTTGCGCGCGGGCCACGGGCCGCGGGCCAGCAGGGCGAGCACCTCGTCCTCGAGCAGCCGGCCGTCGCGCACCAGCAGCACGTTGTCGATGAGCACGCCCTCTTCCTCGATGCGGGTGGAGAACGGCGGCATGGACCCCGGCGTCACACCGCCGATGTCGGCATGGTGCCCGCGCGCGGCCACGAAGAACGCGGGCGCCGGCTCGTCGGCGCCCAGGTACACGGGTGCCACCACCGTCACGTCGGGCAGGTGGGTGCCGCCGTGGTAGGGGTCGTTGAGCATGTACACGTCGCCCGGCCGCATGGCGGGGTGTCGGTCGATCACCGCCCGGATCGATTCGCTCATCGACCCGAGGTGCACGGGCATGTGCGGCGCATTGGCGATGAGCTGGCCCGCCGCGTCGAACAGCGCGCAGGAGAAATCCAGCCGCTCCTTGATGTTCACCGACACGGCCGTCTGCTGCAGCCGCAGCCCCATCTGCTCGGCCACATGCATGAACAGGTGGTTGAAGACCTCCAGCCGCACCGGGTCGGGCCGCTCGTGCGCTGCGGCGCCCTGTCCGGCCGCGGCGTGTCCAGTCATCAGGCGTTGCAGCACCAGTTCGGCCTCGGGCCCCACCTGCGCCTGCCAGCCGGCAGCCACGAAGGTGGTGGCGTGCGCTTCAGCCACCACGGCGGGGCCCGCCAGCGTGGCCCCCGGCGACAGCGCCTCACGCTGGTACAGGGCCGCATCGCACCACCAGGCGACGCCGGTGGCATCGCTCGCGTGCACGGCCACCATGGCGACCGGCGCCGGGGTGTGGGCGGGCGGGGCGGGGCGCGGAGCGGCGGTGGCTGCGGGCCGGCAGGCGGCGGCCTCCACGGACACGGCCTCGATCACCAGGCCGCGGCCAGGCAGCCCGAAGGCGAAGCGCCGTCGGTAGGCCGCCTCGAAATCGGCACGCAGCGCGGCCAGGTCGTCGGCCACGTCGCGCCCCGCGGGCCAGTCGATCGACAGCGCGCTGTCCGTGCCGGCATGGCGCAGCAGCAGGCGCACCTGCACGCGGCATTCGCGGCCCTCGACCCCCGGCCCCTGCAGCGCCGTGCGGGCCGCTGCGGCCAACTCGTCGGCGCAGGCGCGCGCCTGGGCGAGCCCCGCCGCGTCGAGCGGCCGCTCGATGGCACGCTCGCGCATGGCAGAGGGGTCGGCCAGGCCCATGCCGTAGGCCGACAGCAGGCCCGCCAGCGGGTGGATGAACACGCGCGACATGCCCAGTGACTCCGCCACGGCGCAGGCATGCTGCCCGCCGGCCCCGCCGAAGCACTGCAGCGTATAGCCGGAAAGGTCGTGGCCGCGCGCCACCGACACCCGCTGGATCGCGTGCGCCATGCCCTGCACGGCCACCTGCAGCGCGCCCTCGGCCACCTGCTCCGGCGTCATTGGCTGCCCGGTGGCCGCGGCCATCTCGCCCGCCAGGCGGCGAAAGCCTTCGCGCACCACGGCCACGTCCAGCGGCGCGTCACCGCCGGGGCCGAACACCTGCGGAAACCACCCAGGCTGCACGCGCCCGAGCAGCACATTGGCATCGGTCACCGTCAGCGGCCCGCCCATCCCGTAACACGCGGGGCCAGGGCGTGCGCCCGCGGACGCCGGCCCCACGCGCAGGCGGCTGCCGTCGAAATGGATGACCGAGCCGCCGCCGGCCGCCACGGTGTGGATGGCCATCATCGGCGCGCGCATGCGCACGCCCGCCACCTCGGTGTCGAACGCCCGTTCGAACTCGCCGGCGTAGTGCGACACGTCGGTGGAGGTGCCACCCATGTCGAAGCCGATGACCCGCGGGTGGCCCGCGGCCTCGGCCGTGCGCGCCATGCCCACGATGCCACCCGCGGGGCCCGAGAGGATGGCGTCCTTGCCCTGGAACCGGGCCGCCCCGGTGAGCCCGCCCGAGCTCTGCATGAACTGCAGCGGCACGCCCGGCATCTCGGCGGCCACCTGCGCCACGTAGCGCCGCAGGATGGGCGAGAGGTAGGCATCCACCACCGTGGTGTCGCCCCGCGGCACCAGCTTGCACAGCGGGCTCACCTCGTGCGAGACGCTCACCTGCTCGAAGCCCGCCTCGCGGGCCAGGCGCGCCGCCGCCGCCTCATGCGCGGGGTGCTGCCAGCCGTGCAGGAACACGATGGCGCAGGCGCGCAGACCCGCCGCACGCGCCTCGGCCAGCGCCTGGCGAAGTGCCGCCTCGTCCAGCGGCCGCACCACCGCGCCGTCGGCGGCCATGCGCTCGTCCACCTCCACCACGCGGCTGTACAGCTGCGCCGGCAGCACGATGTGGCGGTCGAACAGGCGCGGCCGGGCCTGGTGGCCGATGCGCAGCGCATCGCCCAGCCCGCGCGTGGTGACCAGCAGGGTGGGTTCGCCGCGGCGCTCCAGCAGGGCGTTGGTGGCCACGGTCGTGCCCATGCGCACCTCGGCCACGCGGTCGGCCGGGATGGGCTCACCTGCCCCCAGGCCGAGCAGCCGGCGGATGCCCTCCACCGCCGCGTCGCGGTAGGCCTGCGGCCGCTCGCTCAGCAACTTGGCCGTGACCAGCACGCCGTCAGGGCGGCGCGCCACCAGGTCGGTGAAGGTGCCGCCGCGGTCGATCCAGACATGCCAGCGGCCGGTACCGGCCTCGCCAGGGGGGTGAGCGCTCATGGGCGCACGAGTGTAGGCGGGCCGCCAAAGGCGCGAACTGGGCAGGGCGCCGCCCGCTTATCCGGGCCTGCCCACGGGGGGATGCTCCTAGCATCGTCGACGGCCCCCTGCCGTGTCGGGCCCGGCGCAGTTCGCGCGCGGGCGATGCTTGGGCGGGCGGCCCGCACGGCCATGTCCGACCTGTCCTCGCAACTGTCCCTCGTGCCCCGCGACACGGAGTTCTCCACGCTGCCGCCCCTGCCGGCCATGGAGGCGCCGAGCCCGCTGGGCTTCGCCTGGCCGACGCCGCCGTATGCGCTGTACCCCGAGGCGCTGCCCACGGCCGACTTCGGCCCCTGCGAAATCGTGGGCATGAACGGCAAGGCCATGAGCGCCCGGCTCGCGGCCTTCGACCCGGTGGCGGGTGTGGCCCAGGTGCAGCTTCCCCCGGCGCGCGGCACCATGCCGCTGCGCACCTCGCAGTTCCGCATGCTCACGCTCAGCACGCCGCTGCGGCCGGCGCTGAGCGCCGCCACCGGCGCCCCCGGCGCGCTGATGGATTTCCACCCCGCCACCGACTACACGCTGCATCTGGCGGGCGGGGCCACGCAGGCGGGCCGCACGGTGGGCCATGTGGAGACGCCGGAAGGCCTGTTTCTCTTTCCGCCCCAGGACGACCACGGTGCGGTGCTGCGCGTGTTCGTGCCGCGCGCGGCCTACGAGCGCGTGGACGTGGGCCCCCCCATCGGGCAGGTGCTGCTGGCCGAGCAATCGGCGACGCCGGCCCAGCTGAACGCTGCCCTGGCCGAGCAGGACCGGCTGCGCGAACAGCGCATCGGCGACGTGCTGCTCGCGGGCAAGGTGGTGACCGCCGAGCAGCTGGGCCAGGCACTCGAATCCCAGTCGCGCATGCCCATGGTGCGGGTGGGCGAAGCGCTGATGGCGCTCGGCTTCATCACCCAGTCCCAGCTCGACGACGCCTTGCAGGCGCAGCGCAGCGAACGCTCCGTGCCGCTGGGCGAGCTGCTGGTGCGCAGCGGTGCGGTGAGCCGCCACGACCTGCGCACCGCCCTGGCCCGCAAGATGGGCTACCCGGTCGTCGACGTCGAGGCCTACCCCATCGAAGCCGATGCGGTGCGCAAGGTGCCCCTGTCCGCCGCCAAGCGCCTGCAGGTGCTGCCTCTGCAGCTGCTGCCCGGCCGCCTGGTGATCGCCATCGAAGACCCCTCGCGCCGCGACGTCATCGATGAGCTGGAGTTCATCGCCCAGTGCAAGGTGCTGCCCGTGCTGCCCGCGGCCGAACACCTGGGGCGCCAGATCGCGGTGGTGTACCAGCGACACGGCTACGACGACGGCAGCATCGCCCACCTCATGGACGCCACCGGCGCCATCACGTTCGAGGAAGGCGGCACCGACCGCCTGCTGGCGGTGCTGGAGGGCGAGTCGGACGGCCACAGCTCGCTGTTCGAGGACGAGACGCCGATCGAGCAGAGCGACAACTCGCTGGTTCGCCTGATCAACACCATGATCGTCGAGGCGCACAACCAGCGCGTGTCCGACATCCACATCGAGACGCAGCCCGGCCGCGAGAAGGTGCGCATCCGATTCCGCCGCGACGGCGCACTCAAGCCCTACCTGGAGCTGCCGCACACCTACCGCTCGGCACTCATCGCGCGGCTGAAGATCATGTGCGACCTCGACATCTCCGAGCGCCGCCGGCCGCAGGACGGCAAGATCACCTTCGGCCGCTTCGTGCCCAGCTGCCCGATCGAGCTGCGCGTGGCCACCATCCCCACCGCGAACAACCTCGAAGACGCGGTGCTGCGGATCCTGGCGTCCGCCAAGCCGCTGCCCCTGGACAAGCTGGGCCTGGCGCCGCGCAACCTGGAGGCGCTCAAGCACGCCATCGCCCGGCCCTACGGCATGGTGCTGTGCGTGGGCCCCACCGGCTCGGGCAAGACGACCACGCTGCACTCCGCGCTGGCCCATATCAACACGCCCGAGCGCAAGATCTGGACCGCCGAGGACCCGGTGGAAATCACCCAGGCCGGCCTGCGCCAGGTGCAGGTGAACCCGAAGATCGACTGGACCTTCGCCAAGGCGCTGCGCGCTTTCCTGCGTGCCGACCCGGACGTGATCATGGTGGGCGAGATCCGCGACCAGGAGACGGCCCAGATCGCCGTGGAATCGTCACTCACCGGCCACCTGGTGATGTCGACGCTGCACACCAACAGCGCGGCAGAAACCGTGACCCGCCTGCTGGACATGGGCATGGACCCGTTCAACTTCGCCGACTCGCTGCTGGCCGTGCTGGCGCAGCGGCTGGTGCGCCGCCTGTGCCCGAGCTGCCGCACCGCCCGCCCCGCCCACGACGACGAGGTGGACGAGTGGCTGCACGACTACCTGCATGCCTTCGCCGGCGCGCCGAACACGCCCACCGGCGATGAACTGCGCACCGAATGGCTGGGCCGCTTTGGCGTGAACGGCCGCCTGCAGGCCTGGCACGCGCCGGGCTGCGCCGAATGCGAGGGCGGCGGCCTGCGAGGCCGCGCCGGCCTGCACGAGCTGCTGGTGGTCTCACGCGAGTTGCGCCGGCTCATCCAGACCGGCGCCCGCGCCGAGCAGATCCAGCACCAGGCCATGGCCGAAGGCATGCGCACGCTGCGCCAGGACGGCCTGGAGAAAGTGCTGGCCGGCGTCACCACCATCGAGGAAGTGCGCGCCACCAGCAACGGCTGACGCCGCGGGGCTCAGGGCAGAGGCGGCGGGTCCGTCTCGGACGTCATTTCGCGGGTCTGGCCCGTCGGCGGCCACACCTGCCCGCCCTGGGGCCGCAGGCGGGCCTCCAGGAACTGCACGATCGCCTCGAACACGGTGATGTCGGTGCCGACGATCTCGCGGTGGAAGATGTCGGCGTCGTCCAGGCCGTGCTTGACGCCGGGCATCGTGATGCGGCTGGCCTCCACCCCCACGCGACGGGCACGCTTGACCAGATCGGTGGTCTGCTCGTAGGGGATCACCGGGTCTTCCGTGCCGGCCAGCACCAGCACCGGCGCATTGCCCGCCTTCAGGTCGGTGTGCGGGTAGAAGTCGCCCCACATGTCGACGACCGCACGCGCGCCGGCAAGGGGCTTCATCTGCATCTCGTCGGCGGAATAGGCCATGCCCAGCACCGTGCAGGCGCCGGACGAGCCGCCCAGCAGGCCCAGGTTCGCGGCGTCGAGGCCGTACACCGCGGCACGCTCACGCACCCAGGTCACGGCCTTCAGGCCATCCTCCATGGCCACCAGCGCCTGGAAGTGCTGGTCGCCCGGGTAGGGGCTGTGGCGGATGCGGCGCTTGAAGGCCGTCACCTCCTCCGGCGTGTCCAGCGTCTCCGACACGGGGCTCAGGCCCTGCTGCTCGCGCACCCGGTGCTCGATGGCGAACACCGCGAAGCCGGCGCGCGCCAGGCCGTCGGCGATCTCCACGATGCGCGGGCGGTCACGCTGCACCCAGTTGAAGCCGCCGCCGGGGATCAGCACGATCGGGGGCACGATGCCGGCGGGACCGTCGGCGCAGGCATCGGGCAGGTAGGCGTCCAGCAGCAGCGGCAGCTGCAGGCCGCCTTCCAGGGTGCCGGTGCCATAGACCTGCGCCGACTGCACCTGGTAGGTGCATTCACGCTGCGCGGCCATGGCCGGGAGCGAAAACAGTGCGCACATGCCCAAGGCAGCGGCAGTGACAGGGCGGCCCAGCGCCGCCAAGGCGCGAAACGTGTGCATCGGTATCCCCCATGTGGTGTGGCGATCGGCCGCCGGGCGGCGGCCGCGGATGGACGGCGCGGCCTGCGGCCCGTCTTCTGTCGTTCACCTCACTGTCAAGTTAGCACGGCAGGTGACAATTTGCGACATATCCCCCTGGATTGAAGGACAAGCCAGGGCAGGCGGGAAGACGAGGTAGGCTCACGGCCGCGCTCGGCAGAGCAGGCGGGGTGCCTGCCTCTGTCCGGCACCCGCCAGCCGACCGGCGCTTCGGTCGCCGGCGCCCTCTCCGCGGCCGGGTGAGGGTGCCTGTGCGCTTCGCACCGTGGCGTGTGCGCCTTCCAGGAGACCCCCTTGTCCGTGTCCCCCCGCGCGATGGCGCTGTCGGTGGCTGCCGCCGGCTTGCTGGCCGGTTGTGCCGCCCCCGGCGCCTCCTTGCCCGATGTGTCCGCGGCGGCACCCAGCCGCTGGCACGCCCCTCTGCCGCATGGTGGCGAGCCCGCCGCGATCGTGAGCTGGTGGGAGCGGTTCGACGACCCGCAGCTGGCCCGCCTGGTGGCGGCGGCCCAGTCGGCCAGCCCGACGCTGGCGGCTGCCCAGGCCCGCCTGGCCGGCGCCCGGGCGGCGCACACGGCCGCGGGCGCGCGCCTGCTGCCTGGGGTGGACGCGAGCGCCAGCCTGTCGCGGGGCCGAGCCGAGCTCGGCGCGCCGATCGCCAACACCGCGGCAGGCGGGCTGCAGGCCGCCTGGGAGATCGATGTGTTCGGCAGCGCGCGGGCCGGCCACGCCGCCGCCCGGGCGCGCCTGGCCGTCGCCCAGGCCGGCTGGCACGACGCCCGCGTGCTGGTGGCGGCGGAAACGGCGCAGGCCTACATCGGGCTGCGCGCGTGCGAGGCACTGCTGCAGCAGGCGACCCTCGATGCGAGCTCGCGTGAGGCCACGGCGCGCCTCACGGCCGAGGCCGCGCGCGTGGGCTTCCAGGCCCCGGCCGACGCGGCGCTGGCCGATGCCGGTGCGGCCCAGGCCCGTGCGCAGGCCGTGGCGCAGGCCGCGCAGTGCCGCGGCGAGCTGAAGGCCCTGGTGGCGTTGACTGCGCTCGACGAGCCCTCGCTGGCCGCCGCGCTGGCCGACCGCACGGCGCGGCTGCCCACCTCGGCCGCGCTGGCCGTCGACGCCGTGCCGGCCCAGGCCCTCGCCCAGCGCCCCGATGTGGCCATGGCCGCCTGGGGCGTGGAGGCGGCGGCCGCCGACTGGCAGGCGGCGCGCGCCGACCGCTGGCCGCGCGTGGGCCTGTCCGGTTCAGTCAGTCGCGTGCGGGTCGACTTCGATGGCAGCCGTGTCGAAGGCAACCTGTGGACGCTGGGCCCGCTGACCGTGAGCCTGCCGGTGTTCGACGCCGGCACCCGGGCCGCCCAGGCAGACGCGGCCGGCGCCCGGTACGACGAGGCGCTCTCCGCCTGGCGGGGCAGCCTGCGTCAGGCGGTGCGTGAGGTGGAGACGGCACTCGTGCAGCTGGACAGCACCGCCACCCGTGCCTCGGATGCCCAGCGCGCGCTGGAAGGCTTCGAGGCCTCGCTGCGTGCCACCGAGGCGCGCCAACGCGGCGGCCTGGCCAGCGTGTTCGAGCTGGAAGACGCCCGGCGCAACGCCGCCGCGGCGCGCAGCCAATGGATCGCATGGCAGCGCGAGCGCCTGTCGGCCTGGGTGAGCCTGTACCGCGCGCTCGGCGGCGGCTGGCAGCCCGAGATGGCCGCGACGGCGGCCGCCGACACCGCCCCCTGAGCGCGGGCGCCACTACAAGAAGACCCTGAGGAACCCCATGACGATTTCCTTCCGCCGCCGCCTCTCCCCGCTGTCCCTGCTGGCCGCCACGGCCACGGTGGCCATCGTGGCCATGGTGCAGGCCCGTGCCGACCAGGCGGCGCCGGCCGCCGCCCCCACCCAGGCCGCCCTCACCGTGGTGGCCACCACCCCGCAGCCGGCCGAGCTGGCCGTCTCACTCGCCGCCAACGGCAACATCGCGCCCTGGCAGGAGGCGGTGATCGGCACCGAAGCGAACGGCCTGCGGCTGGCCGAGCTGCGCGCCGGCGTGGGGGATGTCGTGCGGCGCGGCCAGGTGCTGGCGTTGTTCGCCACCGAGACGGTGCAGGCGGAGCTGCTGCAGGCCCGCGCGGCGGTCGGTGAGGCCGAGGCGCTGCTGGGGGAGGCCCAGGCCAACGCCCAGCGGGCCCGCGACCTCACGCCCAGCGGCGCCCTGAGTGCGCAGCAGGTGCAGCAGTACCTCACCGCCGAGCGCACCGCCCAGGCGCGGCTGGACGCCCAGAAAGCCCTGCTGCGCCTGGCCGAGTTGCGCCTGCGGCAGGCCCAGGTGGTGGCGCCGGACGCGGGCGTCATCTCCGCGCGCAACGCCACCGTGGGCGCCGTCATGCCCGCCGGCACGGAGCTGTTCCGCCTGATCCGCCAGGGGCGGCTGGAATGGCGCGCCGAGGTGCCGGCCGCCGACCTGCCGCGCATCCGCCCCGGCATGGGCGCCACGCTCACCCTGCCCACCGGCGGCCAGGTGCGTGGCCAGGTGCGCACCGTGGGCCCCACGGTCGACGACCGCACCCGCAACGCGTTGGTCTATGTGGACCTGGCGGCGGCCCCGGCCGGCACCGCGGCCCCGCGTGCCGGCATGTACGCCCGAGGCGAGTTCGAGGTCGGCCGCAGCCAGGCGCTCACGCTGCCGCAGTCCGCCGTGGTGCTGCGCGACGGCTTCAGCTACGTGCTGCGCATCGGCGCGGACAACAAGGTGGTGCAGACGAAAGTGGGCGTGGGCCGCCGCGTCGGTGACCGCATCGAGATCACGGGCGGGCTGGACCCCCGCGCCCGGGTGGTGGCCGCGGGCGGCGCCTTCCTCGCCGATGGCGACCTGGTGCGCGTGGTCGCGGCCGCTCCCGCCGGTGCGGCGTCGATGGCCCCGGTGGCCCCGGCGCCGGCTGCCTCCCGCTGAGCCCCAAGGACCGCCATGTTCAACGTCTCCGCCTGGTGCATCCGCAACCCGATCCCGTCGGTCCTGCTGTTCATCATGCTCACCGTGGTGGGCCTGATGAGCTTCCGGGCGATGAAGGTCCAGAACTTCCCGGACATCGACCTGCCCACGGTCATCGTCACCGCCTCGCTGCCGGGCGCCTCACCGTCGCAGCTGGAAACCGAGGTGGCGCGCAAGATCGAGAACTCGGTCGCCACGCTGCAGGGCATCAAGCACATCTACACCACCGTGCAGGACGGGGTGGCCAGCATCACCGTGGAGTTCCGACTGGAAAAGCCCACGCAGGAGGCGGTGGACGACGTGCGCGACGCGGTGGCCCGTGTGCGCTCCGACCTGCCGGGCGACCTGCGTGACCCGGTGATCTCCAAGATGGAGCTGGCGGGCACGCCCATCCTCACCTACACGGTGGCGTCCGACCGCATGGACGACGAGGCGCTGTCCTGGTTCGTGGACAACCAGGTGGCCAAGGCCATGCTCAGCGTGCGCGGCGTCGGCGCCGTCACGCGCGTGGGCGGCGTCACGCGCGAGGTGCAGGTGGCGCTGGATCCGCTCAAGTTGCAGTCGCTCGGCTCCACCGCCTCCGACATCTCGCGCCAGCTGCGCCAGGTGCAGCAGGAGGCCTCCGGCGGCCGCACCGACGTGGGCGGGGCGGAGCAGTCCGTGCGCACCATCGCCACGGTGCAGTCCGCGGCCGAGCTGGCGGCCATGGAGATCCCGCTGTCCGATGGCCGGCGCATCCGGCTGGACCAGGTGGCCACCGTGGCGGACACGGTGGCCGAGCGCCGCCAGGCCGCGCTGCTCGATGGCAAGCCGGTGGTGGGCTTCGAGATCGTGCGCAGCCGCGGCGCGGGCGAGGTGGACGTGGCCGAGGGCGTCATGGCCGAGCTCGACCGCCTGCGCGCCGCCCATCCCGACATCGCCATCACCGAGGCCTTCAATTTCGTCGACCCGGTGATCGAGAACTACGACGGGTCGATGACGCTGCTGTACGAGGGCGCCTTCCTGGCGGTGGTGGTGGTGTGGTTCTTCCTGCGCGACTGGCGCGCCACGCTGGTGTCGGCCACCGCCCTGCCGCTGTCCATCATCCCGGCCTTCGCCGCCATGTACCTGATGGGCTTCACCGTCAACATGGTGACGCTGCTGTCGCTGTCGCTGGTGGTGGGGATCCTGGTGGACGACGCCATCGTGGAGATCGAGAACATCATGCGCCACCTGCGCATGGGCAAGACGCCGTTCCAGGCGGCGCTCGAGGCTGCCGACGAGATCGGCCTGGCGGTCATCGCCACCAGCTTCACGCTGATCGCGGTGTTCCTGCCCACCGCCTTCATGGCCGGCGTGCCGGGCAAGTTCTTCGTGCAGTTCGGCTGGACGGCCGCCATCGCGGTGTTCTTCTCGCTGGTGGTGGCGCGCATGCTCACGCCCATGATGGCCGCCTACGTGCTGCGGCCGCAGCCGGAGAAGGCCGACCCGCGCTGGATGACGGTGTACATGCGCTGGGCCGCCTGGGCGCTGAAGCACCGCATCAAGGTGACCCTGGCCGCCATCGGCTTCACCGTGGCCTCGTTCGGCCTGGTGGGCCTGCTGCCCACCGGCTTCATCCCGCCGGACGACCTGTCGCAGACGCAGGTCACCGTCACGCTGCCGCCGGGCAGCACGCTGGCGCAGACCTACGCCGCGGCCGAGCAGGCGCGCAAGCTCATCTCGAAGAACCCGCACGTGCGCCTGGTCTACACCGCCATCGGCGGCGGCTCCACCGGCGCCGACCCGTTCATGCCCTCGGGCGGGGGCGATGTGCGCAAGGCCACGCTGACCATCAACATGACGCCGCGCACCGAACGCGACGGCGTGAGCAAGCAGGCCATCGAGTCGCAGCTGCGCGAGGCGCTGGCACCGCTGCCTGGCGCGCGGGTGAAGGTGGGCTTCGGCGGATCGGCGGAGAAGTTCCTGCTGGTGCTGGCCGGCGAGGACGGCCGGGTGCTGGCCGAGCACGCCCGCCTGGTCGAGCGCGACCTGCGCGGCATCCCGGGCATCGGCGCCGTCACGTCCACGCTCAGCCTGGTGCGCCCCGAGGTGGTGGTGCGGCCCGACTTCGCCCGCGCGGCCGACCTGGGCGTCACCTCGGCAGCCATCGCCGACACCCTGCGCATCGCGCTGTCGGGCGACTACGACCAGGCTCTGCCCAAGCTGAATCTCTCGCAGCGCCAGGTGCCGGTGGTGGTGAAGCTCGCCGACGACGCGCGCACCGACCTCGACCTGCTCGCCCGGCTCACCGTGCCGGGCCGGCCCGGCCCGGTGATGCTGGGCACCGTGGCCCACTTCAGCATCGACAGCGGCGCCGCCCAGATCGACCGCTACGACCGGCTGCGCAACATCAACTTCGAGATCGAGCTCAACGGCCAGCCGCTGGGTGACGTGGAGCGCCAGGCCCTGGCCATGCCCAGCCTGTCCAAGCTGCCGCCGGGCGTGATCCAGCGCAGCGTAGGCGATGCCGAGGCCATGGCGGAGCTGTTCGCCAGCTTCGCGCTCGCCATGGCCACCGGCGTGCTGTGCATCTACGTGGTGCTGGTGCTGCTGTTCAAGGACTTCGTCCAGCCCATCACCATCCTGATGGCGCTGTTCCTGTCCATCCCGGGGGCCTTCCTGGCGCTGGTGGTCACCCACACCGCGTTCTCCATGCCGTCGATGATCGGCTTGATCATGCTGATGGGCATCGCCACCAAGAACTCCATCCTGCTGGTGGAGTACGCCATCATGGCGCGGCGCGAGCACGGCATGACGCGCACCGAAGCCCTGCTCGACGCCTGCCACAAGCGGGCGCGCCCGATCGTGATGACCACCATCGCCATGGGCGCCGGCATGATGCCCATCGCGCTGGGCCTGGGCGTGGACCCGAGTTTCCGCTCGCCCATGGCCATCGTGGTGATCGGCGGGCTCATCACCTCCACCTTCCTCAGCCTGCTGGTCATCCCGGTGATCTTCACCTTCGTGGACGACGTGGTGCACAAGATCCAGGGCTGGCTGCCGCGCCGCCACCACCACCCGGTGGGCAGTGCGAACGCCGCGGCCACGGAGGATTCCACCGGCTGACGGCACCGGGCGGCTCGCCGCCCGTCTCGCCTGAGGGCGGCTCGCCGCCCATCGCCCCTGGCTGCGGCTCGCCCGCACCAGGCCACCGGCCGTCGCATGCGCGTGGCGGCGGGGGCGCTCGGTTCCTACAGTGGCGCCATCGACACCCGATGACCCCGCAGGAGCCCACCATGAACCGCACGCCCTTCCGCTTCGCCGCCAACGAATCCACCGTGCGCCGCGCCGCGGCAGGCCTGTCGGTCGCGATGACGCTGATCGTCACCCTGGCCGTGGGCGCCCTGGCCGATGCCAGCTACGACGCCGCGGTGCTGGCCCAGTCGGCGGCCGTGTCGCCGATGCTGGCGACCGGCGACACGCCCGTCCGCCACTCCTGAGCCCGGCGCCCGACGGTGGCCCGCCACACGGCCGGCACACCGCTTGCTCGCGGCCCGCATCCACACAATGGAAGCCGGCCGATGTTCGAACTCCAGGCGCCGTGGTGGGAGCTCCCGCTGCGCGCGGCCATCATCTACCTGGCCCTGCTCGTCATGGTGCGCATCTCGGGCAAGCGCACGGTGGGCCAGTTCACACCCTTCGACCTGCTGGTCGTGATGCTGCTCAGCGAAGGGGTGAGCAACTCGCTCTCGGGCGGGGAAGACTCCGTCCCCGGCGGCCTGATCATCGCGCTGACCTTGCTCGCCCTCAGCTCTGCCGTGGGCTGGCTCAGTGCACGCAGCAAGGCCGTGGAGAAGTTCGTCGATGGGGAGCCGGTGCTCATCGGCCGGGACGGCCGCTGGTTCCCCGAGGTGCTCAAGCGCAACCGGCTGAGCCAGAGCGACGTGGAGGAGTCGCTGCGCGAGGCGGACTGCAGCCTGGTGCAGATGCGATGCGCGTTCCTCGAGGCCGACGGCAAGATCAGCATCCTCAAGGTGGACAAGCGCTGAAGGCGCAGCCGGCGCGGGCACGGTGGACACACCGTGGAGCGGGTGAAGGGAACATCATCGTGTTCCCAACTCGTTGATTGATAACGAGTTTTCCGCACTCGGCGAACCGAGATGGACATAATTATGGACTGAAAAACCACGCTTGGTCAACGCGCGCTCCGAGCAAGTCCAGTGCGAGCCATGGACAGCCAGCAGTAGCCAATGTACCCGAGCGCTCAACGTCACGAGGCCGGTTCATCTCCCTTTGGCAGGAACTCCTCGCGGGCGCGCTGCAGAAACCGCTTCATGGGCTCAGAGGGTTCGGCGCTGCGGCGCAGCAGGTAGGTGGACAGCATGGGCGGCGTGCCGGCCAAGGGGCGAACGGTTATGTCGGGGCGGTTCAGGGTCTGCACCTGCGAGGCAATGGCGAAACCTAGGCCATAACCGGCACCGACCAGAGTCAGCATCACGCCTAGGCTCGTCACCTGATCTACCAGCTTGAGCGGCTTGGACGCACCTTGAAGCACCGCCTGGATCTGGTGGTGGCAGCCCGATCCCGCGTCCGGATGGCACAGTACCAACGGAAACTTCAAGGCTTCATCCAATGGCACTTCCGCGTGCGCCAACAAGGGGTGGCGCACGGGCACGATCACCGACAGAGGATCGGTCCACACGGGCTCGGCGACAAGGCCTTCGCTCACCGCGTCCGACAGCGCAAAACCGATGTCCAGCAGATCGTTGTGCAGGCCCTTGAGCTGCTGCGCGAAAGGCAGCTCGAAGACGCGAATCTCCAGTTCGGGCTCTTCCTCGCGGCTGCGCGCCAGCAAGGTGGCAATGTGGGGCTGCGCCAAGCTGTCGCAGATGGCGATGCGCAGATAACCCTGATAGCCCTGCGCCGCCGCCTTTGCGGCACTCACCGCCTGCTCCACGGTGGCCAGCACGCGCCGGCACTCACCGAGGAACACTTGACCGGCCCAGGTCAGTCGCGTCTGGTGCGCGCTGCGGTCGAACAACTGCACGCCGAGCGTGGCTTCGAGATTTCGCATTGCGCGCGACACAGGCGATTGTTCTACGCCAAGGCGCTCGGCCGCTCGCGCGAAATGCAGTTCTTCCGCGACCGCAACGAAATAGCGCAGTAGTCTGAGTTCCAATGCGGCCTCCTGTTTGCCTCGTTCCTGGCCTGCGTCCACCTCATGCGGATTGCGCTGAACCGCCCCGGTTTCTGAGGAGGCTCCTTCATTTGAGAAGATGGAGCCAAGATGAGGAAGTCGAAGTTTTCCCCCGAGGTGCGCGAGCGCGCGGTGCGCATGGTGCTGGAGCACCGTGGCGAACATGCGTCGCAGTG
>JACRBA010000139.1 GCA_016213265.1 Burkholderiales bacterium | reverse complement strand
CGACCAGCACGGCCGCCCGCGCACGCTGGCCGATTTCCGTGGCCAGGTGGTGCTGCTGTACTTCGGGTATGTTCAGTGCCCGGACGTCTGCCCCACGGCGCTGTCGCGTGCCGTGGCGGTGCGGCAGGCCCTGGGCGACCAGGCCGGGCGGCTGCAGGTGGTGTTCGTCACCGTCGACCCCGAGCGGGACACCCGCCCCATGCTGCAGGAGTACATGGCCGCGTTCGACCCGAGTTTCCTGGCGCTCAGTGGCAGCCCGGCCGAGACGCGCGCCGCTGCCGACGAGTTCCGGGTCTTCTACCAGAAGGTGCCCAGCGCCGAGGGCTACACCATGGACCACACCGCCATGAGCTACCTGTTCGACACGCAAGGGCGGCTGCGCGTGGTGCTGCGCCACGAGCAGACCGTGGACGACTACACCGCCGACGTGCGCGCGCTGCTCGCCGAGCCCGCGGCCGCCGCAGGCGCCGGCTGAATGCGTGGGCTCGGCCACCGCCTGCTGCTGCGTGGCCTGCGCCCGGCGCGTGTGGCGCATGCGCCGCCCCTGTCGGCCCCGGCCGCCGCGCGCCTGCGCACCTTCGAGGTCGTGGGGGCGCGCGGCCAGCGCCTGGCTGCGTGGCTGGCGCTGCCGGAGCCGGCCTGCACCGCGTCCGGGGCCGAGGGCGCGCCGGTGGTGGTGGCCGTCCATGGCTGGGGGGCCAATGCGTCCGCGCTCTGGCCACTGGTCGAGCCGCTCAACCGGGCCGGCCTGGCGGTGCTGCTGTTCGACGCGGCCAACCACGGCCGCAGCAGCGCCGAGGACTTCAGCTCGCTGCCCCGCTTCGCCGAAGACGTGGCGGCCGTGCTGTGCGCCCTGCCGGCCCAGCCCGGCGTGGACGCCGCGCGGGTGGCACTCGTGGGCCACTCGGTCGGCGGCGCCGCGGTGCTGCTGCATGCGGCCAACCGGGGCGGCGTGCGCGCGGTCGTCAGCCTGGCGGCCTTCGCCCACCCCCGCGAGGTGATGCTGCGCTGGCTGCACGCGCACCGCATTCCGCGCCGCTGGCCGGGCGAGGCCATCCTGGCGCACGTGCAACGCACCATCGGCGAGCGCTTCGACCGGATCGCCCCCGAGGCACTGATCCCGAAGGTGGACTGCCCCGTGCTGCTGGTGCACGGCGAACACGACACCACCGTGCCGGTGGCCGACGCGCAGCGGCTGCACGCCCGGGCACGCCGGGCCGAGCTGTGGGTGCTGCCCGGCGACCACGACCTGCGCGCCGCGCTGCAGCCCCGGGCGGACCGCATGGTGGGCTTCCTGCACTCGGCGCTGCGCGCGGACGAGCGCCGATGACGGCGCTGTCGCTCGGCCCGGTGGCCCTGCCCGTCATGCCGGTGCTGCTGGCGGTGGCCCTGCTGCTGGGCGCGTGGGTCGCCGACCGGCAATCGGCCCGTGCCGGCCACGCCGCCGCCGGCTCGGCGCTGGTGCAGGCCGTGGGCTGGGGCCTGCTGGCCGCCCGGCTGGTGCATGTGGGTGGCCACTGGGTCGCCTACCAGGCCGAGCCCCTGGCCATGCTGGACCTGCGCGACGGTGGCTGGCACACCGGCGCGGGTGTGGGCGCGGCGCTGGCCTGGGTGGCATGGCGGGCCTGGCGCCAGCCCGCCTGGCGGCGGGCGCTGGCGGGTGGTGCGGCGGCCGGCGGGCTGCTGTGGGCCGGCGGCATGGCCGGGCTCGCCGCGTTCACGCCGCGTGAGCTGCCGAGCCTCGCCTTCACCGACCTGGCCACGGGCCGGCCCGTGGCGCTGCAGGGGCTCGCGTCCGGCCGTCCCATGGTCATCAACCTGTGGGCCAGCTGGTGCGGCCCCTGCCGCCGCGAGATGCCGGTGCTGGCGGCCGCCCAGGCGCGTCAACCGGAGGTGACGTTCGTCTTCGTGAACCAGGGTGAGGACGCGGCCACGGTGCGCCGCTACCTGCAGGCGCAGGGCCTGGCCCTCGAGCACGTGCTGCTGGACCCGGGCTCGCAGCTCGGCCCGGCGCTGGGCTCGCGGGGTCTGCCCACGACGGTGATCCTGGATCGGCAGGGCCGGCGTGTGGACACCCACCTCGGCCCGCTCAGCGGCGCAGCGCTCGCGGCGCGGCTGCAGGGCGTGGCGCCCTGACGGGACGCGCCGGGCCGCCGCGCCCACCCGGCTGCCGCGGACGCCACAATCGCCCCATGCTGCGCTACCAGACCCTGCCCGTCACGCCCTTCCAGCAGAACTGCTCGCTCGTCTGGTGCGACGAGACCAACGAGGCCGCGCTGATCGACCCGGGCGGCGAGGTCGAGCGGCTGAAGGCCGCGGTGGCCGAGCGGGGCCTCACGCTGAAGGCGCTGTGGCTGACCCACGCCCACATCGACCATGCAGGCGGCACCGGCACGCTGGCCCGTGAGCTGGGCCTGCCCATCATCGGCCCGCACCCGGGCGACCAGTTCTGGATCGACGGCCTGCCGCAGCAGGCGGCGATGTTCGGCTTCGCGCCGGCCGAGCCCTTCACGCCCACGCGCTGGCTCGACGATGGCGACACGGTGACGCTGGGCCACTGCACGCTGCAGGTGCGCCACTGCCCCGGCCACACGCCCGGCCACGTGGTGTTTTACAGCGCCGAGGCCAAACGCTGCTTCGTGGGCGACGTGCTCTTTGCCGGCTCCATCGGCCGCACCGATTTCCCGGGCGGCGACCACGACACGCTGATCGCCAGCATCACGCAGCGCCTGTGGCCCATGGGCGACGACACGGTGTTCATCCCCGGCCACGGGCCGGAGAGCAGCTTCGGCCGCGAGCGCCGCACCAACCCCTACGTGCGCGGCACCTGAGCCGCTCCGTGCCTCAGGGCGTGGTCGGCGGCGGCCCGTAGACGCGCGGCGGCTTGGGCGCGCCGGTGTACAGCGGCTGCACCTTGGGCAGGGTCTGCTGGATGTCGCGCACGCGGGTGGGCCCGGCCGGGTGGGTGGACATGAACTCGGGCGGCGCGCCTTCGGCGGCCTTCATCATCTTCTGCCACAGCGTCACGCCCGCGGCCGGGTTGTAGCCGGCGCGGGCGGCCAGCTCCAGGCCCACCAGGTCGGCCTCGGATTCGTCCTCGCGGCTGAACTTCAGGGTCAGCAGCTGCGCGCCGATGTTCAGCGCCGCGTCGCCCAGGTTGCCCAGGCCGAGCAGCGAGCTGAGCAGGCCCGCGCCCACGCGGGTGGCCACCGTCTTGCCCATGCGCTCGCGCGCGTGCTCGCGCAGCGCGTGGGCCATCTCGTGGCCCATGATCACCGCCACCTCGTCGTCGCTCAGCTGCAGGCGCTGCAGGATGCCGTCGAAGTAGGCGATCTTGCCGCCGGGCATGCAGAAGGCGTTGAGGTCCTTCTTGCGGATGAGGATGACCTCCCAGCGCCAGCCCTTGGCGCGGCTGTTCCAGGGCGCGGCGAAGGGGATGATGCGTTCGGCCGTGGCGCGCAGGCGCTGCAGCTGCGGGTCGGTGTCGGGCGCGAGCAGGCGCTTGGACGCGGCCTCGCGCTTGAGCTGGTTGTACTGATCGGCGGCGGCCTTCTCCACGTCCTCGGCGGACACCAGGCCCGAGAAGCGCGACTGCTCGCCCACGTCCTTGGCGACGCCTTGCGCCTGGCCGGCCGCCGGCCACAGGCCGGCGCCCGCGCCGGCCAGCAGCCAGCCGCCGGCGCGGCGCCGCGCGTGCAGCGCGCAGGTGCAGCCGCCGCGGTGGGCCAGGGGCGGCAGGGTGAGCTCGGGTTCGTCGTCGGGCCGGTCGGCCGCAGCAGTCAGGGGGCGGAGGTCGGGCATGGCAGGCAGCATGCCGGCGCGGCACGGGCGCCGGGCAGTCGCCATTGTGGCGGCAGGCCGCTGGCGGTGCAGGCGGCCGGGCTCCCGCCGCTCAGTCGTCCGCCGGTGGCGGGCCGGCCGGCACCTCGAGCGCACGCACCGGTGCGCGCAGCCACCACAGCAGGCCGAGCGCCGGCAGCGCCACCACGGTGGAGACGATGAAGAACACCGGCCAGCCGATGGCGCCGGCCAGCACGCCCGCCAGCGGCCCCACCCACACCCGGCCCACCGACGCGAAGGCCGAGAGCATGGCGAACTGCGTGGCCGAGAAGGCCTGGGTGGTCAGGCTCATCAGGAAGGCCAGGAAGGCGGCCGTGCCCATGCCGCCGGACAGGTTCTCCAGCGCGATGACGAGCAGCAGCCCGCCATCCACGGGCGTGGGCGTGGCCAGGTGCACGAAGCCCAGGTCGAAGGCCGGCACCACCAGCCCCGGCAGCGCGCCGCGCCCGTGCACCGCCAGCCACCAGAAGCCCAGGTTGCTGGCCATCTGCAGCACGCCGAAGAGCATGAGCGCGCGCCACAGGCCGATGCGCAGCATGAGCGCCCCGCCTAGCAGTGCGCCCAGGATGGTGAGCCACAGGCCCAGCACCTTGTTCACCAGCCCCACCTCGGCCGGCGGGAAGGCCATGCTCTGCAGCAGGAAGGGCGTCATCAGCGCGCCGGCGAAGGCGTCACCCAGCTTGTAGAGCACGATGAACACCAGCATCGCCGCCGCGCCGGGCTGGCGGAAGTAGTCGCCCAGGCCGGACAGCAGGGTCTCGAACCGCGCCCGCCGCGCCGCCCAGGCGGCGAGCGGCAGCGTGAAGCCGATGCCCAGCAGCAGCACGCCCAGGTCGACCCAGCCCTTGAGCGCCGGCCGCTCGGCGAGCGACGTGGCGAACAGGCCCTGGGCCGCGTCGAAGCCGGCGCGCGTGGCCAGGTAGCCCAGCGCCGCGGCGGCGGCCACGGCCAGGAAGCCGAGCAGGTCGCGCCGCACGGGGGTGTGGCGCTCGGGCGGGCGCGGCAGGCCCGGCAGGGCGAACGCGCTCAGCACGGCCGCGCCGGCCATCAGGCCGGCCATCAGGCGGTAGACGTCGGGCCAGCCCCAGCCGTTGCCCTGCGCCGGGTCGGTCCAGATCAGGGCCACGCCGCCCGACAGGATCATCGCCAGCCGGTAGCCCATGGTGTTGAGCGAGGCGCCGAGGCCCCGCTCGCGCGGCGGCAGCAGGTCGCTGCGGTAGGCGTCGTAGACGGCGTCCTGGGTGGCAGAGAGGAAGGCGACCAGCACGGCCAGGCCGCCGAACAGCGCCAGCTCGCCACTCGGCGAGACGCCCGCCATCGCCCACAGGGCGGCCGCCAACGCCAGCTGCGACAGCACCAGCCAGCCGCGCCGCCGCGACAGCCCGGGCAGGTCCACCCGGTCCAGCAGCGGCGCCCAGAGGAACTTGAAGGTGTAGGGCAGGCCCACCAGGCTGAGGAAGCCGATGGTCTTGATGTCCAGGCCGTCCTGGCTGAGCCAGGCCTGCATGGCCTGGCCGGTGAGCGCCAGCGGCAGGCCCGAGGCGAAGCCCAGCAGCGCCACGAGGACCAGCCGGTGCAGCGAAGCCAGCGTGGGCGGCCGGGGCGAATCAGGCATGGGCGGCGATTCTAGGAGGGCCGCCGTGCCGCCAGGCGCACGAACTCAGGGTGAACACCCGTCACTTTCTCGGCCGAAGACCGCATGACGCATCACAATGTCATCCTTGGCGCCAAGCCGCTGGGGGCGGGGCCGCAGCGGCGCGGTGGGGGGATCGACACGCATGAACGACTACATGGCATGGATCTGGCCAGCGCTGGCCGTGGCGGTGGGGCTGGGGCTCGGCATGATGCTCGGCGCGGCGCGGCGGCGCGGCCGCCGCAACGCACCCGCGGGCGACGACGCGGACGCCTTGCCCTCGCAGCCGGGCGGTGAGGGCGCCGGCCGGGACGCCAGCCCGCAGCAGCGCCTGCTCGAGCGGCTGCGCGCCGCCAACCTGCAGCTCAGCGCCCAGCTCAAGTCGCTGGCCGAGGCGCATTCGCGCCAGCAGCAGGAGCGCGAGCAGGAGCGCCAGGCCGAGCGCCTGCGCCAGGAGCAGGCGCTCGACGAGCTGCGCCATGCGCACAGCGGCGAGCTGTCGCAGCTCATGAAGACCATGGTCGAGCAGGTGGACAAGCTGAACAAGGCCCACAGCGAGCAGCTGAAGTCGCTGGAAACCGAGCTCGAGCGCTACCGGCAGGACAGCCGGCGCAGCTCGGGCCCCGGCGCGCTGGGCGGCGGCACCCGCCCGGTGCCCATCCACGCCCCGGCCACGCCGGTGCCCGGGCCCGCGTCCACCCGCGGCGGCGCGCTGCCCAGCGACTACTCGGTGACGCTGCCGATGGAATCGTTCAAGGACGAGCCGCCGCGCCGTTGAGGGCGCGGGCCGCCGCCGGGCGGCCTCAGCCGCCCTGGTGCGCGATGGCCTCGGCCAGCGCCAGCAGGCGCTCGCGTGGCAGCGCACCCACCAGGGCGTAGCCCACCGGGCCGTCCACCCAATAGAACATGCCCAGGCCGTCCACCGCCTCGTAGCGGAAGGCCGCGGGCGCCTCGCCGCCCTGGCGCCGCAGGTACACCGTGACGCGGGCACCGGCGGCGTCCTGGTACATCAGTTGGGCGCTCGGGCCGGTGGGCTCGGGCAGCAGCCGGCCGCCCACCAGGGCGTAGCCCTGGGCCTGCAGGTCGAACAGCTGCACCGGCACCGACAGCCGGCGGGTGAGCCAGCCGGCCAGATGCGCCTCCTGCGCGCGCTGGGCGGCCGCGTCGCCCGCGCCGGCCACCGCCACCTCCACCGGGTGCCGTTGTTCGGGCACGTACACCGCGTGCGCGGCGGCCGCCAGGCGGGGCCAGGCCGTGGCAGCCTGCGCGGTGGCCTGGGGTGCCGCGGTCGGTGGCGCCGCGCTCGACCCAGCCCACCACCAGGCCGCGCCGCCGCCCGCGGCCCCGCCGGCCAGCGCGCTGGCCAGCGCCAGGCTCGCCGCCAGCGGCCAGCCCGGGCCGGCTCGGCGGTGCCCGGCCACGAGGCGGTGCCAGCGCTCGGGCAGCGGTTCGGCCAGCTGGGCATGCAGGCCCTCGCGCAGGCCGGCCTCGTCGTCGGCCCAGCGCTGCAGCCGCGCGGCCTCGTTGGGGTGGGCGGCGAGCCAGGCGTCCACCTGCTGCCGGGCATCGGCGTCCAGCTCACCGTCGAGCCAGGCGCCGAGTTGCTCGTCGGTGGGGCGGGTGTCGAGCGGGTGCGCCATCACACCACCCTGCGCAGGGTGCGGCCAGGTGCCACCTCACGTGGCACGCGCGGGGCGGCGCGGCCGGCGTCGTCGTCGCCCAGGGCGGTGCGCAGGGCGGCCCGTGCGCGCGCCAGGCGCGACATCACCGTGCCGGCCGGCACGCCCAGCACCTCGGCGCACTCCGCGTAGCTCAGCTCTTCCACCGCCACCAGCAGCAGGATCTCGCGGTGGGCCGGCGTCACGCGGGCCAGCGCCGCGAGCAGGTCCAGGCGCAGCGCGACGCGCTCGGCGGTGCCAGGGGCTTGGCCGCCCTGGGCCTCGTGCGCGGCCTGCGCGGCGGCGGCCAGCTCGTCGGGCTCGAGCAGGCTCAGGCGCCGCTCCTGGCGCAGCCGGTCGAGGTGGGCGTTGTGGGCGATGGACAGCAGCCACACGCGCATGTCGCGCTGCGGGTCGTACTGGTGCCAGTGGCTGAGCGCGCGCAGGGCGGTGGCCTGCACCAGGTCGTCCACGGCCGCGGCGTCGAAGCACAGCGTGCGGGCGTAGCGGCGCACGCGAGGCAGGGCCTCGAGCAATTGCTGGCGGAAGGGCGCGGGCGCGGTCACGCCGTGCTTACGTGCGGGCACGCCCGCATATTCCCTCGCCGGCGCAGCCGTGTCACCGGCCGCGCAAGGGGGGCGCCAGGGATGCGCGGATCAGGCGATGCCGAGGGCGCGCTGCAGGCGCTGCAGCCAGCGGGCCTGGCCAGCGCCACCCGCCGGCCGGGCGGGGCGGCCCGCGGGGCGGGCCACGGCGCGCCCTTCCAGCAGGCGCAGCGGCGGGCGCGCGCTCTCACCCGGCCAGGCGTCCAGGCTGTGCAGCGGGGAAGAAGAAGGGGTCGTGATCATGGGGTTAACCCGGATCTTACGTCGTGAAGAACATCGTAGACGCGGGCAGATTTGCCGGCAATGTGGCGCTGCGCAGTTCGACTTTGCAAATTTGCACGCTTGTCCCACACTCGCCCCATGCCCCACCTGGATTGGAACGACCTGCGTTACGCCCTGGCCATCGCCCACGGCGGCTCGCTCGCCTCGGCGGCGCGCCAGCTGGGGGTGAACCACACCACCGTGCTGCGCCGGCTGGACGTACTGGAGGCCCAGCTGGGCGCCCGGCTGTTCGAGCGCAGCCGGCAGGGCTACGAGCCCACCGAGGCGGGCTCGCTGCTGCTGGAGCAGGCGCGCCGCATGGCCGACCAGGCCGACGAGATCGAGCGTCGCATCCAGGGCCGCGACCGCGGGCTCACGGGCCAGCTGCGCGTCACCACCGCCTTCGTGGTGATGGAGCACCTGCTGCCGGCGCCGCTGGCGGCCTTCGCCCGCGACTACCCGGGCATCGAGGTGGAGGTGCTGGAAAACGCCTTCATGGTGGACCTGGCCCGGCGTGGCCCCGAGGCCTCGGCCGGCTGGTCGCAGCGGCAGGCGGACGTGGCGCTGCGCCTGTCGTCGCAGGTGGCCGAGCACCTGGTGGGCCGGCGCCTGGGCGAGGCCCCCTGCCGGGTGTACGCCATGCGCGGTGCGGCCGGGCTGCCGCAGGCGGTGACGCCGCTGCCCGTGCTGCTGAAGGAGGCCCCATGGATCGCCTTCGAGCGCGATGGCCGCAGCCGCGTCTACGACCTGTGGATGCGCCAGCACCTGGTGGCCTCGCAGGTGCGCGTGCGGGTGGACATCTTCAATGCGGTGGCGGCCATGCTGCGCACCGGCATCGGCGTGGCGGTGCTGCCCAGCTTCATGGAGGCCACGCACCCCGAGCTGGTGGCCGTGTCCGACCCCATCCCCGAGCTGAGCGTGCCGCTGTGGATGCTGACCCACCCCGACCTGCGCGACACCGCGCGCGTGCGCGCCTTCATGCAGCACGTGGGCGACGCGATCGGCGAGCGGTTGCAGGCCGCGGCGCCTTGAAATACCGCGCCGGGTACCCACCTGCCTTCCATGAGCACCGCTGCCTCCCCCCTCGTGCGCTGCGCCGGCTGCGGCGCCACCAACCGCGTGCCGGCCGAGCGCCTGGCCGACGACCCGCACTGCGGCCGCTGTGGCGCCGAGCTGCTGCCCGGCCACCCGGTGGAGCTGGGCGATGCGGATTTCGAGCGCGTCGTGGCCGCCAGCCCGGTGCCGGTGGTGGTGGATTTCTGGGCCCCCTGGTGCGGCCCCTGCCGCCAGATGGCACCGCAGTTCGCCCAGGCCGCGGCGCAGATGAAAGGGCGCGCGCTGTTCGTCAAGGTGAACAGCGACGACAACCCGCAGACCGCCAGCCGCTACGGCATCCGCAGCATTCCCACGCTGGTCAAGCTGCGCGGTGGCCGCGAGGTGGACCGTGTGAGCGGCGCCATGCCGGCGGCGCAGGTGGCGGCCTGGGCGGCGCGATAGGCTGAACGTTCAGTCGATACAGCTGCTTGCCATTGGTGGCGGCAGGTGGCTTGCCCCAGGCGGGGCGCGGCGCGAAGCTGGCGGGCTGTTTCGCCGAGGTCGCGCCATGCCCCTGCCCACCATCGATACCCCCTTGCTGCTGCTGCGTGGCGCCACCGCCCTGGTCTGGGCCGGGCTGCACGCGGCCGTGCTGTGCGCCCCGGGCCCCGCCCTCACGGTGGACGCCACGGCCGACGGCCACGCCATCCCGCCCGAGATCTACGGCATGAACTTCGCCGACGAGGCGCTGGCCAAGGAGCTGGCGCTGCCCGTGCGGCGCTGGGGCGGCAACCGCACCACGCGCTACAACTGGCGCATCGACGTGGACAACAGCGGCAGCGACTGGTTCTTCGAGAACCTGCCCAACCCGCTGCCCACCGACGGCCGCACCCTGCCCGACGGCTCGGCGGCCGACCGCTTCGTGGAGCAGAACCGCCGCACCGGCACCGCCAGCCTGATCAGCGTGCCCATGAGCGGCTGGGTGGCCAAGCGCCGCCCGCCCGGCGACACCCACCCCTTCGATTGCGGCTTCCAGGTCAGCCGCTATGGCGCGCAGCAGCAGGTCGACCCGTGGGACACCAACTGCGGCAACGGCCGCCGGCCGGACGGCAGCCTCATCACCGGCAACGCGGCCAGCGACACCAGCATGCCGGCGGACCCGGCCTTCGTGCAGGACTGGGTGCGCCACCTGGTGGGCGCCTATGGCAAGGCCGCGCAGGGCGGCGTGCGCTTCTACGGCCTGGACAACGAGCCCGAGCTGTGGAGCGCCACCCACCGCGATGTGCGCCCGCAGCACCTGGGCTACGACGAGCTGCGCGACCGCTCCATCCAGTACGCCGCGGCCATCAAGGCGGTGGATGCGACGGCGAAGGTGATCGGCCCGTCCAGTTGGGGCTGGACGGCCTACTTCTACTCCGACCTCGATGGCGCCCCCGGCGGCAACTGGTGGGACGATCCCAAGGACCGCAACGCCCACGGCGGCGTGCCGCTGGCCGAGTGGTACCTGCAGCAGATGCGCGCGCACGAGCAGGCCACCGGCCAGCGGGTGCTCGACTACCTCGACGAGCACTGCTACCCGCAGGCCGGCGCGGTCACCACCGATGCGGTGGACCCGGCCACGCGCGCGCTGCGCCTGCGCTCCACGCGTGCGCTCTGGGACCCCACCTACGTGGACGAAAGCTGGATCGGTCAGCCCGTGCGCCTGCTGCCGCGCATGCGCGAGTGGGTGGCGGCCAACTACCCCGGCACCAAGCTCTCGCTGAGCGAGTACCACTGGGGCGCGCTGAACCACCTGAATGGCGCGCTCGCCCAGGCCGACGTGCTGGGCATCTTCGGGCGCGAGCGGCTGGACATGGCCACGCTGTGGGCCATGCCGGCCGCCAGCGACCCGGGGGCGTTCGCCTTCCGCATGTACCGCAACGTCGACGGCCGCGGCGGCCAGTTCGGCCGCTGGGGCGTGCGCGCCACCAGTGCCGATGCCTCGCTGGTCTCGGTGTTCGCCGCCCGGCGCGGCAAGACGGGCCCGCTCACGGTGATGGTGATCAACAAGAGCAGCGAGGCGCGGGACACCACGCTCACGCTCAGCCACTACACCGCGGCCAGCCGGGCCAAGGGCTGGCGCTACTCGGGCGCCAACCTGTCGGCCATCCAGAAGCTGCCGGCCACGCCGGTGAGTGGCGGCACCCTGGCGCTGACGCTGCCGGCCGAGTCGATCAGCTTCTACCTGGTGCCGCTGGCCGCGGCGCGCTGAGCGGCGGCCGCGGCCGGCCGGGGGGCTCCTCAGCGCCCGTCGCGGTCGCTGTCCCCGGGCACCGCGCGCTCCACGGTGTCCGACAGGCGCTGCCAGGCGTCACGCGCCGCCGGGCGCGCGTCCGTCCATTCCAGCGACGACGCGCCGCGCGACGCCGCCCAGTTGCGCGAGAGATCCGGCTCCAGGTCGTCGAAGGCCTGGCCGGGGTGCGACTCCCAGGCGCGCAGGCCGTAGGTGTAGGCGGGGCCGAAATCGTCGAAGCTGCGGTCGCCCGCGTAGGGGCGCAGCCGGAAGTTCTCGCGCCAGTAGGCTTCTTCCACCGTCGGGTCGATGGATTCGGCCACGCGCTTGCCGGCCAGGCCGCCGACGACCGCGCCCACCGCGGCGCCGACGAGCGTGCCCACGGGGCCGGCCACGGTGCCGGTGGCCGCACCCGCGGCCGCGCCGCCGAGTGCGGCGCCCACGCCAGTGCCCACGGGGTGGGCGCCGGGCGCGCCGGTGAGGGGGTCGCGGTTCTCGGATCCGGGTTGCTTTTCGGGGGTCATGGGGGTCTCCTGGGTGGCGGGATGGGGTTCGCGCCACACGGCAGGCCACGTGCCCAGCGACCGCGCGACGGCCGCCTCGCAAGGAGCGGCTTCACTTCGGCCGCGGCGCAGGCAGGTCGCGTCCCGGGTCGGCCAGCCGGCCGGCGCGCAGGGCGTGCACGGCCTGCACCACGGCGTGTCCCACCTGGCGCACCTCCTCCTGCACGGCGGTGTCGGCGTCCAGCGCCGCGTGGCTCGTCGCGTAGGGCGCGTAGTAACCGATCATCCGGTCCAGCCGCGCGCGCGGGCCGGCGTCCACCAGGCCCATCCAGTCGAGCCAGTCGCTGAGCGAGCGCCGCAGGCCCTCGGTGCCCGCCACGTCGCCGTGCACCACCAGGCCGTAGCAGCGGCCCGCCAGGTGCTTGGGGTAGGGCCAGCCCGCCAGCTCCAGGGCCTTGGCACGCGCGGCGTCCTTGCCGCCGGTGGCCGTGGGGTCGGGGTTGCCGCCGTCGGCGCACACCAGGCGGTCGATCATCAGCTTCAGCGGGCTGGGCGCCTGGTACCAGTACACCGGCGTGACGATCACCACCGCGTGCGCGGCCACCCAGCGCTCGTAGATCTCGGCCATCCAGTCGCCCACCTGGCCGGTGGCGTGGTTGGGGTAGCAGCTGCAGGGCCAGTGGCACAGCGGCATGGCGGTGGACACGCAGCCCTTGCAGGGGTGGATGTGCAGGCCCGGCTCGGACGTGAGCCGGCTCAGATCCAGCCAGTCCACCTCGATGCCCGCCGCCTCCAGCGGCGCGCGCACCAGGCCCGCGAGCCGGAAGGTCTTGGACATCTCGCCCGGGCAGCTGCCGTCGTTGCGCGCCGCGGCGCACACCACCAGCGCACGCGAGGGCGTCGCCGGGTCGCTCCAGCGCCGCTGCGCGGCGCGCAGCCGCTCGTGCGTGGCGCGCCACTCGTCCGACAGCGCGTAGCCCGGGTCGTGGAAACCGGGCCCGGCCGGGCGCGTGCGCGGTGCCTTGCCGCCGCCATCGTAGGCCTGCCAGGCGATGCGCTCGAGCCGGGCGATGGCCGCGGCCTCGACGTCGAACGCGGGGTCGTCGAAGGCGGCGCGAAAGCGCTGGCCGAACGCAGCCCGGTCCAGCGGCGCGTCGGCCTGGCCGGTGCGCACGTCGGCCTGTGCGGCACGCTGCTCGGTGCGCCGGCCGCTCATGGCATCGGCGGCAGCGGGATCGTGGGCACCGCCGGGTGCGTCTTCTCGAACTCGGCCTGGCAGTCGATGCAGCGTGCCGCCGCGGGCTGCGCCTGCAGGCGCGGCAGCGGGATGTCCACGCCGCAGTCCACGCACAGCCCGTAGCTGCCGTTGTCCAGGCGGGCCTGGGCGGCCGCGATGGCGCGTAGCTCGTCGATGTCGCGCTCCTGCTCGGCGTGGCGCACCGCCTCGCGGGTGCGCTCCTCACCTTGTTCGCCCAGGTCCTCCACATGGCTCATGGGGATGCTGCGCGGCGCATCCTCCTTCTCGTCGTCGATGGCGCGCACCTCCTCGCGCAGGGTGCGCTGTCGCTCGTCCAGCTGCGCGCGCAGCTGGGCACGGGTGGCGTCGTCGAGCGCGGTGCCGGCCATGTCGGTCTCCTTCGGGCAATCTGCAGTGGCCGGGCAGCGGCAAGCTGCATGCCCTGCCGCCCGCCACCGCGGCAGCGGCGTGGCGGCCGGCATGGCTACCATCGCGCACCCAGACTGCCTGCGCCGATGTCGCGTGCGCGACAGGCCGATGCCGCCATGCCCCCTGCCCTGACCCCCGAGCACTGGGACCACCCTTCCCCCTTCACGCTCGAGGTGCGCCCGCGCGCCGAGGACATCGACGGCCTGGCCCACACCAACAACGCGGTGTACGTGCGCTGGTGCGAGCAGGCCGGCTGGGCGCACTCCGATTCGCTCGGGCTGACGCTGGCCGACTACCAGCGGCTCGACCGCGCCATGGCCATCCGCCGGGGCGAGTACGACTACCTGCTGCCCACGGGCGAGGGCGAGGCGCTGGTGCTGGGCACCTGGCTGTTCACGGGCGATGGCAAGCTGCACATGGAGCGTCGCTTCCAGCTGCGCCGCGCGGCCGATGGCGCCACGGTGATGCGTGGGCGCTGGCAGCTGGTGTGCATCGAGCTGGGCAGCGGCCGGCCGCGGCGCATGCCGCCGGAGTTCGCGCCCTACCTGCGCGTGGCGGTGGACGCGCCCACCGACCCTCAGCCGTAACGCCGCAGCAGGTGGTAGCCGCCGGCCGACTCGGCCAGCACGTGGCCCTGGCGCACCGGCCAGCGCACCGGCGGCGGTGGGTCGCCCGCCAGTGTGGCGCCGGTGGCGCGGCGGGCCAGGGTGGCATGCGGCCGCCACGGCCGGCCATCCACCGGCAGCTGCAGGGCCGCCAGGCGCTCGGCCAGGCGGCCATGCAGCTCGAGCAGGGCCTCGGGCACGTCGCGCGGGCACAGCACCGCCACGCCGTGCGGCCACACCGTCCACTCGGACAGGGTGATGTCGGTGTGCACCGCGGGCACGCGCAGGCCGTCGGCCACCTCGGCCAGCCGCTCACGCGGCACGGCGCCGATGAAGTGCAGGGTCAGGTGCAGGTTCGCGGCCGCGGTGGGGCGGGCCGACGCGGGCCAGCGGACGGCCGCCTGCCAGCCGCGCAGGGCCTGCCACGTGGCGGGCTCGTCGGGCCACAGGGCCAGGAACAGGCGCGCCGCCGGGCCGGGCGGGGGCGACTCGGGGGCAGCGGTGGGCACCATGGCGGCATTGGAGCCGAGATGGCGTGGCCCGTCACCCAGGCCGGCCGGCCGCGCCCGCTGCTGGAATGCCCCGAGCGGCCGGCTTGCGCGAGGCTGACACAATCCGCCCCGGCCGTGACCGCGGCCGCCCTTTGCATTCCACACCATGGCCCTGCAGCAACTCACCGACGAACAGATCCGCAGCTGGACGCGCCGCCAGAAAGACGAGTGGTGGTTCAAGAACGTCTACCGCGGCAACATGGCGCAGCTCACGCTGCGCTCCGCGCTCACCGGCTTCATCCTGGGCGGCGTGCTCGCCGCCACTGGCCTGTACATCGCGGCCAAGACGGGCATCACCATCGGCGTGGGCCTGACCTCGGTGATCCTGGCCTTCGCGATCTACCGCATCCTCAACAGCGCGGGCATCGCCCAGGACTTCACCATCCTGGAGAACAACTGCACCCAGTCGATCGCCACGGCGGCCGGCTACGTGGTCACGCCGCTCACCTCGAGCATGGCGGCCTACATGCTGGTCACGGGCGTGGTGGTGCCGTGGTGGCAGCTGATGATCTGGATGATCGTCATCTCCATCATCGGCGTGCTGCTGGCCTTCCCGATGAAGCGGCGCTTCATCAACGAGGAGCAGATGCCCTTCCCCGAGGGCCGGGCCTGCGGCGTGGTGCTGGATTCGCTGTACCACGGCGCGGCCGGCGCGGGCCTGTTCAAGGCCAAGCTGCTGGGCATCGTGGCCGCCGGCGCGGCCACCTACCAGGCGCTCATCAGCGACGGCTGGATGAAGCTCCTCCAGTTCAAGATCCTGCGCATGGACCAGTGGGCCGGCATGAAGGAGCCCTGGGTCTTCCATGAGCGGCTGGACACCTACTACTACCAGGCCGGCGGCGCGGCGCTCAAGATCCTGGGCACCGACTTCCGCGTGCTGGGCCTGCGGCTCACGCTGGACGCGGCCATGCTGGGCGTGGGCGGGCTGATGGGCATCGCCGTGGCGGCCAGCTGCCTGCTGGGCGCCTTCGTGAACTTCGCGGTGCTGGCGCCCATCATGATCGAGCGCGGCGACATCGTGCAACGCGTGCTCGACAACGGCACCGTGGTGCCCATCTCGCGCGCCGAGATCGTGAACCAGTGGTCCATGTGGTGGGGCGTGACGATGATGGTGGCCGGCTCGCTGGTGAGCCTGGCGGCCAAGCCCGAGCTGTTCACCTCGGCGTTCAAGTCGCTGCGCGGCAGCAAGGCGCGCGAGGCCGAGGCCGGCCCCGACCCGCTCAAGGACATCGAGCTGCCGCTGTGGATGAGCTGGGTGGGCGTGCCGGTGTTCAGCCTGCTGGGCGCGTGGATCACGCACCAGTTCTTCGGCGTGAGCATGGGCCTGGCGCTGGCCTCGCTGCCGCTGATCTTCATCCTCACGGTGATCTGCACCAACTCGATGGCGCTCACCTCGTGGACGCCCACCGGCTCGCTGTCGAAGATCACCCAGTTCACCATGGGGGCCATCGACCGCGCCAACCCGGCGAGCAACCTTCTGCCGGCGGGCATGACGGCGGAGATCTCCTCGAACGCCGCCAACCTGCTGTCCGACATCAAACCCGGCTACATGCTGGGCGGCAAGCCGCGCCACCAGGCCGCCGGCCACGTGATCGGCCTGTTCGCGGGCGTGATGGCCTGCGTGCCGCTGTACTTCCTGCTGTTCCTGCCGGCGGATGCGAACGGCGTGCGCTCGGCCGGCACGCTCATCTCCGAGCAGTTCGCCATGCCGGGCGCGGTGCAGTGGAAGGGCGTGGCCGAGATCATCGCCAAGGGCTTCGGCGGGCTGCCCACCAGCGCCATCATCGCCATGGCGGTGGCGGCGGCCACGGCGGTGGCCATCGAGCTGGCCAAGGTGTTCACCAAGGGCCGCTTCCCGCTGTCGTCGGTGTCCATCGGCCTGGGCGTGGTGTTGCCGCCCGAGGCCACCTTCGCCATGTTCGTGGGTGCGCTGATCTTCTGGCTGATGGGCCTGCGCCACAAGGCGCCGGGCACCCGTGGCCACGCCATCTGGGTGGAAGGCGCCGAGCCCATCTGCGCCGGCCTCATCTCGGGCGCGGCCCTGATGGGCATCGGCAACGCGATCGTGAACGTGCTGCTGGGCTGACGCCCGGCGGTGGGCAGGGCCGGGCCGGTCAGCCCGGCACCTGCAGCCCCCGCTGCACGGCGGGGCGCTGCACGAAGGCGTCGAGCACGCGCTGCACCTGGGCGAATTCGTCGAAGCCGACGAGTTCGCCCGCGCCGTAGAAGCCGATGAGGTTGCGCACCCACGGGAACACGGCGATGTCGGCGATGCTGTAGTCGTCGCCCAGCATCCAGGGTTGGCCCGCCAGGTGCTTGTTCAGCACACCGAGCAGGCGGCGCGACTCGGCCACGTAGCGGTCGCGCGGGCGCTTGTCCTCATAGTCCTTGCCGGCGAACTTGTGGAAGAAGCCGAGCTGGCCGAACATGGGACCCACGCCGCCCATCTGGAACATCACCCACTGCAGCGCGTGGTAGCGCGCGGCGGGGTCGGTGGGCAGGAAGCGGCCGGTCTTCTCGGCCAGGTACCAGAGGATGGCACCCGACTCGAACAGCGCCAGCGGCTTGCCGCCTGGCCCGTCGGGGTCGATGATGGCCGGGATCTTGTTGTTGGGGTTCAGCGAGACGAACTCGGCGCTGAGCTGGTCGTTCGTCTCGAAGCTGACCTTGTGCGCCTCGTAGGGCAAGCCCAGCTCCTCCAACAGGATGGACACCTTCACGCCGTTGGGCGTGGGCAGCGAGTACAGCTGCAGGCGCTCGGGGTGGCGCGCGGGCCACTTGGCGGTGATGGGGAAGTCGGCGAGCGTGGTGGTCATGTCGGGGCAGCGGTGGCCGAGGCAGCGGCGATTGTGGTCGTGCCCGACGCCCGCTGCGCCGCGAAGGCGAGAAACCAGTCCACCGCCGCGGCATTGGCCATGGCGTCGCGGTTCATCACCTTGGCCGGGTCGGCGCCCATGAGCAGCTTCTTGACCGGCAGCTCCATCTTCTTGCCACTGAGCGTGCGGGGGATGGCCGGCACGGCGTAGACATCGTTGGGCACGTGGCGCGGCGACAGCGCCTGGCGGATCTCGGCCACCAGGCGGCGCTTCAGGGCGTCATCCAGCACCGCGCCCTCGCGCAGCACCACGAACAGCGCCATCCAGCTCTCGCGCCCCAGGTACTCCAGGTCCACCACCAGGCTGTCCAGCACCTCGGGCAGCGCCTCCACGGCGCGGTAGAGCTCGGCCGTGCCCATGCGCACGCCCTGGCGGTTGATGGTGGCGTCGCTGCGGCCGTAGATGATGGCGCCGGTGGCCTGCTCGCGCGGCACCAGGCGGATCCAGTCGCCGTGGCGCCAGACGCCGGGGTAGGTGTCGAAATAGCTGCCCAGCAGGCGCTGCCCGTCGTCGTCGCCCCACAGCCGCAGCGGCATCGACGGCATGGGCACGGTGCACACCAGCTCGCCCACCTCGTCCATCAGCGGCCGGCCGCGGCCCTCGGCGTCGGGCTCGCTCCAGGCCTCCACGGCCGCGCCCAGGCAGCGGCACTGCATCTCGCCGGCCACCACCGGCAGCGTGGGCAGGCCGGCCACGAAGGCGCCGGCGAAGTCGGTGCCGCCCGAGATGCAGGCGATCCAGATGTCGCGCCCGTCCACCTTGGGCAGCTCGCGCCAGATCCAGCGGTAGGCGTCTTCCGCCAACGGCGAGCCGGTGGACCCCACCGCGCGCAGGGCCGAAAGGTCGCCCAACTGCAGCGGCCGCACGCCGGCCTTGAGGCAGCTGGCGTAGAAGGCCGCGCCGGCACCGAAGAAGGTGCAGCGCGACAGCGCGGCGAAGCGCCACAGCGGTGTCCAGTCGGCTGGCGCGTCGGCCTGTCGCACGCTCTGGGCGGGCGAGCCGTCGTACAGGCAGATGGTGGTGCCGCCCAGCAGGCCGCTGGCCTGGCAGTTCCACATGATCCAGCCGGTGCTGCTGTACCAGAAGAAGCGGTCGCCGGTCTCGACCGTGGCGCCCAGGTTGTTGTGCAGCGTGCCGCCCTTCAGGCCTTCGAGCACCACGCCGCCATGGCCGTGCACGATGGGCTTGGGCAGGCCGGTGGTGCCGCTGGAGTAGACGATCCACAGCGGGGCGTCGAAGGGCAGCGGGCGCGGGGCCACCGTGTCCTCACCCGCCACCAGGTCGGCCCAGGCGTGGCGCGCGGGGCCGCCGCTGGCAGGCTGCCCGTCGCCCGGCACCGCCAGGCCCAGCACCGGCACGTCCACCACGTGGCGCAGCGTGGGCAGGCCGGCCACCAGCTCGGCGCCCAGCGCACGCCGGTCGTGCGCCTGGCCGCCGAAGCGGTAGCCGTCGGCCAGCAGCAGCACCGCGGGCTCGATCTGGCGGAAGCGGTCGAGCACGGCCACCGGGCCCATGTCGGGCGAGCACACCGACCAGATGGCGCCCAGGCTGGCCACGGCCAGGAAGGCCACCACCGTCTCCGGCCGGTTGCCCAGCACGGCCACCACGCGGTCGCCCGGGCCCACGCCGAGCGCCTGCAGGCGCTCGGCCAGCGCGCCCACCTGGCGGCGCAGCTCGGGCCAGCCCAGCTCGCCCAGGCGGCCGGCTTCCAGCGCCGGCTCGTCGGCCCACACGATGGCCGGGTGGCCGGCGGCGTGCGCCGCATCGGCATGGCGCAGCACCTGCTGCGCGTAGTTCAGCTGCACACCGGGGAACCATCGCGCCCCCGGCATGCGCGCCTCGGCCAGCGCCACCGTGGGCGGCACCGGTGAGCTGATGTCGAAGAAATCCCACACCGAGCGCCAGAAGGCGTCCGGCTCACGCACCGACCAGCGCCACAGGTCCTCGTAGCAGGCGAAGCGCAGGCCCCGTGCCTGCGCCAGCCAGCGCTCGTAGACGGTGATCCGGGGCTCGGGCAGCGCAGGTGTGGGCATGGGGCGGTCTCCGGCGGAGGTCAGTCGGCGCGGGCGGTGGGTTCGACGTCCACGTACTGCCACCAGTCCTGCCAGAACAGCGGCCGGCGGTAGCCGATCACGTCGCGGTGCGCCATGTCGGTGATGTAGGAGTGCCAGCGGATGCGGTAGGGCATCCAGGCCACGGCGATGCGCTTGGCTTCGTTGAACACCGCCTCGCGCTCGGGGCCGTCGGGCAGCTCGGAGAGCTTCTTGTACAGCGCGTCGAACTCGGGCCGCTTGAAGCGGGCGAGGTTCTGCCCGCCGATCTGCGTGCCGTCGTAGCGTTGCAGCGCGCCCTGGCTGTCGGGCGACGCGCTCATGCCGCCCACGTGCCAGACCTGGTAGTTGCCGGCGCGTGCGGCCTTGAGCAGCTCGGGCCACTTGCCGGGCTTGAACTGCACCTGGATGCCCAGCGCCTTGAGGCTGTGGTGGTACTGCTCGCTCATCTGCCGGCCGCGGTTGTCCGACTCGATGGACCACTGCAGCTTCAGCGGCGAGCCATCGGGCTGCTCGCGCCAGCCGTCGCCGTCGCGGTCGGTGTAGCCGTACAGGTCGAGCAGCGCCTTGGCCCGCGCGGGGTCGTAATCGCTCATCTCGCTCTTGAAGCGCGGGTCGTAGCTGGTGGTGTGCGGCGCGATGGGCGCCTGGGCCGGGAAGGCCTGGCCCTTGTGCACCAGGCGGATCTCGCGCTCCACGTCCAGCCCCAGCGAGAGGGCGCGGCGCAGGGCCACCTTCTCGGGCGTGTAGCCGCCCACCACCGGGTCGTCCATGTTGAAGAGGGTGGCGGTGAGGTCGGCGCGCACCTGGCGCCAGCCCTGCACGCCCTGCTTGGCGAGGTTGGGGGCGACCTTGCCATTGGGCATGCCCTGGCTCACGTAGTCGGCCGGCACCTGCTCGATCAGGTTGTGCTGCCCGTTCAGAAAGGCCAGCCAGCGTGGCTGGTTCTCCTCGACGATGGACACCTCCACCCGGTCGATCATGGGGATGCGCCGGCCCTTGAAGCGCGCCAGCAGGGCCTGGCCTTCCTTGTCGTCGGCGGCGGGCTCGGCGTCGTAGAAGCGCTCGCGGTAGCCCGGGTTGCGCTCCAGCGCGATGAAGCTCGCGCGCCGCCATTGGGCGAGCTGGAACGGGCCGGTGCCCACCGGGTGCTCGACGATCTTGTCGCCGTAGTGCTCCACCACCTCGCGCGCCACGGCGCCGAACAGGTCGCTGGCGGCGAGGAACTCGATGAAGCGCGGCCGCGGCTCGGCCAGGCGGATCTGCACGGTGTAGCGGTCCAGCGCGCGCAGGCCCTCGACGCGGGCGTCGTAGTCGAAGGGGCGCTTGCCCTTGAGCGCCTTGTCCCGCTGCTCGGCCAGGCCCAGGAAGTGGAAGCCGTCGATGTAGCTCCAGATGGGGCTCTTGTTGGCGGGGTCGGCGAAGCGCTTGATGGCGTAGACATAGTCTTCCGCCACCAGCTCGCGCTTCTTGCCGCCGAAGGCCGGGTCGTCGGCGAAGTGGATGCCGGGGCGCACCTTCATGGTCCAGGTGCGGTAGTTGTCGGTGGCCTCGGGCAGCGCCTCGGCCGTGAGCGGCTTGAACTTCGACGGCCGCGCCAGGTGGTCGTAGGTGTAGAGCGCCTCGAAGATGTGCGCGGTGAGCGTGCGCGAATAGATGTCGCTGGCCTGGGCCGGGTCCAGCGTGGTCTCGGCGACGCGGAAGGCATAACGCAGCACCTTCTGCGGCGCGGCCGCGGCCGCGGCGGACGGCGCGGACGACGCGGCGGGCTGCGCGAGGCTGGCGAGGGGCAGGGCGGTGGCCAGCAGCGCGGCGGCCAGGGTGGCGAGCAAAGGGGGGCGTGTCATGGTGTGGCGGTGGCCCCGGTGGGGCGCAGGGCGGGGTCGATGTCGACGTACTGCCACCACCCGCGCAGGAAGGGGTGGCGGCGGTAGCCGACCACCCACGGGTGGAGCAGGTCGTTGAGGATGCGGTGGCCGGTCACCTTCTGCGGCATGTAAGCCACCGACAGGCGCTTGGCCTCGTGGATGAGCGCATCGCGCTCGGGGCCGTCGGGCAGCACGGCCTGCTTCGCGTACAGGGCGTTGAACGCCGGCAGGTCGAAGCGGGCGTGGTTGCTCTGGCCCTTGTTGGGGCCGTAGAGCAGGCCCAGCATGTCGCTGGGGTCGGGCTGGGTGGCGCTCCAGGCCAGGCCCCACATCATCAGCTTGCCGGTGCGCGAGGCCTTGAGCTGCTCGGGCCACTTGGCGATCTTGAACTCCACCTTCACGCGGATGGAGGCCAGCGCCTTGCGCCACAGCTCCTGCAGCGCGCGCGAGGCCTGGTCGGGCTGCGAGGCGTACTCGATCACCAGCGGCTGGCCGCCCGGCTGGTCGCGCCAGCCGTCGCCGTCCGCATCGACATAGCCGTACAGGTCGAGCAGCGCGTTGGCCCTGGCCGGGTCGTGCTCGCTCATCTCGGTCTTGAAGGCCGGGTCGTACCCGGCCATCTGCGGCGGCACGACCGACTGCGCGGGCACCGCCTGGCCCTTGCGGGCCTGCACGATCTCGGCCTGCACGTCGTAGGCCAGCGCGATGGCGCGGCGCAGGGCCACCTTGTCGGCCGTGTAGCCGCCCACGACCGGGTGCTCCATCGCGAAATAGCTGTAGCCGATGTCGGTGGCCGTCACGCGCTCGAGCTGGATGCCCTTCTTGGCCAGATGGGGCGCCAGTGCGCCGTGGGGGATGTACGGGGGAGACAGCTCGGGCGGCAGGCGCTCGATCCAGTCGTGCTCGGCGTTCAGGAAGGCCAGCAGGCGCGGCTGCGATTCCTCGACGATCTGGATCTCCACCTGGTCCAGCAGCGGCAGGCGGCGGCCGCGCAGGCGCTGGGCGATGGCCTGCGAGAGCGCATCGTCGGCGGGCGGCTCGGCCTCGTAGCGCACCTCGCGGTAGCCGGGGTTGCGCTCCAGCAGCAGGCGCGACGAGCGGCGCCACTCGGCCAGGCGGAACGGCCCGGTGCCCACGGGGCGCTCCATCACGTGGTCGGGGTCGGCCTCGATCACCTCGCGTGCCACGGCGCCCGCCACGGCGGCATCGGCAAAGGCCAGCGGCAGGCGGGGCGAGGGCTCGGCCACCTTCACCACGAAGGTGTAGCGGTCCAGCGCGCGCAGGCCCTCCACCGGGGTGTCGTAGTCGAAGGGCTTGCCGCTCTGGAGCGCCTTGGCGCGCAGCTCGGACAGGCCCAGGATCTTCGCGTTCTCGAAGTTGTAGAGGTTGGGGCTCTTCCAGCGCGGGTCGTAGTGGCGCTTGATGGAATAGACGTAGTCCTCGGCCACCAGTTCGCGCCGCTTGCCACCGAAGGCCGGGTCGTCGGCGAAGTAGGTGCCGGGCTTCAGGCGGAAGGTGAAGCTGCGCAGGTCGGCCGAGACCTCGGGCAGCGCCGCCGCCGTGGCGGGCACCAGCTTCGCGGGGCGCGCCAGGAAGTCGTAGCTGAGCGGCGCCTCGAAGATGTTGGCCGCGATGACGCGCGAGTACAGGTCGGAGATCTGTGCCGGGTCGAAGCCCGTCTCGGCGATGGGGAAGGCGTAGCGCAGCACCTTGGGTGGCTGGGTGGCGTGTGCCGGTGCGGGTGCGGGTGCGGCCTGCGCCACCGCGGCGGCCCAGGCGGCGGCCAGCAGGAGGGCGGCGCCGGCGCGTGGCCAGCGGACAGTCGGTCGGCTCATGGGCTGGGCGGGTCGGCCACATCCACATAGGCGTGGAAGGGCCGCAGGAAGGGGTGGGGGCGGTAGCCGACGACGCGCGGCCACTGCACGGTGACGCCCACGCGGTGCACATGCGCCTTGATCGGCATGTAGGCCAGCAGCAGGCGGTTGGCCTCGTGGATGGCGGCCAGGCGCTCGGGCCCGTCGGGCAGCGCGGCCTGGCGGTCGTACAGCGCATTGAAGGCCGGCAGGTCGAAGCGCGCCACGTTGTCGCCGCCCTTGGCCGGGCCGTAGGCCAGGCGCAGGAACTCGTCGGCGTCCGGCGTGCCGGCGTTCCACGCGAGGAACCAGATCATCAGCCGGCCCGCCCGGGCGGCCTTGCGCTGCTCCGTCCACTGGCCGGCGGGGAACTCGATGCGCAGGTGCAGCGCATCCATGCGGCGCTTCCACAGCTCGTTGAACTGGCGCAGGGTCTTGTCGGTGTGGTACTGCAGCACGAGCGGCGAGCCGTCGGGCCGCTCGCGCCAGCCGTCGCCGTCACGGTCGAGGTAGCCGTACAGGTCGAGCAATGCGTTGGCCTTGGCCGGCGCGTACTCGCCCATCTCGGAATGCAGCGCCGGGTCGTGCCCGTAGGTGCCCGGCGGGATCACCGACTGGGCCACCATGCCGAGCCCGCGACGCACCGTGCGCAGCTCCTCGTGGTTGTCGTAGCCCAGGCCGATGGCGCGCCGCAGCGCCACCTGGGCCGGGGCATACCCGCCCACCACCGGGTCGTCCATGTTGAACACGGTGTAGACGAGGTCCGGGCGCGCCTGCACATGGGCGGTGAGGCCCTGGCGTGCGAGCGCGGGCGCCAAGTGGCCGCCGGGGAAGGCCACCGGCGCGAAGGGGCCGGGCAGGCCGGCGAGGTCGAGTTCGCCACGCAGGAAGGCCAGCCAGCGCGGCTGGTCCTCCTCGATCACGGCGATCTCCACCCGGTCCACCAGCGGCAGCCGGCGCCCGGCCAGGCGCGCGGCGATGGCCTGCGCCTCGGGGTCGGCGGCGGCCGGCTGCTCGTCGTAGACGGTGTGCCGGTAGGCGGGGTTGCGCTCGAGCGCGATCTGCGAGCCGCGCCGCCAGGACGCGAGCCGGAACGGGCCGCTGCCCACCGGGTGCTCGCCCACCGCGTCGCCATAGTGCGCCACCACCTCGGGCGGCATGGGGCCGGCCGCCACCAGGCCCGCCAGGGCGTCGGCAAAGCGCGGGTTGGGTGCGTCCAGCCGGAAGCGCAGCGTGTGGCGGTCCAGCGCCACCAGGCCCGGCAGGGGCGCGGCGTAGTCGAAGGGCTGGCCGGTGTCGATGGCGCGCTGGCGCACGGCGTCCAGGCCGCTCAGGCGCAGCGCCGCGAAGCTGGGGTACTGCGCGCTCTTGGTGCGCGGGTCGTGGATGCGCTGGATGGCGTAGACCACGTCGGCCGCCACCACCTCGCGTGGCCGGCCGCCGAAGGCGGGGTCGTCGGCGTAGTACACGCCGGGCCGCAGGCGCACGGTGAACTCGCGCCAGTCGGCGCTGGCCTCGGGCAGGGCGGCCGCCAGCTGCGGGCGCACGCGGGCCGGCCGGGCGAGGTAGTCGTGCCGGTACAGCGGCTCGATGATGCTGCTCACCACCTCCATGCTGTAGATGTCGGTGAAGGCGGCCGGGTCCATCGAGCTGGCGTCGCTGACCATGGCGTAGCGCAGCACCTTGGCGGTGCGCCCGTCGGCCGCCGCGCCCGCCCACGGGGCGGCGAGCGCGGTTGTACAGACAAGCAGGAGGGCGAGCCGGCGCAGCATGGGGCGACGATAGTGCATCGGGCGGCCACGGCGCATCGGGAGATGCGATCAAGACCCTTCGGCAATGCCCCTGCGCCCCGGGGCAAACGCCATGCAATCGGCGCGGCCACGCCCCTACACTCGCGCATCCTCACATTCGCCCGGGTGCGCCCGGGCCGCTCGCCATGGCCGCCTATCTGGTCCGGCGCCTGCTGCAGATGATCCCGACGCTGCTGGGCGTCGTGCTCTTCGTGTTCGCGCTGTTCAAGTTCGTCGGGGGGGACCCCGCAGAGATCCTCGCCGGGCTCAACGCCACGCCCGAGCAGGTGGATGCCATCCGCCAGCAGCTGGGGCTGAACGAGCCCTGGTACGTGCAGCTGGGCATCTTCCTGCAGCAGATTGGTACCTTCGAATGGGGCAAGAGCTGGGCCACTCAGGAGCAGGTGAGCCAGATCTTCGCCACCCGCCTGCCCGCCACGCTCACGGTGATGGCGCCCATCCTCATCCTGGACACGCTGCTGGCCATCCCCATCGCGCTGGGCGTGGCCTACGTGCGCGGCTCGCTCACCGACCGCACGCTGATGGTGGTGACCACGGTCGCGCTGTCGATCTCGTTCCTCGTCTACGTGATCGTGGGCCAGTACGTGTTCGGTTTCCAGCTCGGCTGGTTCCCGGTGCAGGGCTGGAGCGACTCCACCTGGACCAACCTCACCACCTACGCGCCCCTGCCCGTGCTGCTGGCGGTGATGGTGGGCGTGGCGCCGCAGACGCGGCAGTACCGCAGCTTCTACCACGACGAGCAGTGGCAGGACTACGTGCGCACCGCGCGCGCCAAGGGCCTGGCGGAGCGCCCGGTGCTGTTCAAGCACGTGCTGCGCAACGCGATGATCCCCATCCTCACCAACGTGGGTCTGGCGCTGCCCGGCATCTTCGTCGGCTCCTTCCTCATCGAGGTGTTCTTCTCCATTCCCGGCCTGGGCCGTGAGGTGCTGCTGGCGGTGAACCGCAGCGACTACCCCGTCATCCAGGCCGCCACCGTGTACCTGGCGATGCTGACCATGCTGATCAACCTGGCCACCGACCTGCTCTACAAGGTCGTCGACCCGCGGGTGGTGCTGAAATGAGCGCGGTGCTTCCCGGCGCGCCGGCCGCCCTGCCGGCAGAACGCTCCGAGGGCGTGTGGCATGCCGCGTGGCGTCGCTTCAAGGGCGACCGCGTGGGCGTGGTGTCCATGGGCGTGGTGCTGGCCTTCATCGTGCTGATCGTGCTCTCCGGCCTGGGTGTGGTGGCCTCGCACTGGCAGGACGAGGTGGGCGTGGCGCACGCGCCGCCCACGGTGGTGGGCCCGAAGCCGCCCGAGGCCACCGGCGCCATCGAGCAGCCCAAGGGCCCCAACGTGGACATCAGCGACATCGACCCGCTGGCGCCGCGCTACGGCGAATGGGCCGAGCGCGCCAAGCAGTACGAGACGACGGCGGTGCACAAGGCCGAGACCCTGCCCTTCGGCGGCGACCGCCTGGGCCGCGACGTGCTCGACAAGGTGATCAAGGGCACCCAGGTGTCGGTGGCCGTGGGCGTGATGGCGGCGCTGCTGGCCACGCTGCTGGGCACGCTGCTGGGCGCGCTGTCGGGCTTCTTCGGCGGCAAGGTGGGCGACTTCCTCGAGTGGCTCTACACGGTGTTCACCGCCATCCCCGACATCCTGCTCATCTTCGCCCTGGCCGCGGTGCTCAACCGGGCCGATGCGGTGCTGCCGCGCGGCATCTGGACGGTGGTGGTCATTCTCGGCCTGGTGGGCTGGACGGGCCTGTACCGCCAGGTGCGCGCCGAGTTCATGAAGCACCGCTCGCGCGAATACGTGCGGGCGGCGGACGCCATCGGCGCGTCCACCGGGGCGCGCATGTTCCGCCACATCCTGCCCAACGTGAGCCACGTGATCCTCGTGCGCATGAGCCTGCTGGTGGTGGGCTTCATCAAGAGCGAGGTGATCCTGTCGTACCTGGGCCTGGGCGTGCCGGTGGACCAGGTGAGCTGGGGCACCATGCTGGCCGAGGCGCAGAGCGAGCTCATCCTCGGCTACTGGTGGCAGCTGGCCGCGGCCACGCTGTTCATGGCGGTGTTCGTCACTGCGTTCTCGTTGATGGCCGACGCCTGGCGCGACGCGCTCGATCCGAAGCTGCGGGGGGCCGAGTGATGGCCGGGAATCTGTTGTCCATCCAGGACCTGAAGGTCGCTTTCCGCATGGGGCGGCAGGGCGGCGTGGTGCAGCGTGCCGAGGCCGTGGGCCGCGGTGCGCAGGGCGTGAGCTTCGACGTCGCGCAGAACCAGACCGTGGCGCTGGTGGGCGAATCGGGCTCGGGCAAGAGCGTCACGGCCATGAGCATCGTGAACCTGCTGCCCGAGAACGCCGAGCGCACCGGGCGCATCCTGTGGAAGGGCCAGGACCTGCTGCAGGCCGACCGCGCCCGCCTGCGCGCACTGCGCGGCCGCGAGATCGCCTGCGTGTTCCAGGACCCGATGTCCTCGCTCAACCCGGTGTACAGCATCGGCGACCAGCTCATCGAGCCGCTGGTGACGCACCTGGGCCTGGGGCGCCGGGCGGCGCTGGCGCGTGCCGAGGAGCTGCTCAACGAGGTGGGCATCCCCGACCCCAAGCGCCGCCTGTCGGCCTACCCGCACGAGCTCTCGGGCGGCCAGCAGCAGCGGGTGATGATCGCCATGGCGCTGGCCTGCGAGCCGCAGCTGCTCATCGCCGACGAGCCCACCACCGCGCTGGACGTGACCATCCAGCGCCAGATCCTGGAGCTGCTGGCCAAGCTCAAGGCCCGACACGGCCTGTCCGTGCTGTTCATCAGCCACGACCTGGCACTCGTGGGCGAGATCGCCGACCGCGTGGTGGTGATGCGCCACGGCACCGTGCGCGAGCAAGGCGCGGTGGCCGACATCTTCAGTGCGCCGCAGGACGCCTACACCAAGGCGCTGCTGGCCTGCCGGCCCACGCTGGAGGAGCAGCTGCCCGCGCGCCTGATGGTGATCGACGACCACATCGCCGGTCGCGGGGCACGCACCGAGGCCAAGCCCAAGGACCCGGCCGCCCCGGTGGTGCTGGAGGTGAAGTCACTCACCAAGAGCTTCTGGCTGCGCCAGGGCGTGTTCGGCCGCAAGGAGTTCCCCGCCGTCAAGGGCGTGAGCTTCCAGCTGCGGCGTGGCCACACGCTGGGCGTGGTGGGTGAATCCGGCTCGGGCAAGACGACGATGGGCCTCACGCTGCTGCGCCTGCACGAGCCGCACTCCGGCCCCATGGGCGGCGAGGTGCTGTTCGACGGCCAGAACCTGATGCGCCTGGGCGACGCCCAGCGCCAGCAGATGCGCCGCCGCATCCAGATCGTCTTCCAGAACCCCTACGCCTCGCTCAACCCGCGCTTCACCATCGGCCAGACGCTCATCGAGCCCATGGCCATCCACGGCATCGGCGCGAACACGGCCGAGCGCGAGCAGCGTGCCCGCGCCCTGCTGGACAAGGTGGGCCTGGAGGCACGCGCCTTCGCCAAGTACCCGCACGAGTTCTCCGGCGGCCAGCGCCAGCGCGTGGCCATCGCGCGCTGCCTCACGCTCAACCCCGAGGTGCTGGTGCTGGACGAGGCGGTGAGCGCGCTCGACGTGTCGGTGCAGGCGCAGGTGCTCAACCTGCTCAAGGACCTGCAGGACGAGCTCGGGCTGGCCTATATCTTCATCACGCACGACCTCGCGGTGGTGCGCTTCATCAGCGACGAGGTGCTGGTCATGAAGGACGGCGAGGTGGTCGAGCAGGCCAGCGCCCGCGACATCCTCCCCGCGCCCCAGCAGCCCTACACCCGCCGCCTCATCGGCGCGGTGCCCAAGGGCTGGCAGCCACAGGCGGCGGCTTGAGGCGGCGGGCCGACCCCGGCCCGCCTTCGTACACTGCCTACCTTGGGGCGCTGGCACGGGCCGTGCGAGCGCATCACATCCACAAGACCCTGCCCGAGGAGAGCACCGCATGAGCCTGCTGCCCACCTGGCGCGAGGTGCCGGCCACGCCCGGTACCGTCGTCGCCCCCGATGAACGCCTGCCCTGGCCCCAGACGGTGGCCATGGGCGTGCAGCACGTGATCGCCATGTTCGGCGCCACCGTGCTGGCACCGCTGCTGATGGGCTTCGACCCCAACGTGGCGATCCTCATGTCGGGCGTCGGCACGCTGATCTTCTTCCTCGTGGTGGGCGGCCAGGTGCCGAGCTACCTGGGCTCCAGCTTCGCCTTCATCGGGGTGGTGATCGCGGCCACGGGTTATGCCGGTGGCGGCGCCAACGCCAACATCGGCGTGGCGCTGGGCGGCATCATCGTGTGCGGCCTGGTGTACGCGCTCATCGGCCTGCTGGTGATGGGCGTGGGCACCTCGTGGATCGAGAAGCTCATGCCGCCGGTGGTCACCGGCGCGGTGGTGGCGGTGATCGGCCTGAACCTGGCCGGCATCCCCATCAAGAACATGGCGCCCACCGACTTCGACAAGTGGATGCAGGCGGTGACCTTCATCGCCGTGGGCCTGGTGGCCGTGCGCACCAGCGGCATGCTGCAGCGCCTGCTCATCCTGGTGGGCCTGATCGTCGCCACGCTGGTCTACGCCGTGCTCACCAACGGCTTCGGCCTGGGCAAGCCCATCGACGTGTCGGGCATCGCCAACGCCGCCTGGTTCGGCGCGCCGGGTTTCGCCGCGCCGGTGTTCGACATGCAGGCCATGCTGCTCATCGCCCCGGTGGCCGTGATCCTGGTGGCCGAGAACCTGGGCCACGTGAAGGCCGTGGGCGCGATGACCGGCAAGCCGCTGGACCGCTACATGGGCCGCGCCTTCCTGGGCGACGGCATCGCCACCATGGTGTCGGGCGCCTCGGGCGGCACTGGCGTGACCACCTACGCCGAAAACATCGGCGTGATGGCGGCCACCAAGATCTACTCCACCGCCATGTTCGTGGTGGCGGCGCTGATCGCGGTGGTGCTGGGCTTCTCGCCCAAGTTCGGCGCGCTCATCCAGGCCATCCCGCTGCCGGTGATGGGCGGCGTGTCCATCGTGGTGTTCGGCCTGATCGCCGTGGCCGGCGCCAAGATCTGGGTGGACAACCGGGTGGACTTCTCCGACAACACCAACCTCATCGTGGCCGCGGTCACGCTCGTGCTGGGCACGGGCGACTACACGCTGAAGTTCGGCGGCTTCGCGCTGGGTGGCATCGGCACCGCCACCTTCGGCGCCATCCTGCTGTACGCGCTGCTGCGCAAGCGCTGAGGCGCATCGGCGCCCAGGGCTTCGACAGGCTCAGCCCGAACGGTGTTGGGTGCGCGGGCTTCGACAGGCTCAGCCCGAACGGTGTCGGGGCGCTACAGCCAGTACTGCAGCATCCGGCCCAGCCATTCGGTGAGCCGCTCCTTGAGGGGGCGGCGCTTCCAGGCCTCCAGCGTGACCGGGTCCGACATGGCCTGGTCGCGCTCGAACACCCGGCGCATTTCGCCGCCAAATTCGTCGCCCAGGATCACCGCGTTGAGCTCGCGGTTGTGCACGAAGCTGCGCCAGTCCAGGTTGGTCGAGCCCACGGTGGACCACACGCCGTCGATCACCGCCGTCTTGCTGTGCAGCAGCACGCTGCGGCGCTCGTAGAGCTTCACGCCCGCCTCCAGCAGCGTGCCGTAGTGCGAACGCCCGGCACTCACCACGATGGGTGCGTCGGAGTGGCGCGGCAGGATCATGCGCACGTCCACACCCCGCCGGGCCGCGCGGCACAGCGCATCGAGCAGCTGCGGGTCGGGCACGAAGTAGGCGTTGGTGATCCACACCTCCTTCTCGGCGTGCTCGATGGACGACATCAGCGTGGTGTAGATGGCGCTGTAGGGGTCGTCGGGCGCGCTGTCGATGGCGCGCACCACATGCCGCCCGCGCACGGCGGGCGAGGGGATGGTGAGGTCGGCCGCGTTCAGCGCCGGCCCCTTCTGCGAGGCCCAGGCGCGGGCGAAGCCCTGCAGGAACTCGGCCGCGACCGGCCCCTCGATGCGCACATGGGTGTCGCGCCAGGGGCGCTCGGTGGCCTCCTTGGCCCGCTCCTCGGGGCTGCGGCGCTTCGCCTTCGCGCCTGAGCCCGAGCCGGCCGATCCGCCGGAGTACACACCGCTGATGTTGATGCCGCCAAGGAAGGCCACGGCGCCATCCACCACCATGAGCTTGCGGTGGTTGCGGCCGTTCACGTCCCAGCCGCTCTTGGCGTCCAGCGGGTTCACCGGGTTGTACTCGACCACCGCGATGCCCTCGGCGCGCAGGCGCTCGAAGAACTCGTCGGGCGTGCCGATGCTGCCCACGCTGTCGTACATCAGGTTCACCTGCACGCCCTGGCGCCGCCTGGCGATCAAGGCATCGGCGAAGCGCTGGCCGATCTCGTCGTACTCGAGGATGTAGGTCTCCATCAGGATGCTGCGCTTCGCCGCGGCGATGGCGGCGAACATCGCGCGGTAGGTGGCCTCGCCGTCCTGCAGCAGCGTCACCTGGTTGTCGGCCACCAGCGGGCTGTCGGTGAGCGCCTGCTCGATGGCCAGGTGGCGCTCCAGGATGCTGCTGGGCTGCCCGGGCTCGGCCTTCAGCCGCTCCAGCAGCTGCCTCTGGCGCGCGGCGCTCAGGGGGCCGCGGGCGCCTTCGATGCGGGTGGGCTGCTGGGCAGCGCGCAGGTCGAGGTCGGGCACCAGGCGCGGCACTTCCACGCAGCCCGCGAGGCCGCCACTGGCCAGGCAGGCCGCCGCGAGGGTCCAGCGGGCCGCGCGGCGGGCGGCAAGGGGGCGGTGGGCGGGCCTGGTGGCAGGGCGGCGGGGAGGGCGCAGGCGGGGCTGGCCCCCGCCTGGGCAAGCCGCGTGCCGCGGTCCGCGCACCGGGCGCGGTGGTCAGCCGGCCGGTTGCGGCACCCAGCGCGACAGCACCTGCACCAGCTCGTGCGGCTGCATGGGCTTGGCGAGAAAGCCGTTCATGCCGGCGGCGCGCGCCAGCGCGCGTTCGTTGTCCAGCGCCGCGGCGCTGAAGGCCACCACCGGCAGGCCGGCCGTGCGCGGGTCGCGGCGCAGCGCGCGCACGGCGGCCAGGCCGTCGAGCACGGGCATGTGCAGGTCCATCAGCACCACGTCGAAGGCCTCGGGGGCCTGCTGGCACAGGCGCACGGCTTCGCCGCCATCGCGCGCGGGGGTGACCTGCGCGCCCAGGCTGGCCAGCAGCTCGGTGGCGATGAGCATGTTCACCGGGTGGTCCTCGGCCACCAACACGCGCAGCCCCTGCAGCGGCTGGGCTCTCGGGGCGGCGGTGGCCGGGGCGGGGGGAGAAGGCGCACGGTCTGCCGCCGCGTCCTCGGGCAGGGGCAGCGCCAGCCAGAACACGGCGCCGCCCGCCGCGGCCGCGCGCGCGCCCACCTCACCGCCCATCAGCTGCGCCAGCTCGCGGGCGATGGACAGGCCCAGGCCCGTGCCGCCGTAGCGCCGGGTGGTGGAGTGGTCGGCCTGCGCGAAGGGGCGGAACAGCGTGGGCAGCACGTCCGGCGGGATGCCGATGCCGGTGTCCTCCACCTCGAAGCGCAGGTCGGCGCCCGCCGAGGGCCGCCGCACGCGCAGCGTCACCTGGCCCCGGGCGGTGAACTTGATCGCGTTGGCCAGGAAGTTCGACAGGATCTGCCGCAGCCGCAGCGGGTCGCCCAGCACCCGCACCGGCACGTCCGCCGGCAGCTCCAGCCGCAGGCCCAGGCCCTTGGCCTCGGCCAGCACCGCATGGGCGCCGTGCACGGTCTCCAGCAGCGCGTGCAGGTCGAAGGCGATGCGCTCGACGGTGAGCTTGCGCGCCTCGAGCTTGGACAGGTCGAGCACGTTCGACACGATGCCGTTCAGGCTTTCGGCCGCGTCGATCAGGTAGCGCAGCCAGGCCTGGCGCTGCGCGTCGCTCTGCCCGGGCGTGGCCATCAGCCGGGCCAGGCCCAGCACGCCGTTCAACGGGGTGCGGATCTCGTCGCTCACATGGGCCAGGAAGGCGCTCTTGGCGGCGCTGGCGGCCTCGGCGCCGGCCTTGGCTTCCGCCAGGGCCTGCTCGGCACGCCGGCGCTCGGTGATGTCCTCCAGCACCCAGATGGCGCCGGCTTCGTCGGGCCGGCGCGGGTCCACCAGCTGCGAGCGCAGCTCGGCGAGCATGGTGCTGCCGTCCGGCCGCTCGAAGACATGCTCGACACGCACCGGCCGGCCGGCTTGCACCTGGGTGCGCACCTCGGCGACGAAGCGCTCGTAGGCCTCGAGGCCGCCGAAGTAGCGATCCACCATCTGCCCCGCCATGCTGCCCGGCGGCTGGCCCAGCAGGCGCTCGAGCCGCGGGTTGGCACGCTCGATGACGCGGCCGCGCACCAGCGCCACGCCCACGGCCGCGTGCTGCAGGATCGCGTCGCCCTGCAGCCGGGCCCTCTCGTCGTCGGTGATGTCGCGTGTGAGGATCACGGCCACCGGCTCGCCGGCCCACTCGAAGCGCGCGGCCGAGATCATCACCTCGCGCTGGGCGCCGTCGGGCCGCCGCGCGGTGGAGCGCATGCCACGCACCACGCCCTGCGGCCCCTCCAGGCCCGCCCGCAGCCGGTCCGCATCGGCCGGGTCGTGCCAGAGCCCCAGGCCCTGGCCCGACTGCCCCACCACCTCGTCGGCGTGCGTGTATCCCGCCATGGCGAGGAAGCCGGGGTTGGCCAGCAGGATGCGGCCGCTGCGCAGGCTGGCCACCGTGATGGCATCCGGCGACAGCTGCACCAGGTTGTCCAGCAGGGCGCGCGAGCGCGCCAGTTCGCGCGACGCCAGCACCTCGGCAGTGAAGTTCTGGCAGATGCCCCACCAGCCCACGTGCTTGCCGGCCGCGTCGAACACCGGCTCGCCGCTGCCACGCACCACCAGCACCGTGCCATCGGCGCAGGTGAAGGTGACGGTGCGGTTGCGGTAGGCGCGCCGGGCGCGCATATCGTCGAGCATGGCGTCCCACTCGGCGTCGTGCTCGGGTTGCGGGCCGCCGGGCTCGCCGATGCGCAGGAACTCGTCCACCGTGCGGCCGGTGTGGCGGGCGAAGGAGTCGGAGATGTGGCGGATCACGCCTCGGCGGTCGCCTTCCCAGGTCCAGTCGCTGCCCAGGCGCAGCAGCTCGGCCAGGCGGTGCTCCTGCTGGCGCGCCTGGTGCAGGCTGCCCACCACCTGGCGCGCCATCACCAGCCCCACCAGCAGCGAGCCGAGGGACAGCAGGCCGTGCGAGATGGCACGCGAGGTCGACCCGCCCAGCGCCGCGTCGGCGGCCGTGGCCGCGGCCCCCTGCTCCACCTGCCACAGCAGCACCAGGATGACGCCCTGCAGCGCGCCCATCGCCGTGGCCCACGCGGCGCCCACCAGCGGCCCGGCCAGGGCCAGCAGCATGGCCGACGCGGCCACCATGATGGACTGCAGGCCCAGCCCGGTGAGCACCGCATAGACCGCGAAGCCCACCTGCAGCAGCACCAGCAGCCCGGCGCTCGCCCGCTGCGGCCCGGTGCGCCGGCCCACGCTGGCGGCCAGCAGCGCGGCGGCCCACAGCAGGCCGGCCAGGCCATAGCGCGCCGCGGCCAGCTCCGCCGGGTAGCCCACGGCCGCCTGCACCAGCACCGACGCCGCGGCCAGCACGCCCAGCGCCACGCACACACCCACGAGCGCGCGCAGGGCCACCCGGTCGCGCTCCAGCTGGGCCTCACGGGCACCCTGCAGCAGGGACAGGCCGGCGACCACACTGTCGCCTGGGGTTGGGCTCACGCAGCGGCTCCCGGAAACCCCCGCAGCATAGGGGACAACCGGCGCCCTGCGGCATCGGGGCGGCCCCAGGCGTGCCACTTCCTACAATGCCGCCATGTGCCAGCTGCTGGGCATGAATGCCAACACGCCCACCGATGTGATGTTCAGCTTCACCGGGCTGGCCACGCGCGCCCACGAGCACAAGGACGGCTTCGGCATCGGCTTCTTCGAGGACCGCGGCGTGCGCGTGTTCATCGACCCGGCGAGTGCGCGCGACTCGGCCATCGCCCGCCTGGTGAAGACCTACCCCATCCACAGCCGGCACGTCATCGCCCACATTCGCAAGGCCACCCAGGGCCGGGTGGCGCTGGAGAACACCCACCCCTTCGTGCGCGAGCTCTGGGGCCGCTACTGGGTGTTCGCCCACAACGGCGACCTCAAGGGTTTCTGCCCGCGTCTGCACGGCGCCTTTCGCCCGGTGGGCGACACCGACAGCGAGCGCGCCTTCTGCTGGCTGATGCAGGAGCTGGCCAAGGCCCATGCCGGCGTGCCCGACGTGCGCGAACTCAGCTGCACGTTGGCCGAGCTGCTGCCCGAGCTGCACCGCCACGGCACCTTCAACATGCTGCTGTCCAACGGCCAGGCGCTGTGGGCGCACTGCTCCACCCACCTGCACTGGCTGGTGCGCCAGCACCCCTTCACCACCGCCAGCCTGAAGGACGAGGACCTGCGGGTCGACTTTGCCGCCGCCACCACGCCGGCCGACCGGGTGGCCGTGATCGCCACCGAGCCGCTCACCGCCGACGAGGCCTGGACGGCCTTCCGGCCGGGCGAGCTGCGCGCGTTCGTGGACGGCCAGCCCCTGGCCTGACGCCCCGGCCCTGCGCCCCGGCGGCCCGCCGTCCATGCACGGCAGCCGCCATCCATGCGGCCCGGCCGGCACTTCGCCGCGGCCGCGCGCCGGCCACCGCCACCGGTGCCTACACTGCGCCGCCATGGACACCCCCGCCGCCGGCCCCCCGCCCCTGAACCGCGTGCAGCGCTGCTACTTCCGCTGGGCGGCCCCCTGGTACGACCGCATGGACCCCGGCCTGCGCGAGGAGGCCCGGCGCATCGACACCTTCCTCTACAGCGCCCGCGGGCTGTGGGTGTGGGCCGGGGTGGTGTCGGCCATCGTCGCCAGCGCCTTCGGCCTGGCGGCCGCCGGCTTCCCGCCCGCCCTGGCGCTGCTGTGCAGCGCGGCCGTGTGGGTGGCGCTGCTGGGGGCCGGCCTGTCCGCCTGGCTGATGCCCGAGCGCCACACTGCACGCCGGCTGGGTCGCACGGCGGTCATCGTCACCGGCATGGCCTTCGCAGGCGCGCTCACCGGCTTTCTGGTGGCCCGCGCCACGGTGCATGGCGCGCGCACGCCGGGCGAGTTCGTCGGCCCGTTGGGCGAGGCCTTCGTGCGCGCCGCGCCGGTGTTGCTGCTGGGCGGCGTGGCGCTGGTGATCGTGATGGCCGCCATGGCCCGGCTGCGGCGCTGGCAGATGGCGCGCGAGCTGGCCCACCTGCGGCTGGAGCAGGCGCTGGAGGTGGCCCGCCGCCAGGCCGCCGAGGCCAGGCTCGCGGCGCTGCAGGCGCAGGTGCAGCCGCATTTCATCTTCAACACCCTGGCCGCGCTGCAGCACTGGGTGGACGAGGGTGACCCGCGTGCGGCGCCGCTGCTGCGCGCGCTCACCGGCTTTCTGCGCGGCTCCACCGAGCTGCTGGCGCGCGACAGCGCCACCTTGGGTGACGAGCTGCCGCTGGTCGAGCACTACCTGGCGGTGATGCAGGCGCGCTGGGGCGACCGGCTGCGTGGCCACGTGGAGGCCGATGCCGCCAGCCGGGCCGTGCAGCTGCCCCCCGGCCTGCTGCTGACGCTGGTGGAAAACGCCGTGGAGCATGGCGCCGGGGCCCGGCTCGAGGGCGGCGAGGTGCGGGTGCGCGTGCAGGTCGACGGGGCGCGGTGCCGGGTGGAGGTGCGCGACAACGGCCCGGGCCTCGCCGCCGGCTGGCAGGAGGGCGTGGGCCTGGGCAACGTGCGCCAGCGCCTGGCCCACCGCTTCGGCGACCGCGCCCGGCTGGTGCTCGAGGATGCGGCGCCCGGCGTGTGCGCCCGCATCGAACTGGACCTGCGCGAGGAGGCGCCGCATGGCCACTGACACCACCGCCGCCGAGCGCATCGACTGGAGCCAGCTCTGGTACCCCGGGCCGCGGCGCAACTTCACCGACGCCGAGATGGCGCGCGCCGGGGGCGACCGGCCCAGCCGCACCTTCGCGGTGATGCTCACCATCACCCTGGCCATGGTCGCCCAGGGTGCGCTCCAGGCGGCACCGGCTGGGGAGGTGGCGCGGCTCGCCGGCCTGCTCGTGGCGGCCTACGTGTGGGCCTGGTACGGGGCGCTTCGGCTGTGGGTCGCGCCCGCCCGGCGCACGCTGATGCGCGAGACGCTGCTGGTCGTGGGCGTGTTCCTCTTCTTTGCGCTGGGCCTGCGCTGGCGCATGGCGCCTGGGGTGGCGCGCGACTGGATCTTTCACTTCGGTGCCGCGGCCTTCGGGTTGATCACCCTCACCTACTGGTTCGTCACCGTGTTCCGCGCCCACCAGATCGAGGCGCGGCTGCGTGAGCACGACGAGCGCGAGCGCAGCCTGGAGCTCGCGCGCCAGCTGGCCACCGCCCAGGTGCAGCCGCACTTCCTGTTCAACTCGCTGGCCTCGCTGCAGCACTGGGTGGACACCCGCGACGAGCGCGCCGGCCCCATGCTGGCCGCGCTCACCGGCTACCTGCGCGCCACGCTGCCGCTGTTCGAGCGGCGCGTGCTGCCGCTGGCCGACGAGCTGCAGGCCGTGCAGCGCTACCTCGACGTGATGCGGCTGCGCCTGGGCGAGCGCCTGGCCAGCGAGGTGCACGCCGACTCTGCCGCCCTGTCCGTGTGCCTGCCACCGGGTGTGCTGCTCACCCTGGTGGAAAACGCCATCGAGCACGGCGTGTCGCCGCGCCTCGGCGGCGGGCGAGTGACCGTGCGCTGCACGTCCGTGGCCGGCGGCGGCGCGCGCGTGGAGGTGGTCGACGACGGCCCTGGCCTGCCGCCCGAGCTGCCCGCTGCACCGCCTGCCGGCCGACCCGCACCCGCACCTGCCGGCACCGCCTCCTCCGGCGTGGGCCTGGCCAACACCCGCGCCCGCCTGGCCCAGGCCTTCGGCACCCGCGCCCGGCTGCAGCTGGCCAACGCGCCCGAGGGCGGCTGCGTGGCCACGATCGACCTGCCGGCTCCCGACACCCCTGTTGCCCCTGCCCTGCCATGAACACCAGCACCGCTTCCGTTCCTGCCCCGACCGACCGCATCACCGTGCTCGTGGCCGACGACGAGGAGGCCCCGCGCGCCCAGCTCGTGGCGGCCCTGCGCGAGGCCTGGCCGGGCGCCCGCATCGTGGCCGAGGCCGCCAACGGCGTGGACGCCTGGGACGCCTTCCTCGAGCACGAGCCGCAGGTGTGCTTCCTGGACATCCGCATGCCGGGCCTGTCCGGCATCGAGGTGGCGCGGCGCATCGACGGCCAGGTGCCGGTGGTCTTCGTCACCGCCTATGGCGACCATGCCCTGGCCGCCTTCGACGCCGGCGCGGTGGACTACGTGATGAAGCCCGTGGACGCCGCCCGCCTGACACAGGCCGTGCAGCGCGTGCGCGGCCGCCTGGGCCAGCCGGCCACGCCGGACGTGCAGGCACTGCTCGCCCAGCTCGCGGGGCAGCTGCGCCGGCCCGCTGCGCCGCCGGTGATCCAGGCCAGCGTGGGCAAGGAGGTGCGGCTCATCCGCGTCGAGGACATCGTGTACTTCGAGTCCGATGCGCGCTACACCCGCGTGGCCTACGACGACGGCAGCGGCGCCGCCGAGGCGTTGATCCGCACGCCGCTGAAGGAGCTGCTCGCCCAGCTCGACCCGGCGCAGTTCTGGCAGGTGCACCGCTCGGTGATCGTGAACCACCGCCACATCGCCAGCGCCGTGCGCGTGGACGAGGGCAACATGCACCTCACCCTGCGTGGCCGGCCCGAGAAGCTGCCCGTGTCGCGCCATTTCCAGGGCCTGTTCAAGGGGCAATGACGCAGCCGGGGACAGGGCCCGGGTGCGACACTTCGCCGCACCCCTGGCCACTGCCTCCGCGCGCATGACCCCCACGCCGCTGCCCTCGTCGCTGCCCACCCCCGACTTCGCCCGCTTCTACCGACACGACGAGCTGACGGCGCTGCTGCGCGCCTATGCCGAGGCGCGGCCCGGCCTGGTCGAGCTGCGCGAGCTGGGCCGCAGCCATGAAGGCCGGCCCATCTGGCTGATGGTGCTGACGAACCGCGCCACGGGGGCGGACGACACCAAGCCCGCGCTCTGGGTAGACGGCAACATCCACGCCGCCGAACTCACTGCCAGCACCGCGGTGCTGTACTGGCTGCACCACCTGCTGTCGCGGCACGGCAGCGACGCCGAGGTGACGCAGCTGCTGGACACCCGCGCGCTGTACCTCGTGCCGCGCCTGAACCCCGACGGCGCCGAGCTGGCCCTGGCCGACCGCCCGCGCCACATCCGCTCGTCCACCCGGCCCTACCCCTTCGACGAGCCGCCGGTGGACGGGCTGACGGTGCAGGACATCGACGGCGACGGCCGCATCCTGCAGATGCGCGTGCGCGACCCGCACGGCGGCTGGAAGCCCCACCCGCAGCAGCCGCGCCTGCTCATCCCCCGCGAGCCCGGCGAGCACGGCGGCACCTACTACCGCGTGATGCCCGAGGGCCTGCTGGAGCCCGGCTTCGACGGCACCACCATCCGCGTCAATAAGGACGTGGAGGGCCTGGACCTGAACCGCAACTTCCCCGCCTACTGGCGGCAGGAGTTCGAGCAGCTGGGCGCCGGCCCCTACCCCACCAGCGAGCCCGAGGTGCGGGCGATGGTGGACTTCATCGTGCGCCACCCGAACATCGGCGCGGCGGTGAGCTTCCACACCCACTCCGGCGTCATCCTGCGGCCCATGGGCACGCAGAGCGACGACGACATGACGCCCGAGGACCTGTGGATGGTCAAGCGGCTGTCCGAGCTGGGCTCGCGCCTGACGGGCTACCCGGCCGTCAGCACCTTCCACGACTTCAAGTACCACCCCAAGGAGGTCATCACCGGCACGCAGGACTGGGTGTACGAACACCTGGGGGCGCTGTTCTGGACGGTGGAGATCTGGGCGCCGAACAAGGAAGCCGGCATCACCGACTACGACTGGATCCACTGGTACCGCGACCACCCACCCGAGGACGACCTGAAGCTGCTCGCCTGGAGCGACGCGCAGTGCGGCGGCCAGGCCCATGTGGACTGGCGGCCGTTCCGGCACCCGCAGCTGGGTGAGGTGGAGATCGGCGGCTGGGACCGCATGAACTACTGGCGCAACCCGCCGCCCGCGCTGCGCGAACGCGAGGCGGCGCGGTTCCCGGCGTGGCTCGGCCGCCTGGGCATGAGCCTGCCCCGGCTGGAGGTGGTGGCGTGCGGCGCGCAGCGCGTGGACGGTGACGCCGCGGCCTCGGGCGGCGACGCCACCTGGCGTGTCCACCTGGTGGTGGGCAACGCCGGCTACCTGCCCAGCCACGTCACCAAGCGCGCGCTGGAGCGCAAGACGGCACGCGGCTGCGTGTTCCACATCGAGTTGCCCGAGGGCGCGCGCCTGGTCACCGGCACGCCGCGCGTGGAGGGCCCCACGCTGGAAGGCCACGCGCCGAAGAACTCGCTGCAGGCCTTCCTGCCCGACCGTGAAATCACCGCCGACCGGGCGCGGGTGGAGTGGTGGGTGCGCGCCCCCGCGGGCACGACGCTCGCCCTGCACGCCACCGCGGGCCGCGCGGGCAGCGTGCGCACCACGCTCACCCTCGGCTGAGGCCACCACCACACCACAGGAGCAAGCCCCATGCACCTCCTCTACGGCTCCCAGGGCAGCGGCTCGTCCATCGCCGAGGCGGCGCTGGAGCGCTGCGGCGTCGATTTCCGGGTGGTGCGTGCCTCCCAGTGGGAGCCCGACTCCGCCATCGACGAGCTGCGGCGGGTGAACCCGCTCGGGCAGATTCCCACGCTGGTGCTGCCCGATGGCAGCGTGCTCACCGAAAGCGCGGCCATCCTCATCCACCTGGGCCTGGCACACCCCGACAGCGGCCTGCTGCCCGCCGACACCGCCCGCCGCGCCCAGGTGCTGCGCGGGCTGGTGTTCATCGCCGCCAACTGCTACAGCGCCATCACGCAAAGCGACTACCCCGAGCGCTTCACCACCGACACCGCCGATGCCGCCCGCGAGGCCGTGCGGCAGGCGGCCCGCGCCCAGCTGCACCGCCACTGGGAGATCTTTGCCGACACCTTCGGCGCGCTCGCCGGGGAGCAGGGTTTCCTCGGCGGTGACAGCCGCCCCGGCGCGCTGGACCTGATGGCCGCGGTGGTCTCGCGCTGGTCGGGCACGCGCGCTCACCTGGCGCAGCACCGGCCGGGCTTCCTGGCCGTGCTGCAGCGCATCGAGGCCGACCCGGGCCTCGCGCCCATCTTCGCCCGCCACTGGCCCTGAGGCGCCCGGGCGCACACACCCCCGCCGGTACACTGCCGGGTTTGCTCCGGGGTGCCCGCGTGGAAGCCTTTCTTGTCTCGACCGGCGTGGTCGCCCTCGGTGAAATGGGCGACAAGACGCAGCTGCTGGCCATCGTGCTGGCGGCCGCCTTCCGCAAGCCCCTGCCCATCATCGCCGGCATCCTGGTGGCCACGCTGGCCAACCATGCGGCGGCCGGTGCCCTGGGCGGCTGGGTGGCCGCGCTGCTGGGCCCCACCGCGCTGCGCTGGGTGATCGGCCTGTCCTTCCTGGCCATGGCCGGGTGGATGCTGGTGCCGGACAAGATCGACGAGGATGCCGGCACCGACACCCGCCGCTTCGGCGTCTTCGGCACCACGGTGGTCGCCTTCTTCCTGGCCGAGATGGGCGACAAGACCCAGATCGCCACTGTGGCGCTGGCCGCCCGCTACACCGACGTGGTGGCCGTGGTGCTGGGCACCACCTTCGGCATGATGCTGGCCAACGTGCCGGCCGTGTTCCTGGGCGACCGCATCGCGCAGAAAGTGTCGATGCGCCTGGTGCACGCCATCGCCGCCGCCATCTTCGCGGTGCTGGGCGTGCTCACGCTGCTGGACGTCGGCCGGCTGTTCGGCGGCTGAGGCGGCAGCGCCGGCCCCTCGGCGCCTCTCAACGGCGGTCGTCCAGCTCGGCGATGAGCGACTTCATCTCGGCGATCTCCCGCTCCTGCGACGCGATGATGCCGTCGGCCAGCTGGCGCACGCGGGCGTCATCGATGTGCGCGCGCCGGCTGGTCATGATCGCGATCGAGTGGTGCGGAATCATGGCCTTCATGTAGCTCACCTGGTCCACGGTGGCCTGGCTGCGCACCAGCCACAAGGCCACGGCGAAGGCCGCGACGCCGGCCACCAGGATGGCGAGGTTGAGGGCACGGCTGGGCAGCATGTGTCGCATGAACCCGAGCATGCTGATCGCCATCGCCCCGCCCATCACCACGGCCATCCAGGCACGGGTCTGGCTGAAGAACACGTGGTCGGCCTGGTAGGTATTCAGGTACATCAGGCCGAACATCACCCCGGTGGACGTGGCCACCATGGCCGCGAAGCGCAGATAGGGCCGCGACGAGGCGGGCGGCGAGGGGGGGTGTGCCATGGTGGTCCTCCAGCGGGCCCGGGGCAAGGCCGGTTCCCGCCCGGCGACTGCTCGGCAGACGACATGCCGCTGGCGAGCGGCCACCCACACGGCACGCGCCCGCCCACGAAAAAGGGGCCCGCAGGCCCCTTGGTCGTTGATCGGCGCGCCGATCCGGATCACTTGGCCATCACGCGGGCCATCTCCAGCACCTTGTTGGAGTAGCCCCACTCGTTGTCGTACCAGGCCACGACTTTCACGAAGGTCTTGTCCAGGGCGATGCCGGCCTCGGCGTCGAACACCGAGGTGCAGGGCTCGCCGCGGAAGTCGGTGGCCACCACCTTGTCCTCGGTGTAGCCCAGCACGCCCTTCATGGCGCCTTCGGAGGCGGCCTTCATGGCGGCGCAGATCTCCTCGTAGCTGGCTTCCTTCACCAGCTCCACGGTGAGGTCGACCACCGACACGTCGCTGGTGGGCACGCGGAAGCTCATGCCGGTGAGCTTCTTGTTCAGCTCGGGGATCACCACGCCCACGGCCTTGGCGGCGCCGGTGGAGCTGGGGATGATGTTCTCGAGGATGCCGCGGCCGCCGCGCCAGTCCTTGTTGGACGGGCCGTCCACCGTCTTCTGGGTGGCGGTGGTGGCGTGCACGGTGGTCATGAGGCCGCGCTTGATGCCGCAGGAGTCGTTGATGACCTTCGCCAGGGGAGCCAGGCAGTTCGTGGTGCAGCTGGCGTTGGAGATGATGTCCTGGCCGGCGTAGGTCTTGTCGTTCACGCCGTAGACGAACATCGGGGTGTCGTCCTTCGAGGGGGCCGACATGATGACCTTCTTG
>JACRBA010000141.1 GCA_016213265.1 Burkholderiales bacterium | reverse complement strand
CCTGCTGCCCCTGTGGCAGAAGGAGGACAAGGTCTGGTTCGAGCTGCGGCCGCAGGACTTCGGCAAACCCTTCTTCCTGTCACCCAAGCTTTCGCGCGGCATTGGCGAACGTTCGCTGTTCGGCGGCAGCATGCTGGGCTACGGCCCCTGGGGGCGGCCGCAGATCGTCGAGTTCCGCAAGCAGCACAACCAGGTGCTGCTCGTGGCGCGCAACGAGCGCTACCAGGCCGCTCTCGGGTCGCCCGAGTCGCGGGCCGTCGCGAGTGCGTTCTCCGACAGCCTGCTGGGCAGCGCGCCGGTGGCCAGCCGCCCGCACCCTGAGTCCCAGGCCGTGCTGGTGGAGGCGAACCCCATCTTCCTGTCCGACCTGCTGGGCCTGGGCATCACGCTGCAGCGCACCTACCGGCAGAACTACGGTCTGGACATGCGCAACTCCGCCTTCACCCGCGTGCGCACCGACGCCGACGTGGTGACGCTGGAGGCCGATCTGCACTTCGCCACGGGCAGCCTGGCCGCCGCCACGCCGGGCCAGCCGAGCACGGCGCCCGTGCCGCTGATGCCCGCCACGCTGCCGGACCCGCGCAGCATGTTCCTCGGCCTGCACTATTCGCTGGCCGCGTTGCCGCAGCAGCCCATGGCGCCGCGGCGGGCCGACCCGCGCGTGGGCTACTTCACCACCACCGTGCTGGATTTCGGCCACGACGAGGTGCGCACGCCGAACCGGCACTACGTGCGCCGCTGGCGGCTCGAGAAGAAGGACCCGCTCGCGGCGGTGTCCGAGCCGGTGCAGCCCATCACCTTCTGGCTGGACCGCAACATCCCTGCGAAGTACCGCGAGACCATCACGCGCGGTGTGCTCGCCTGGAACGAGGCCTTCGAGCGCATCGGCCTGCGCAATGCGCTGGTGGTGCGCCAGCAGCCGGATGATGCCGAGTTCGACACGCTGGACCTGCGCGTGGCCTCCATCCGCTGGATGACCAACGCCGACCCCGCGTTCGGCGCCATCGGCCCCAGCCACATCGACCCCCGCACGGGCGAGATCCTGGACGCGGACATCGGCATCGAGAGCCTGTCGTCGCGCAACCGCCGCGCCGAACGGGCGCAGATCCTGTCCAGCCGCCCCCTGGCCGACGCGGCACACCTGCTGCAGGCCGATGGCGCGCAGCGCCTCGCGCAGCGCATGGCCCATGGCGAGGAGGCGCTGCACTGCGAGCACGGCGATTTCGCGGCCGAGCAGCTGGGCTATGCCCTGGATGTGCTGCAGGCGCGCGGCGACATCGACCCCGACAGCCCGCAGGCCGACGCCTTCGTGCAGGCCTACCTGTTCGACACCACCATGCACGAGGTGGGCCACACGCTCGGCCTGCGGCACAACTTCCGCTCCTCGCGCATCTACACCGATCGCCAGCTCGCCGACCCCGCCTTCACCCAGGCCCACGGCCTGGCCGGCTCGGTGATGGAGTATTCGCCGGTGAACCTGGCCGCGCCGGGCGAGCCCACGCCGGCACCCTTCCAGACGGTGCTCGGGCCCTACGACCTCTGGGCCATCGAATACGCCTACAAGCCTTTCCCGCCGGGCATGAGCGCCGAGGAGCAGGAGGCGGAGCTGCAGCGCATCGCCGCGCGCTCGCCCGAGCCGCTGCTGGCCTACGGCACCGACGAGGACAACCTGCTGGGCCTGGACCCCGAGACGCTCGTCTTCGACCTCGGTGACGACCCGCTGCGTTTCGCCCGCAAGCGCATCGCCATCGCGCAGGACCTGTTCCGCCGCCAGGAACAGCGCAGCCTGAAACCCACCGAGGACTACGCGGTGCTGCGCCGCGCGCTGGGCTACGCGTTGCGCGACGCGGCCCGCGCCGCCGGCGTGGCCGCGCGGCAGATCGGCGGCCTGCGCACCCTGCGCGATTTCCCCGGCTCGGGGCGTGACCCGCTGGTGCCGGTGCCGGCGGCGGTGCAGCGCGAGGCGCTGGACGTGATCGCCGGGTCGTTCCTGGCCGCCGACACCTTCCAGGTCTCGCCAGAGCTGGCCCGCAAGCTGGCGCCCGACTTCCTGGAGCGCTTCGCGTCGGGCGACCCCGTGCCCACCGACTACCCCTTGGACGCGCTGCTGCTGGAGCTGCGCCGGGCCCTGCTCAACCAGCTCATGAGCGAGACGCTGGCTGCGCGCCTGCTGGATGCGCAGGACAAGGTGGCCACGCCGCGTGAGGCCTTCACGCCCGCCGAGCTGTATGCCCGTCTCACGCAGGAGGTGTGGTCCGAGCTCGCCCGGCCGGGGCGCGACATCGTGGCCGCGCGGCGCGACCTGCAGCGTGAGCACCTCGGCCGGCTGACTGCCTTGCTGCTGCGCCCCTCGGTCAACAGCCGCGCGGATGCGCGCAGCCTGCTGCGCGCCGAGGCGCGGGCGCTGCTGGGGCGCGTGCAGGAGGCCCAGGGGCGCACGGGCCTGTCGCCCGAGGCGCGGGCGCACCTGGCCGACGCGGCCGACGCGCTGCGGGCAACACTGGCCGCACCCATGCAGCGCGCGGGTGCCTGAGCCGCGGTGGCAGGGCAGGGGGCTCCGTAAAATGCCCCATGCCTTTTGTCCACCTGCGCACCCACACCGAGTTCTCTGTCGTCGACGGCACCCTGCGCGTCGATGATGCCGCGGCCGCCGCGGCGGCCGACGGGCAGGTGGCGCTGGCCATCACCGACCTCGCCAACATGTTCGGCGCGGTCAAGTTCTACAAGGCCTGCCGCGGCAAGGGGGTGAAGCCGCTGCTGGGCGCCGACCTCTGGGTCGAGCCGCTCGACCCCCTGGCCGACAAGGCGGCCAGCCGGCTGCTGGTGCTGGTGCAGGACCGCCAGGGCTACCTCAACCTGTCGGAGCTGCTGGCACGCGCGTGGACGCGCAACGTGCAGCGCGCGCAGGCCTGGGTCACCTGGGAGTGGCTGGCCGAGCTGGGCGGTGGGCTGATCGCGCTGTCTGGCGCGGAGCACGGGGCGGTCGGGGCGGCGCTGCTCGCCGGGGACACGCCGCGCGCGCGGCAGGTGGCCGACAGGCTCGCCAGCCTGTTCCCGGGGCGCTTCTACCTCGAGCTGCAGCGCGGCGGGCTCCCGGCGCACGAGCCGCTCGTGCGCGCCACCGTGCCGCTGGCCGCCGAGCTGAAGCTGCCGGTGGTGGCCACGCACCCGGTGCAGTTCCTGGCGCCTGACGACTTCGACGCCCACGAGGCGCGCGTGTGCATCGCCGAGGGCGAGACGCTGGCCAACCCGCGTCGCATCAAGCGCTTCGGGCGCGAGCAGTATTTCAAGACGCAGGCGCAGATGGAGGCGCTGTTCGCCGACATCCCGTCCGCCGTGGCCAACACGGTGGCCATCGCCCAGCGCTGCAACCTCACGCTGGTGCTGGGCAAGCCGCGACTGCCGGATTTCCCCACGCCGCTGCAGGCCGACGGCACCCCCATGCCCATCGAGGCATTCTTCCGCGAGGAGTCGTTCCGTGGTCTGGAGGACCGGCTGGCGCTGTTGTTCCCCGACACGGCCCAGCGCGACGCGGAGCGCCCGCGCTACGTGGAACGGCTGGAGTTCGAGATCGCCACCATCCTGAAGATGGGGTTCCCGGGCTACTTCCTCATCGTGTCGGACTTCATCAAGTGGGCCAAGGCCAACGGCTGCCCGGTCGGGCCGGGCCGGGGCTCCGGCGCCGGGTCGCTGGTGGCGTATGCGTTGTCGATCACGGACCTGGACCCGCTGCGCTACAACCTGCTGTTCGAGCGCTTCCTGAACCCGGAGCGGGTGTCCATGCCCGACTTCGACGTGGACTTCTGCCAGGGCAACCGCGATCGGGTGATCGACTACGTGAAGGACAAGTACGGCCGGCCGGCCGTGAGCCAGATCGCCACCTTCGGCACCATGGCGGCCAAGGCCGCGCTGCGCGACATCGGCCGCGTGCTGGGCATGGGCTTCGGCCACGTCGATTCCATCGCCAAGCTGATCCCCGCGCCGCCGGGCAAGACGGTGACGCTGGCCAAGGTGCCCGAGAAACCCGATCCGGGCGTCATCTACGCGCGGCAGGAAGCGCCCGAGCTGGAGCAGCGCGAGGCGGCCGAGGAGGAAGTGGCTGAGCTGCTGTCGCTGGCCGCGCGGGTCGAAGGCATGGTGCGCAACATCGGCATGCACGCGGGCGGCGTGCTCATCGCGCCCGGCAAGATCACCGACTTCTGCCCGCTGTACCAGCAACCCGGCAGCGATTCGGCGGTGAGCCAGTACGACAAGGACGACGTGGAGGCCATTGGCCTGGTGAAGTTCGACTTCCTTGGCCTGGCCACGCTGACCATCCTGGAGCTGGCCAAGGAGTTCATCACCCGCCGCTACCCCGACCAGAAGGACTTTGCCTACGAGACGCTGCCGCTCGACGATGCGCGCGTCTACAAGCTGTTCTCCGACGGGCTCACCGAGGCGGTGTTCCAGTTCGAATCCCGCGGCATGCAGGGCATGTTGCGCGATGCCCGCCCCAGCCGGCTGGAGGACCTGATCGCGCTGAACGCGCTGTACCGGCCGGGCCCGATGGACCTGATTCCCAGCTTCGTGGCACGCAAGCACGGCCGCGAGGAGGTGGTGTACCCGCACCCGCTGGTGGAGCAGGTGCTGGCCGAGACCTACGGGATCATGGTCTACCAGGAGCAGGTGATGCAGACCGCCCAGGCCATGGGCGGCTACAGCCTGGGCGGCGCGGACATGCTGCGCCGCGCCATGGGCAAGAAGAAGCCCGAGGAGATGGCGGCACACCGCGAGATCTTCCGCAAGGGCGCGGCCGAGAAGGGCATCAGCCAGGAGAAGGCCGACGAGGTCTTCGACCTGATGGAGAAGTTCGCCGGCTACGGCTTCAACAAGTCGCACGCCGCCGCGTACTCCCTGCTGGCTTACCACACCGGTTGGCTCAAGGTGCACTACACGGCCGAGTTCTTCGCGGCCAACATGACCATCGAGCTGGGTGACACCGACAAGCTCAAGGTGCTGCTTGCCGACGCTACGAAGAACTTCGGCCTCACCTTCGAGCCTCCCAACGTCAACAGCGGCGTCTACCGCTTCGAGCCCATGCCCGGTGCGGAAGGGCGCAAGAAGATCCGCTACGGCCTCGGCGCCATCAAGGGCACCGGGCAGGGCGCGATCGAGGCCATCGTGGCCGCGCGCGAGGCCGAGGGGCCCTTCACCAGCCTGTTCAACTTCTGCGCCCGCGTGGACAAGGGCAAATGCAACAAGCGGGTGGTGGAGGCGTTGATCAAGGCGGGGGCCTTCGACAGCCTGCACCCTGACCGCGCGGCCGCGCTGGCCAGCATCGGCCTGGCCTTCGATTGGGCCGAGACCCAGGCGGCGCATGCGCTGCAAGGCGGGCTGTTCGACTTCGGCGACGACAGCGCGCACGGCTCGCACACGCAGGAGCCGCCCCTGCAGCCGGCCGAGCCCTGGACGGTGCGTGAACGCCTGTCTCTTGAGAAGACCGCCATCGGGTTCTATCTCTCGGGCCACCTCTTCGACGAGCATGCGGCCGAGGTGCGGCGCTTCTGCCCGCGCAAGCTGGCCGACCTGATCGATTCGCGCGAGCCGCAGTTGCTGGCCGGCATCGTGACCGAGATGCGCATCGTCAACGGCCAGCGCGGGCGCGTCGGCATCTTCAAGCTCGACGACGCCAGCGAGCCCATCGAGGCGGTGGTCAATGACGACCAACTCGAGGCGCACCGCGACCTGCTGCGCGAAGACGAGCTCATCATCGTGCAAGGCAAGGTGCAGCCGGATCGTTTCTCTGGCGGTCTGCGCCTGAATGTCAACCAGGTCTGGGACCTCGCCACGGCGCGTGCGCGGTTCGGGCGCTACCTCAGCGTCGAGCTGAACGGCGGCATGCCGCCCGTGGCCGATGCCGTGCGCAGTTTCCCGGCGCGCGTCGAGCAAGCGGAGGAGGGCGAGCTCGTGCAGGGGCTGCCCGTGCGCCTGGTGCTGAAGCGGCCCGGTGCCACGGCTGAGCTGGACCTCGGCGCCGGCGGTCGCATCTGGCCCAGCGACCAGGCGTTGTCGCACTGGCGCCAGCTGGCGCACGAGGGCCGCGCGTCCATCGTCTACGGGTGACAATCTGCACATCCCGTGGGTAAGAGTTGGTATCAGGGCGCTTTTCCGCCAACGGACGCCTGAACCGGTGCGTTCCAATCGCACTGTTCATTTCCGTGGATGAGTGCCCGATGCCCCGAGTTGTTCGCCGTCATTCCTCTCCCGTGGCACGCGCCACGCTGTGGTCACTGGGACTCGCCGCCGTGGCCGCCGTCGGCTTGTTCCTGAGCCCCGCGGCGCGTGCGGCGGATGTCGGCGTCTCCATCTCCATCAGCCAGCCGGGTGTGTATGGCCGCATCGACATCGGCCGGTTTCCGCAACCCGAGCTGGTGGTGGCCCAGCCGGTGATCATCCACCGCCCGCGCGTGGTGCCGCAGCCGGTGTACCTGTGGGTGCCGCCCGGCCACCAGAAGAACTGGGGCAAGCACTGCGGGCGCTACAACGCCTGCGGCGTGCCGGTCTACTTCGTCAAGGACGAGTGGTACCACCGTCATGTGAACCGCCGCGACGGTGACCATGACGACCGGGGCGACCGCGGTGAGCGCGGCGGCCCGCCGGGACACTCCAACGGCCACGGCCGCGGTCGCGGCCACGACTGACCGGCCGACCCGGCCACAATTGGCGGGGCGCCGGGGCGCAATTGGTGGTTTGGCCGCCGGCAGCGCAGCCTAGACTGCGCGCATGACGCACGCCGCTTCCCTGACCACAGGCCTCGTCCTCACCGGCGGCGGCGCCCGCGCGGCCTACCAGGTGGGCGTGCTGGACGCGCTGATGCAGATCCGGCGAGAGTCGAGCCACGCCGGGCCGGCCAACCCCTTTCCGGTCATCGCCGGCACGTCGGCCGGGGCCATCAATGCCGCGGCCCTGGCCGGGGACGCGGACGACATCGACGGCGCCATCGCCAAGCTGGTGGCCATCTGGCAAGGCTTCCACGCCGACCAGGTGTACCGCTCGGATTCGCTCGGTGTGCTGCGCACCGGTGCCCGCTGGCTGACCATGATGTCGATCGGCTGGATCATCGCCAGGTGGTGGCAGCAGAAGCCGCGCTCGCTGCTGGACAACGCGCCGCTGGCGGGGCTGCTCGAACGCATGGCGCGCCTGGACCGGGTGCCCGCGTTGATCCGGGATGGCCACCTGCGTGCCCTGGCGGTCAGTGCATCGAGCTACACGAGCGGCGAACACCTCACGTTCTACACGGCGGCCGGTGAGGTGCCCGACTGGGTGCGTTCCCAGCGTCGGGCCGTGCGCGACCACATCGGCCTGCCGCACCTGCTGGCCTCATCGGCGATCCCGTTCGTCTTTCCGGCCCAGGTGGTGCCGGTCGACGGTCAGCCCGAATGGCTGGGGGATGGCTCCATGCGTCAGGCGGCGCCCATCTCACCCGCGATCCACCTGGGCGCAGAACGCGTGCTGGTGATCGGTGCCGGGCGCATGCACGAACCCCCGGGGCGTCGGCATGTGGGGCAGGGGTATCCGTCCATGGCGCAGATCGCCGGCCATGCCCTGTCGAACATCTTCCTGGACGCGCTGGCCGTGGACGTGGAGCGCCTGCAGCGCATCAACCGCACTCTCGCCCTGCTGGATCCGGCCACACGCGCCCGCAGCAGCCTGCGCCCCATCGAGGTGCTGCTCATCGCGCCGAGCCAGCGGCTGGACGACATCGCGGCCCGTCACCTGGATGCCCTGCCGTTGTCGGTGCGGGCCCTGCTGGCGGGGGTGGGGGTGTCCGGGCAAGGGCAACAGGCCAGCGGCGCTGCATTGGCCAGCTACCTGCTCTTCGAAGGTGCCTACACGCGCGAGCTCATGGCTCTCGGGCGCGCCGACACGCTCTCGCGGCGCGACGAAGTGCAAGGCTTCTTTGGTTGGTCAGCTCCGGGGCAGGGCGACGCCCCGGTGCGTCACGCAGCGGCTCGTCCGGCCGATCAGCGCGAGGCCGCGGGCGCCTGAGGCGCGGCGTCGAAGGCGAGGCCCTGCACCCGCAGGCCGGCGTCCGACAGGCGCTTGGCGTGGCTGGGGCCGATGCCCTTCATGCGGGCGACGAAATCCGCCCAGTCGGTGAAGCGGCCCCGGGCGCGTTCGGCCAGGATGCGCTCGGACAACTGCGGCCCGATGCCTTGCACCATCTCCAGCTCGGCCTGGTTGGCGTGGTTGAGATCGATCGTGGCCCACGACAGCGCGGGCGCGGACGCAGCGAGGCACGCCAAGGCGAGCTGGCGGCGCAGCCAGATGCGGCGGGCGGAGGTGGGCGAGGGCATCTCAGGGCCTCCACAGCGGGGCAGGACAGGCGAAAAAAAACCGCGCTGGCGAACCAGCGCGGCTTTCAGGTGTGATGCGTCTGAAAGACGATCAGAAGTTGTGGCGCACGCCGACGGCCAGGTGGTTGCGGTCGCCACCGTAGACTTCCGCGTCGCCGTCGTTCACGGCGCTGTAGTAGCCGTACACCTTGGTGCGCTTGCTCAGGTTGTAGTTGTAGCCCAGGGTCCACTGGGTGGCAGCGCTGTCGGCCACGTCGCTGTACTCGTTGGCACGGCCGATGTTCAGGTGCACTTCGTTGGCGCCGAAGGCGTACATGCCGGACACGCGGAACGTGTTGCGGTCGCCAAAGCCAGCGCCCCACGAATCGGTGTCACGGTTGTAGTAGGCACCCACGGTGAAGGCGCCGAACTCGTACAGGCCGCGGATGGCGAACTGCTTGACGTCTTCCTGCTTGGCGAAGCCAGCGCCGACATGCAGGGGGCCGCGGTCGTAGTTGGCGGCCAGGTCGTAGGTGCGCTCGACGCCGGCGCCGCCTTCGGCGACGGAGGCGTGGAACTGGAAGCCACCCATCACCGGCGAGGCGTAGCCGACCTTGTTCGACTGGGCGAAGGGGCCGAAGGCGTACAGGGTGTCCGACGACGTGCCGGTGTCGTGGTTGTGCATGCTGATGTAGTCAGCAGTGGCGAAGTACGACTCGGGGATCCAGCGACCCAGGCGGACGGTACCGAAAGCGCCCGACAGGTTCACTTCGGACTGACGGCCCCAGAACGCGCTGCCAGCGGTGCCGGTGGTCGCGTCGAAGCCGTGCTCGATCTGGAAGCCAGCCTTCAGGCCGCCACCCAGGTCTTCGGTGCCCTTGAAGCCGATGCGCGACGAGTTGTCGTTGACTTCGTACTGGCGATCGCCTTCGAGGTACTTGGAGCTCTCGACGGTCACGTTCAGACGGCCGTAGATGGTCACGGACGACTGGGCAAAGGCACCAGAGGCAGCCACAGCGGCCAGCAGGCCGAGCGCGAATTGCTTTTTCATGCGAGTGTTGTCCTCGTGTTAGGGGAATCCCGATTTTGCCGCGACGCGGCTTAACGTACGACGGCGATCTGCTCGCGCTTACCTGCTTTGTAGGTAAAAAGCGTCAGTGCGCCGTTCTTGATGTCGCCTTTTTCATCAAAAGCGATAGTTCCGGTCACGCCCTTATAACCGGAAGTTTTAGCCAGCACCGGCAGGTACTTGGCGGGTTCGGCAGAGCCGGCCTTCACCATGGCATCGACCATCACCATCGTGGCGTCGTAGACGTAGGGGGCGTAGATCTGCACGTCGGTGTTGAACTTCTTCTTGAAGTCGACCTTGAACTTCTCCATGCCGGCCTTCTGTTCGCCCTCGACGCCACCGGCCTCGGCGCACACCACCTGGCCGTCGGCCATGGCACCGGCCGACAGCTTGGGCAGCTCGCCCGAGCAGATGCCGTCGCCACCCATGAACTTGGCCGTGATGCCCAGCTGCTTCATCTGGCGGATCATCGGGCCGGCCACCGCGTCCATGCCACCGTAGAACACCACGTCCGGCTTGGCGGCCTTGATGCTGGTGAGGATGGCGGTGAAGTCCGTCGCCTTGTCGTTGGTGAACTCACGCTTGGCCACCGTGCCGCCCGCGGCCTTCACGCCCTTCTCGAACTCGTCGGCCACGCCCTGGCCGTAGGCCGTGCGGTCGTCGATCACGGCGATCGTCTTGCCCTTGAGCTGCTGCACGGCGTACTTGCCCAGCGTGCCACCCAGGTGCACGTCATCGGCCACCACGCGGAACGTGGTCTTGTAGCCCTGG
>JACRBA010000140.1 GCA_016213265.1 Burkholderiales bacterium | reverse complement strand
GTCCCCGTCGGCGGCGGCGGCGCGCAGCGCCCGCCACAGGGCGCGCGCGGCCGGTTCGACGGGGGGCGTGGCCCCCGGCACGCGCTCGGCTTGCGTCGGGGCCGGCCCGGCGGCGCTGGCCGGCGTTGTCACCGCCACCGCCTCCAGCCGCACCCCGGCATGGCGCTGGAGCATGCGGCCGATGTGCGCCAGCTCGTAGGGCTTGGCCACGTAGTCCGTGAAGCCTGCTTCGAGGTAGAAGCGCCGCTCGTGCTCGAGGCTGGATGCCGTGACCGCCACCACCGGCAGGTGCGCCGTGGCGGGGTCGGCGCGCAGGGCGCGCAGCATGTCCAGGCCGGAGAGCTGCGGCATGCGGATGTCGGTGAAGACGATGTCGAAGCCGCTGCCCGCCTGGCAGGCCTGCAGGCCTGCCTGCCCGTCGTCGGCCGTGGCCACGGTGCAGCCCATGTCGCTGAGCACACGGGCCAGCAGTTCGCGGCTGGGCGGATCGTCTTCCACCACGAGGGCATGGCAGTGGCTGCCCGCGGCCAGACGCCCCGGCGCCGCGGGCTCCGGGGGCGGCAGGGCCTCGGCGGGCAGGGCGGGCAGCGGCAGGCGCAGCCGGGCGTGGGTGCCGCTGCCCGGGGCGCCTTGCAGTTGCAGCTCGCCGCCCATGCTGCGTGCGATCTCGCGCGACAGCGCCAGGCCGAGCCCGGTGCCGCCCTTGTCCCGGCCCGCCTCGCCCTGGCTGAAGGGCGCAAACAGGCGGTCACGTTCCGCATCGTCCATGCCGGGCCCGGTGTCGCTCACTTCGATCCAGACCTCGTCGCCCTCGCGGCCGGCGCGCAGGGCCACGCGGCCGCTGTCCGTGAACTTCAGGGCGTTGCCCAGCAGGTTGATCAGCACCTGGCCGAGCTTCTGGCGGTCTGCTTCCACCACGCAGGGCGGGGGCAGCGCGTGCAGGTCCAGGTCGAAGGCGAGGCCCTTGGCGGTCGCCCGCTCGGCGAACAGCCCGCCCAGGTCGGCCAGCTCGCCGTGCAGATCGAACACCACCGGCCGCAGCTGCAGCCGGCCGGATTCGATCTTGGCCAGGTCGAGCACGTCGTTGATCAGGCCCAGCAGCCGTTGGCCGGCGGAGAGGATGACTTCCAGCCGCTGGCGGGCCGGCGGCGGCACGCTCGTGTCGCCCAGCAGCACCTGGGTGAAGCCCAGCACTGCGTTCAGGGGTGTGCGGATCTCGTGGCTCATGTTGGCCAGGAACAGCGACTTGGCCCGGCTCGCGGCCTCCGCATGGGCCTGCGCCTCGCGCAGCGAGGCGTTCGAGCGCGCGAGTTCCTCCGTGCGGGCGGCCACCTGGGCTTCCAGCTGCTGCTGCTGGCCGGCCACCAGCAGGTCGTGGCGGCGGCGCGCGATCATGAAGCCCGCCAGCAGGGCGGTGAGGCTCAGCCCGGCACCGAGCATCACGACCTGCAGCCAGCCGGGGCGCGGGCCGGTGCGGGCCCAGGCGGGCTGCATGCGCAGGGCCCACACGCGGTCGGCCACGCGCACGGTGGCGTCGTGGTGCACGCCGCCGGCCAGGGCCTGGGCGGCCGCGCGGTGCTCGGCCGGTGCGAGCACGCGCAGGGCCAGCCCGTCGCCCCAGTGCAGCGCATGCGCGTCCGGGGCGTCGGGGTCGCGCAGCAGCAGGTCCTGTCCCTGCAGGGCGAGCTGGTCCACGGCGGTGCGCAGCAGCACCTCCACATCCAGCGTGCTGGCCACCAGGCCCTGGATCGGACCGCCGGCGTCCGCGGGCACCGGCGCATAGATCACCTGCACGTAGCGGCCGGACACCGACTGCGACACCGCGTGCATGGGCAGCGACGCGGCGATGCGCCCGGTGCGGCGCACGGTCTCGATGGCCGAGGCGCGCAGCGGGTCGGCCAGCTGGTCCAGGCCGATCAGCGACTCGAAGCCGGACTCGGGGTCGGTCCAGGCGACGGGAAAGTACTCGGGCCGATCGCCCGCCGTGACCACCGTGTCGCGCGGGCTCAGCTCGCGCAAGGGCAGGCCGCCCTGGGCGGTCTCGTGGCTGCCGCGCCGGGCCGCCGTCACGCGGGGCAGCCACGCCACATGCTGCTGCCAGGGGCTGCGCCGCAGCATGGGCCGCGAGACGGCGCGGAACTCGTCGCCGGCGGTATCCACCCGCTCGGCCAGGCGCTGCAGCACTTCCAGGTCGCGCACGGCGATGTCGAGCTGGTGCTGCAGCACCAGCGAAAGGCGCGCCGCGTCCGAGCGGAACCGCTCGGTGTGCAGGTCGCGCTCCATCACGCTCGCGGTGAAGGTGGCGAACAAGGTGCCGCCGAGGCCCAGGCAGATGATGGGAAACGCCTGGCTCGCCACACGCCGGTGGCGCAGCGCCGGGTGCAGCAGCAGCAGGATCAGCGGGGTGAGCACGAGCGTGCCGGTGGCATCGCCCACCCACCAGGTGAGGCCGGTGGACAGCCACTCGCTGGTCGGGGTGGCGCCGAAGGCATGCAAGGTGGCCGTGCCCACGCCGGCGCCGATCACGCAGGTGAGTGCCACCACGGTGGCGAAGCGGGCGGGCTGCCGCACCGGCTGCTGCTCGGTGCGGCCGACGACGCCGCGGGTCAGCCAGGCCGCCAGGCCCGCCTGGGCCAGCGAGCCGCTGGCCAGCAGCACGGCGCCGCCCAGCGCCGAGGCTGTCCAGCCGTGCTGGGGCCCGAAGTAGTCGAGCCAGTGGGTGAGCACTGCGCCCAGCGCCAGGCCGGGCAGCGCGCGCCAGCCCGCCAGCATGAACGCGGCCAGCGCCAGGCCCGCCGGCGGCCACACCGGCGCGATGCGCAAGGGCCCATGCACGAGCGCCAGGCCGAGCACCGCGCCCCCGTGGTACAGCACGGCCAGCACCAGGCTGAGCGCTGCCAGGCGCCAGGCGGGGGGCAGGGAAGGGAAGAGGCGGGATTCCATCAGCGGCGGGTGCGCTGAGGGATCATAGGGTCAGCGCGCAGCCGGCCATGCGCCCCGGTGGCCGGCGGGCATCTGGACCACGCGCCCGGGCGCTCACTCGGCCGCCTCACCCAGGCGGCGCATCTGGGTGAGCCACCGCCGCGTGGCCGCCTCGCTGAGCTGGCCCACGCCGCCGATGAGCGTGTGGTGGATGGGCGCGATGCCGACGAAGCCGAGGATGTTGCGCTCCAGCGACTTCACGCTGTGGGCGCGGAACACCCAGCGGTACACCGCCGCCGGCATGCCCATGGTCACCACCACCCGGGCCGAGCGGCCCGTGAGGCCCTTGTGCATGAACGGGTTGGTGCGCTCGCCGCGGAACGCGAACCCCGGCCGGGCCACCTGTTCGAGGAAGCCCTTGAGCAGGGCCGGCATGTCGCCCAGCCACAGCGGAAACAGCACCACGAGGTGCTCGGCCCACTCGATGTCCTGCTGGGCCGAACGCAGGCCCTCGGGCACGGGCTCGTGTTCCCAGGCGTGCGGGCTGCGCAGCAGCGGGAAGTCGAGCTGCGCCACCTCCAGCCGGCGCACGGTGTGGCCGGCGGTCTCGGCCCCCTCGGCGTAGGCGTCGGCCAGGGCATGGCCCAGGTGGGTGGCGGTGGGGTCGGGGTGGCCTTGCAGGACGAGGATGCGGCGCGGCATGGGTGGGCTCCGAACAGGGTGATGCACCATGCTCCGGCGCGGCACGGGCCACCGCCTTGACGGCGCGCAAGCGCCGAAGCGCCGGCCCGCCCCGGTTGCCGGCGGGCCGTCAGCCGGCGCCGGCGGCGGTCGACAAGGGGTGCACCTCCACCGGCATGCCGGACAGGACGGCGTTGCCCGACAGCGGGTCGCGCCACGCCTCATCGAGCAGTGCGTTGAGGTTGGCCCCTGGCCGCTCGGCCGCCAGGGCCAGTCGCGCCCCCGGCTGGTCATGGCCCCAGCCATGCGGCAGGCACACCACACCCGGCAGCATGTCCTCGCTCAGCACGACCGGGGCGACGACTTCGCGCCCCGGCTCGTCGCCCAAGGAACCGGCGGGCCGCAGACGGGCGGGTGCACCGGCCACCAGCCCCAGCCGCGCGGCGTCGGTGGGGTGGACGAGCAGCGTGCAGCGCTCGGGCCCCTTGGCCAGCGTGGGCAGGTTGTGCATCCAGCTGTTGTTGCTGCGCACGTCGCGCCGGCCGACCACCACCAGCGCCGGGGCCCGCTCGTGCAAGGCGGCCCGGGCGCGGGCCATGTCGGCCAGGCAGGCGGGCGGGGCCAGCTCGATGCGGCCGCTGGGCGTGCGCAGCAGCTCGGGAATGCGCGGCTGCAGCGGGCCGAGGTCGATGCCCCCCTCGGCGGCTGCCACGCGCTCCAGCGTCAGGCCGTTGGGCTGGCGACCGAAGCCGTCGCCCCAGGGGCCTGTGCGCAGGGCCAGGTCCAGCAGCCGCTCCGGCCCGCGGCGGCCCGTGGCCGCCAGGGCGGCCAGCACGGCGGGCGCCTGTGCGCCCGCGAGGCGGCCCACGTCCTGGGCGAGCAGCTCGTCGTCCAGCGCCTGCAGGTCCACGCCGACGCCGCGGCCCTGCACGATGGCGGCCAGCCGCAGCAGGTTCTCCCACTCGGCGGGCCGCCCTGCGTCGCGGGGCAGGACGGCCGGCGTGTAGCGGGCATGGTTGTGGTGTGACAGCTGCGGGAACGCCACGTCGTAGTGCGATTCCTCCAGCGGCGACAGGCCCGGCAGCACCACGTCGGCATGGCGGCTGGTCTCGTTGAGGTAGATGTCCAGGCTCACCATGAAGTCGAGCCCGTCGAGCGCACGCGACAGGCGCGGGCCGCCGGGGGCCGAGAGCACCGGGTTGGTGGCCACGGTGATGAGCGCGCGCACCTGGCCGGCGCCGGGCGTCTCGATCTCCTCGGCCAGCACGGTCATGGGCAGCTCGCCGAAAACCTCGGGCGCGCCGCTGACCCGGCTGGCGTGGCGCCCGGTGACGATGCCACGCCCGATGCCCGGCTTGCCGGCGGTGTTGGCAGCGAAGGCCGCCGCCTTGGGGAACATGGCGCCCCCGGGCGCATCGAGGTGGCCGGTGAGCACGTTGAGCACGTCGATGAGCCAGGACGCGAGGGTGCCGAAGGCCTGGGTGCAGGTGCCGATGCGGCCGTAGACGCAGGCCCGCTCGGTGGCAGCCAGCTCGCGGGCCAGGCTGCGGAGGGTGGCCGCGGGCACGCCGCAGCGCTCGGCCACCGCCTCGGGCGCAAAGGGGGCGACCGCCTCGCGCACCGCGTCGATGCCCACGGTCCACTCGGCCAGGCGGCCAGGCCCCACGAGGCCTTCGTCGAACAGCGTGTGCACCATGCCGGCCAGCAGGAAGACGTCGGTGCCCGGGCGGATGGCGTGGTGCGCGTCGGCGATGGCCGCCGTTTCCGTACGGCGCGGGTCGATCACCACCAGCCGCCCGCCGCGCTGGCGCAGGGCCTTGGCACGGCCCCGGAAGTCGGTCACCGTCCACAGGCTGCCGTTGCTGGCCATGGGGTTGGCGCCCAGCATGAGCAGGAAGTCGCAGCGGTCGATGTCCGGCACGGCGATGCTCAGCCAGTGGCCGAACATCCAGCCCGAGGCCAGCTGCTTGGGCATCTGGTCGAGCGTGGAGGCGGAAAAGATGTTGCGGCTGCCCAGCGCCCGCGCCAGCCGGGGGAAATACAGACCGAGCGACATCTTGTGCGCCGCCGGGTTGCCGATGGCCAGCGCCACCGCGTCACGCCCGTGCTGCTCGATCAGCGGCACCAGCCGGCGCTCGATCTCGGCGAAGGCCTCGTCCCAGGTGGCCGGCTGCAGCACGCCGTCGCGGCGCACCAGCGGCTGGCGCAGGCGGTCGGGGTCCTCGTGCAGGTCCTTCAGCGCGTAGCCCTTGGGGCAGAGGTAACCGCGCGAGAACACGTCCTCGGCGTGTCCGCGGATGCCCACCACGCGCGGCGCCGCGGCGCTGCGGTCGATCGCCACCTCCAGGCCGCAGCAGGCCTCGCACAGGGGGCAGATGCGGCGGTGGCGGGTGCGGTGCGGGGTGTCGTGGGCGGCGGTGTCCATGGCGTGTCCTTTCGGGCAAGGCGCTGCTTGTCGCACGGCGGGCGGTCCACTGTCCGTCACCGCGGCGACGGGACGGCTCCGGGTCAACCCGGAGGAGCGCCGGCCGGTGCAGGCGGCGGGGTGTCGGCCAGCGCGCGCAGCACGGCGGCCGTGGCCTCGTCGGCCGGGAAGAAGGCCTCGATGGCCAGCTCGCTGAGCGTCACCTCCACGGGCGTGCCGAAGACGGTGACGGTGCTGATGAAGCTCAGCAGCCCGGCGGGCGAGTGCAGCTGCAGCGGCACGGCCAGCGCGGGCAGGCCCTGGGCGGGCGCGGCGGCGGCCGCGGGCTCGTCGGTCAGCCGGGGCAGGGCCTGCAGCTCCTGCAGCAGGGCGGCCAGGCCCGGGTCGCCGCTGGCCTGCACCTGGTGGGCCAGGCGCTCGAACAGGTGGGCCCGCCACGCGGGCAGGTTGGCGATGCGCGGGGCCAGCGCTTGCGGGTGCAACGACAGGCGCAGCACGTTCACGGGCGGTTGCAGCCAGTGCGCGTCCAGCCCGGCCAGCAGTGCGCCGGCGGCCCGGTTCATGGCCACGAGGTGCCAGTGCCGGTCCACGGCCAGCGCGGGGAACGGCTCATGCGCCGAGAGCACCTGCTGAACCACGGCGTGGGCCGGTTGCAGCGCGGGGTCGCTCCAGGCGCGCTCGCGGTACATGGGCGCATAGCCCGCGGCGGTGAGCAGCCGGTTGCGCTCGCGCAGCGGCACGGCCAGCCGCTCCGACAGGCGCAGCAGCATCTCGCGGCTGGGCAGGGCGCGGCCGGTCTCCAGGCAGCTCAGGTGCCGCGTGGATACCTCGGCCTCGGCAGCCAGGTCCTGCTGGCTCCAGCGGCGGTGCTGGCGCCAGTGACGCAGCAGGGTGCCCACCGGGGCATCGGGCGGTGGGGCGGGCACGGTGAGAGGGGCGGACGACGTGGGCATGCGGCCACGATAGCGGCACGCGGGTGGCAGGGGCATGACCTGCGAGGTCATGGACCGCGTGCACGGTGGCGGCCGACGATGGCGGCACGACGTTCGTGTCGTCCCCTTCACCCCTTCTCAGGAGAACGCCATGTCTCGCTTCACCGTCACCCCCTTCCTGCGCCGCGTGCTGCGCGTGGATGCCCTGCTGAGCGGCCTGACCGCGCTCGCGCTCGTGGCCGACGCCGAGCCACTGGCTGCCTGGACCGGCCTGCCGGCCGGGCTGCTGCAGGCCACCGGCCTGGCGCTGGTGCCGTGGACGGCGGCGCTGGCCTGGATGGGCGGGCGCGAGAGCCTGCCCGTGGCCGCGCTGGGCACCGTCATCGCCCTGAACTTCGTGTGGGTGCTGGACACCGCGCTCGTGGCCTTCGGCGTGCTGGGTGCGGCGCAGACCGCCGGCGTGGCCATCGCCGCCGTGCAGGCGGTGGGCACGCTGGTGATGGCCGAGCTGGAATGGTGGGGCCTGAAGCGTGCGCCGCGTGTCGGTGGTGTGGCCGCGGCCCCCGGGCGCGCCCGGCCGGTCAGCTGATCATGTAGGCCGCCGCGGCGGTGGCGATCAGGGTGCCCTGGTCGTTGCACAGCCGCATCTGGGTGGAGCCGATGCGCCCACCCAGGCGCGTCACCTCGGCCGTGGCCAGGAAATGCTGGCCGATGCCCTGGCGCAGGTAGTCCACGCGCAGGTCGATGGTGCCCATGCGGGCGAAGCGGTGCATCACCTGCTCGGCCGACTCGTCCGCATGCTTCTCGGCGATGGCCACCATGAGCGCGAAGCCGCCCATGGCGTCCAGCGTGGCGGAGATCACCCCGCCGTGCAGGCGGCCGTAGAGGTAGTGGCCCACCAGCTCCGGCCGCATCTCGAAGCGCAGGGTGGGGCGGGCCGGCTCGGTCGTCACCACCTTCAGGCCCAGCACCTGGTTGAAGGTGATGCGCTGCTCGAACAGCTCGGTGAGGAAGTGGTTCAGCTTGTCCTGTTCGGCGGGGCTGCGGCGGGCAGCGGGCGTGGCGGTCATGCGGTGGCGTCAGTCCAGGAAGAAGTCGGGCAGGAAGTTCGTGGTGCCCGGCACCACGGCATAGCCGCCGAGGTCGGTGATGCCGTGCGCGGCGAGCACCTCGTCGTCCACGTAAAACTGGCCGCTCGGTGCGGGTGCCGGCGTGGTGAGGATGTGCCAGGCCGCGTCCGCGATGATCTGCGGCGTGCGGCAGAGCGTCGGGTCCACGCCCGGAATCATCTGCAGGGCGGCGGTGGCGATGGCGGTGCGCGGCCACAGGCTGTTGACCGCGATGCCCAGCTTGCGAAATTCCTGCGCGTGGCCCAGCGTGCACATGCTCATGCCGTACTTGGCCATGGTGTAGGCCACGTGCGGGCCGAACCAGTGCGGCTGCATGTTCAGCGGCGGCGACAGGGTGAGCACCTGCGGCGCACGGCCGGCGCGGGCGCTGGCCGTCAGCGCCTCCAGGCAGGCCTGGGTGCAGCAGTAGGTGCCGCGCACGTTCACGCCGAACATCAGGTCGAAGCGCTTCATCGGCGTGGCCGGGGTCGGCGTGAGGCTGATCGCGCTGGCGTTGTTCACCAGGATGTCGATGCCGCCGAAGTGCGCCGCGGTCTTCGCGACCGCGTCGGCCACCTGGGCCTCGTCGCGGATGTCGCAGGGCAGCACCAGCGCCTGGCCACCCGCGGCGCGCACCGCCTCGGCCGCCGCCGGCAGCGTGCCGGGCAGCTTGGGGTTGGGCTCCATGGTCTTGGCGACCAGCGCCACGTTGGCGCCGTCGGCCGCGGCGCGGGTGGCGATGGCCAGGCCGATGCCGCGCGAGGCGCCGGTGATGAACAGGGTTTTGCCCTGCAGGCTGCGGGTGCTCATGGGGGTCCTCGTCAAGTGGATGGCCCGGCGGGCGGCAGGCCGAGCATGCCACGCGCCTGGTCGGGGGTGGCCACGGCCCGGCCCGCGCGGCGGGCGCAGTCGGCCAGCGCCTCGATGAGCGCGCCGTTGCCGGGTGCGCGCTCGCCGCCGGGCAGGTAGAAGGTGTCTTCCAACCCGGTGCGCAGCATGCCGCCCAGCTCGGCCACGCGCTGGTGCACGGGCCATATCTCGGCGCGGCCGATCAGCGTGGCCTGCCACACGGCCTGGGGCGGCAGCCAGCGCGGCAACAGGGCCAGCAGGTCGGCGTCGCAGGGCATCCCGGAGGCGACGCCCATGACGAAGTTCAGTTCCGGCCGGCCCATGCCGGGGCGCAGCATGCCGGCCTGCACGTACATGGCCACCGAGCGCACGATGCCCACGTCGAAGCACTCGAACTCCGGGTGCGTGCCGCATTCGGCCATCACGTCCAGGAACTGCTGCACCTTGGCCACCGGGTTGTCGAAGACCATGGGCGGCCAGGCCCATTGCCCGTCGGCCTTGAGCTTCAGGTAGTTGAGGCTGCCGGCGTTGCAGGCGGCGATCTCGGGCCGCACGCGGCGGATGCAGGTCGCCGGGCCGCTGATGTCGGGCCCGATGACGCCGGTGGTGAGGTTGATGATGACGCCCGGGCAGGCGTGGCGGATGGCGCCCACCACGTCCTCCGCCACGTCCGGGTCCCAGCTGGGCAGGTGGCCGCGGCCGGGCCCCTGGGCGCGCAGATGCACGTGCATCACGCTGGCGCCGGCGTGAAAGGCGTCGCGTGCCTCGGCGGCCATCTGCGCGGGTGTGACGGGCACCGGGTGCTGCCGCGGGTCGGTGAGCACGCCGGTGAGGGCGCAGGTGAGGATGGCGGGGGCGCTCATGCGGGGGTGTCCTCCTCGAGGTTCAGCTCGACCAGCAGCGTGCCGGCCGCCACGGCGTCACCCGCGGCGACGTGGACCGCGCGCACGGTGCCGGCAGCGGCAGCGTGCTGCCACATCTCCATCTTCATGGCCTCCACGCTGGCCAGCGGGTCGCCCGCCGCCACGCGCTGGCCGGGGCGCACGGCCACCTGCGCCACCCGCCCGGCCACGGTGGCGCAGGCGCGTCGCGGGTCGGCCGCACGCCGGGCGTCCGGCCAGGGCGAGGGCTGGTCGAAGCGGTACACGGCCGCCTCATGGGCGAGCCACCAGCCGCCATCGCCGGCCGACCGCGCCACGTGGCACGCCGCCACGCCGTCGATCTCCAGGCGCCACCGGGCAGCCTCGGCGTCATGGGCCAGCACGCGCACCGTGGCGGGGGCCCCGCCGCGCGGCGCGTCGGCGGGCAGCAGCTGCACCGCGTCACCGAGCCAGCGGGCCCGCCAGGCACGTTCGGCCCCCTGACAGCGCAGGCGCAGCGGCACGGCAGCCATCGCGGCCGGCCGCAGCGGCTCGGGCGTGCCGGCCGGCAGGCCACCGCGCGCGGCCAGGGCCGCTGCGGCCAGCCACAGCGCTTCCGGCGGCTCGGGCCGCCGCAGCAGCGGCTCGCCGCGTGTGGCCCACTCGTCCAGGCAGGTGGTGGTCATGCGGGCGTGGGTGAAGTCGTCGTGCTGAAGCAGGCCGCGCAGGAAGCGGGCGTTGGTCGCCAGGCCGAACACGGGGCTGTCATCCAGGGCGGCCACCAGGCGCCGGATGGCGTCGGCACGGTCGTGCCCGTGCACGATGAGCTTGGCCAGCATCGGGTCGTACCAGGGGCTCACGGTGCTGCCCTCGGTGATGCCGGCGTCGATGCGCAGCGAGCCGCCCGCCGCGGCCAGCGCCGTGCCGGGCCGCCAGTGGGCCACCGCGCCGGTCTGGGGCGTGAAGCCGTCGAACGGATCTTCGGCGTACAGGCGCGCCTCGATGGCGTGGCCGCGCCAGCGCACATCCGCCTGGCCGTTCGGCAGCCAGGCCCGCAGCGGCTCGCCGGCCGCCACGCGCAGCTGCCAGGCCACCAGGTCGAAGCCGGTGAGTATCTCGGTCACCGGGTGCTCCACCTGCAGCCGCGTGTTCATCTCCAGGAAGAAGTGCTGTCCGGCGGCATCGACCACGAACTCCACCGTGCCGGCGCCCACGTAGCCCACGGCGAGTGCGGCCGCCACGGCGTCACGCCCGAGCCGTTCGCGCAGGGTGGCGTCCACGATGGGCGAGGGCGCTTCCTCGATCACCTTCTGGCGGCGCCGCTGGGCGGTGCAGTCGCGCTCGCCCAGGTGCACGGCGTCGCCGTGGGTATCGGCGAACACCTGCACCTCCACGTGGCGGGCATCCATCACCAGGCGCTCGAGCATGAGCCGGTCGTCCCCGAAGGCCGCGGCCGCCTCGCGCCGCGCCGCGGCGAGCGCGGCGGGCAGCTCGTCCAGAGCCTGCACCAGCCGCATGCCGCGCCCGCCGCCGCCAGCCACCGCCTTGACCAGCAGCGGCACGCCCAGGCGCTGCGCCTCCTGCACGAGGCGGGCATCGTCCTGGTCGTCGGTGCCGCTGGGCAGGTAGCCCGGGGCGCACGGCACGCCGGCCTGCTGCATGCGGCGTTTGGCCGCCGCCTTGTCCCCCATGGCGGCCATGGCCTCGGCCGGCGGGCCGATGAACACCAGGCCGGCCTGCACGCAGGCGGCGGCGAACTCGGGCCGCTCGGAGAGGAAGCCGTAGCCGGGGTGCACCGCGTCGGCGCCGGTGCGGCGGACGGCGTCCAGCAGGGCGGGGATGTGCAGGTAGCTCTCGGCGGCCGGCGCCGGGCCGATGCGCACCGCCTCGTCGGCCAGGGCCACGTGCGGCGCGGCGGCATCGGCGTCGCTGTACACGGCCACCGTGCGGTAGCCCAGGGCGCGCGCCGTGCGGATGACGCGGCAGGCGATTTCGCCGCGGTTGGCGATGATGATCTTGTGGAAGCCCATGGCGGCGTGCTCAGGGGTGCGGCGCCCACGACGGGGCGCGTCCTTGGAGGAAGGCGGCGATGCCCTCGGCGCCTTCGGGGCCGGTGGCGGCGCGGGCGAAGGCGGCGGCCGCCTCGGGCACCAGCTGCTCGGCCGTCTGCCAGCGGGCGCGGGCCACCAGGGCCTTGGTGGCCGCCACGGCCTGCGGCGCGCAGCGCAGCACCTGGGCCAGCACCTCCTGCACCGCGGTGTCGATCGCCTCCGGCGCATGCACCGCGTGCACCAGGCGCAGCGCCAGCGCGCCGGCCGCGTCCAGCGTGCCCCCGGTGACCGCGAGGCGCCGGGCCTCCGAGAAACCCAGGCGCTGCACCAGGAAGGGCGCGATCTGCGCCGGCAGCACGCCCAGCGAGGTCTCGGGCAGGCGGAAGCGTGCGCTGTCGGCAGCGATCACCACGTCGGCCACGCAGGCCAGGCCGAAGCCGCCGCCCATCACCGCGCCCTCGACCACCACGACCACGGCGATGCCGGTGCGGCCGAAGGCCGCGCACAGTTCGCCGAAGCGGGCGTTGTGCTCGGCGATGGCGCGTTCGGGGTCGCCGGCGGCGGTGGCGCGTGCGGATGCCATGTCCTTCAGGTCGGCGCCGGCGCAGAAATGGCCACCGGCGCCGCGCAGCACGATCGCGCGCACGTCGCCGGCCTGTTCGGCTTCCTGCAGTGCGCCGTGGAGCTCTGCCACCATGGCCAGCGACATGGCGTTGCGCAGCTCGGGGCGGTTCAGGGTGAGGTGGAGGATGCGGCCGGTCGCGCCGTGGGGCGCTGGTGTGTTCTGGACGATGAGGTTCATGGTGGCGGGTGGGCGCGGTCGCGGGGCGTGGGGGCAGGCGGTGGGGCTCAAACGTCCGCGCCCTCGGCCCGGGGGCCGTGGGTGCACTGCGATGCTCGGCAGCGCGCCCTCCGGCCGAGCACCGCAGGGCAGTCGGCGCGCAGCGCCGACCGCGGAACCCTGAGCCCCGGGCGGGTGGGCCCTGGCTCGACGAGAGGGCGCCGCAGGGTCACGGGGCTTCGACAGGCTCAGCCTGAACGGAACTTGGCGACCTGGGGGCGTCGACAGGCTCAGCCCGAACGGAGGGCGGCTCGGCCCGAACGGAGGGCGGCTCAACCCGAGCGGAGGGCGGCTCAGCCGGAACGGAGGGCGGCCCAGCCCGAACGGAGGGCGGCTCAGGTTGAACGGGGTGGGTCTCACCGCGCCCCCTTCGGCAAGGTCCCTTCCAGCTTGCAGATGATGCCCAGCATCACCTCGTCCGCCCCGCCGCCGATGGACACCAGGCGCATGTCGCGCCAGGCCTGGGAGATGGGGTTGTCCAGCGTGAAGCCCATGCCGCCCCAGTACTGCAGGCACGAGTCCGCCACCTCGCGGCACAGGCGGCCACATTTCAGCTTGGCCATGGAGGCCAGGCGTGTCACGTCCTTGCCCGACACGTACTGCGCCACCGCGGAGTAGGTCAGCGCACGCAGCGCCTCCACCTCGGTGCGCAGCTCGGCGAGCCGGAAGTGGACCACCTGGTTGTCGAGGATGGACCTGCCGAAGGCCTGGC
>JACRBA010000138.1 GCA_016213265.1 Burkholderiales bacterium | reverse complement strand
TTCGCACCTTCCCCAGCAACCTGACGGCAATGGTGTTCGGCTATGGGGTCAAGGCCAACTTCAGCGTCGCCGACGAAGCGGCGCTCACGGTGCCGCCGAAGGTCGATCTCGGCGGCATCGGCGCCTCGGGTGCCAAGAAGTGACAGCAGCCCGCGTCCCGCTCGGACGCTTCCTGCGCTGGCTCGCCGTCGCCTGGCTCCTGTGCGGGGCCACGCTGGGCGCCGCCCAGGACCTGGTCCCGGTGCCGCCGCTGCAAGGCCGGGTGACCGACCTGACCGGAACGCTGACAGCACCGCAGAGCGCCGCGCTCGAACAGTCGCTGCGCGCGTTCGAGGAGCGCAAGGGCACGCAGATCGCGGTGCTGATCGTGCCGACGACGCGGCCGGAGGCGATCGAACCCTTCGCGCTGCGCGTGGTGGAGCAATGGAAGCTGGGCCGGCGCAAGGTCGACGACGGCGCATTGCTGCTCGTCGCGAAGGACGATCGTGCCGTGCGGCTCGAGGTCGGCTACGGAATCGAAGGCGCACTGAACGATGCCACGGCGGCGCGGATCATCGCGGAGGTCATCACTCCCCGGTTCCGGCAGGGCGACTTCTATGGAGGACTCACGGCAGGGCTCGACCGGATCGTGCGTGTCCTCGATGGCGAGGCCCTGCCGGCCCCGACGCGGCGGGGCGCGGCATCTGCCGACAACGGCCTCGGACAAAGCTGGCCCGTGCTGTTCATCGTCGCGCTGGTGCTCGGCGGCGTGTTGCGGCAGGTGCTGGGCCGGGTGCCCGGGGCCCTGGTGGTCGGCGGTCTGCTGGGCGTCGTCGCCTGGTTCGCGCTCGGCACCCTTGCCGTCGCAGCCACCGCAGGCATGACCGGCTTCTTCGTCACGCTGCTGGGCATCGGCATGGGCGGCCACGGCGGCATGCACGGGCACGGCGGGCGCCGGGGCGGTGGCTTCGGCGGCGGGTTCGGCGGCGGTGGCGGCGGTTTTGGCGGAGGCGGTGCCTCCGGTCGGTGGTGACGATGGATCTCGCCAGACTCCTGCGCCACCTCGCGACGACCTCGGCGCGCGTGCGCCGCGCCTTCCCCGCCTCTGCGCTGCGGTCGATCGAGCAGGCGATCGCCGCGAGCGAGGCCACCCATGCAGCAGAGATCCGGTTCGTCGCCGAAGGCTCGCTCGACGGCCTGCCGCTGCTGCGCGGCCAGACGGCGCGCGAACGCGCCATCGAGCTCTTCGCACGACTGCACGGCTGGGACACCGAGCACAACACCGGCGTGCTGATCTACGTGCTTCTGGCGGACAGGCGGGTCGAGATCGTCGCCGACCGGGGCATCCATGCCAAGGCCGGCGCCGAGGCCTGGTCCGTGATCTGCCGCGGCATGGAAACGCACTTCGGCGCCGGCGACTTCGGCTGCGGCGCCGTCCAGGGCATCGAGGCCGTCACGCAGTTGGTGGCGCGCCATTTCCCGCTCGCGCCCGGCGATCGCAACGAGTTGCCCGACGCCCCGCTCCTGCTCTGAACACACACCCCAAGAGGACTCCATGCAACTGCAATTCCTCGGCGCCACCGGCACCGTCACCGGCTCGAAGTACCTGCTGCGCCATGAGGGCGCGACGCTGCTCGTCGACTGCGGCCTCTTCCAGGGCTATAAGCAACTGCGGCTGCGCAACTGGGCACCGATGCCCGTGCCGGCCGCCGGCATCGACGCGATCGTGCTGACGCATGCCCACATCGACCACAGCGGCTACGTGCCGCTGCTCGCGCGGCAGGGTTTCAAGGGCAAGGTCTATTGCACGGAGGCGACCCACGAGCTCTGTCGCATCCTGCTGCCCGACAGCGGCCACCTGCAGGAGGAGGAAGCCGAGTACGCCAACCGGCGCGGCTACTCCAAGCACAAGCCGGCCCTGCCGCTGTACACCCGCGAGGACGCCGAACGCTGCCTGAAGCAGTTCGTGCCGCGGCCCTACGGCACGTCATGGAGCCCGGTGCCCGGGCTGCAGGCGCGCCTGGATCCATCGGGACACATGCTCGGCTCTGCCTTCGTGAAGATCGACGACGGACGGCGTTCGATCCTGTTCTCCGGCGACATCGGGCGCCCGAACGACCTGGTGCTGGCTGCGCCTACGCGCGTGCCCGGGGCCGACTACGCGGTGGTCGAATCGACCTACGGCGATCGCCAGCACGAGGCGAGCGATCCCCTGACGAAGCTCGGTGAGGTCATCAACCGGACGGCGGCCCGCGGCGGGGTCGTCGTGATCCCGGCGTTCGCCGTGGGGCGGGCGCAGAACCTGATGTACTGCATCCACCTGCTCAAGCAGCGCGGCGTCATCCACCACCTGCCGGTCTATCTCGACAGCCCGATGGCCACCGACGCGACGCGCATCTACCACGCGCACCGTACCGAGCACCGGCTGAGCCCCGAGCAGTGCGATGCCATGTGCCATGCGGCGACGATCGTCAACAAGCCCGACGACTCGCGCGCACTGAGTGCGAGGCGCGGCCCGATGGTCATCATCTCGGCCAGCGGCATGGCCACCGGCGGTCGCGTCGTCCACCATCTCAAGGCCTTCGCGCCGGACCGCCGCAACACGATCCTGTTCGCGGGCTACCAGGCCGGCGGCACGCGCGGCGCCGCCATCCTGCAGGGTGCCGCCTCCGTGCGCATCCACGGCGAGGACGTGCCGATCCATGCCGAGGTGGCGGCGCTGGACAGCCTGTCCGCTCATGCAGACGCCGGCGAGATCCTGCAGTGGCTGCGCGGCTTCGACGCGCCGCCGACGCAGACCTTCATCACCCACGGCGAACCGGCAGCGGCCGACGCGATGCGCTCGCGCATCGAGCACGAACTGGGCTGGCCCTGCCGCGTGCCCGACTACCTGGAAACGGTGGAACTGGCATGAGCGCGAACATGGGCACGGACTCGACGCCCGCGCACGGTGCGGGCGCCGACGAAACGCTGCGTGCCTGGCGCACCGGCATCGACACCTACCAGGAGCCGGTCGTCTACATGCGGCGCGATTGCGCGGTCTGCCGTTCCGAGGGTTTCACGACACAGGCACGTGTCCAGCTCACGGCGCGCTCGGGAAGCATCGTGGCCACGCTCAGCGTCGTGGACGGCCCCTGGCTCGGACATGGCATCGCGGGCCTGTCCGAGGCGGCATGGACTTCACTTCGTCCGCAGCCGGGCGAGTGGCTCACCGTCAGCCACGCGCCGGTCCTCGAGTCGCTCAGCCATGTCCGTGCCAAGGTCTACGGCCACCGCCTCGATGCCGGTGCCTTTAGCGCCGTCATCGGCGACATCGCAGCCGGCCGCTATTCCGACCTGCACCTGGCCACCTTCATCACCGCCTGCGCGGGCGACCGCCTCGATCTCGACGAGACCGTCTCGCTGACGCGGGCGATGATCGACGTGGGGGAACGGCTGGACTGGGGCCGCGACAGGGTCGTGGACAAACATTGCGTCGGCGGCCTGCCGGGCAACCGCACGACGCTGCTCGTCGTGCCCATCGTCGCGGCCTGTGGCCTGACGATGCCCAAGACCTCGTCGCGCGCGATCACGTCCCCTGCCGGCACGGCGGACACGATGGAGGTGCTGGCCCCGGTCGATCTCGACATCGCCGCGATGCGGCGCACCGTCGAGAGCACCGGCGCCTGCATCGTCTGGGGAGGTTCGGTCCGGCTGAGCCCGGCCGACGACATCCTGATCCGCGTCGAGCGACCGCTTGATCTCGACAGCGAGGGACAACTCGTCGCCTCCGTGTTATCCAAGAAGGCGGCGGCCGGCTCGACGCATGTGCTGATCGACCTGCCGGTGGGGCCGACCGCCAAGGTCCGCAGCGCAGAGGCGGCAAAGACACTCGGGCGCCGCCTCATCGAGGTTGGCCGGGCCATCGGACTGCAGGTGGCCTTGCGCGTCACCGACGGCTTGCAGCCGGTCGGGCGCGGCATCGGCCCGGCGCTGGAGGCGCGCGACGTGCTGGCCGTGCTGCGCCGCGAGGCCGATGCGCCCGACGACCTCAGGCAGCGCGCCTTGCGCCTGGCCGGCGACATCCTGGAACTGGGCGGCGCGGCGCCGGAAGGCCACGGCCTGCGCCTGGCGGCCGAGGTTCATGCCGACGGCCGGGCCTGGTCGAAGTTCGCCGCCATCTGCGAAGCCCAGGGCGGCCTGCGCGAGGTGCCGCTGGCGTCGCACCGGCAGGTCGTCGAGGCGCCATCGGGAGGGCGCATCACGGCGATCGACAACCGCGTGCTGTCGCGAGCCGCCAAGCTCGCCGGCGCGCCGAAGGCACCGGCCGCCGGCGTCGACGTGCACGCCCGCCTCGGCGATGTCGTGCAAGCCGGGCAGCCGCTGTTCACGCTGCATGCGCAGGCACCGGGGGAACTGGCCTACGCACGCCAGTACGTCGATGCCCGCCCGCCCATCTTCCAGATCTCGGAGGTGTCTTGAGAGCTATCGTCTTCCATCTGCCCGGCGACGAGGCCTTTGCCGAGCGGCTGGTGCGCACACTGCAGGCCGAACGTGCCGGCCTGGAACTGCACCGCTTTCCGGACGGCGAGTCGCTGGTCCGCCTCGATGCCGACGTGACGGGCCGAACCGTCGTGCTCACCTGCAGCCTCGCGCGGCCCGACGAGAAAACCCTGCCGCTGTTGTTCGCGGCCGACGCCGCGCGCGACCTCGGCGCGGCGAAGGTGCTGCTGGCGGCACCGTACCTCGCCTACCTGCGACAGGACCGGCGCTTCCATGCCGGCGAGGCGGTGACGTCGCGCTCCTATGCGGCGCTGCTGTCGACCGCCTTCGACGCGCTCGCGACAGCCGATCCGCACCTGCACCGCTACCACGCACTCGACGAGATCTACCGCATCCCCACGCGCGTCGTGCACACGGCGCCGCTGATCGCCCGCTGGGTCGCGGCACAGGTCGAGCGCCCGCTGTTGATCGGCCCCGACTCGGAGAGCGAGCAATGGGTCGCCGAGGTTGCCGCCGCCGCCGGCGCGCCCTGGACCGTGCTGCAAAAGATCCGTCGCGGCGACCGCGACGTCGAGGTCAGCCTGCCGGATGTGTCGGCCTGGCAGGACCGCCAGCCGGTGCTGGTCGACGACATCGTCTCGAGCGCACGCACCATGATCCAGGCGGTGGCCAGCGTGCGCCGCGTTGGACTGCCGGCACCGCTGTGCATCGGCGTGCACGCGCTTTTCGCGCCGGGCGCCTATGAGGAACTGCTGGCCAGCGGGCCGGCCCGCGTGCTCACCTGCGACACGGTGCCGCACGCATCCAACGAGATCAGTGTCGTCGAGCCGCTGGCGCGCACCCTGGAAGAGTTGATGGAGAGAACCACATCGTGAACAACAATCGACCGTCCCTGGTCTGGCGGCTGTGGCTGCTCATCGCGCAGGTGATCGCGGTGTCGGCCGGCCTGCTGATCGCCTGGAAGGCGTTCGGGCCCGAGCCCGTGGCGCCGGCCCGCACCGATGTCGTGGCGCTGCGCGAGGCGCCGCACGCCGACACGTCAGCGTCGGCACCAAACGGCAAGGCCGTCATGACGCGCCTCGAGGGGGGCTTTCGCGCGGCGGCGGCCAAGGCCTCGGCCTCGGTCGTCAACATCTACACGCGCAAGGCTCCGCCACGGCAACTGCCCGGCTGGCTGCGTCCGTATGGCGGCTCCGAGGAGGAAGCCGCGCAGGGCCAGTCGAGCCTTGGCTCGGGCGTGATCGTGGCCGCACAGGGTTTCATCCTGACCAACAAC
>JACRBA010000137.1 GCA_016213265.1 Burkholderiales bacterium | reverse complement strand
CAGCACACCCGCGGCACCTGGGTGAACAACATGATCTACAACGTCCACCTGCTGGTGGGCAAGATCAGCGAGCCCGGCAACAGCCCCTTCAGCCTCACCGGCCAGCCCAGCGCCTGCGGCACCGCGCGCGAGGTGGGCACCTTCGCCCACCGCCTGCCGGCCGACATGCTGCTGGCCAACCCCGAGCACCGCGAGAAGGCCGAGAAGATCTGGAAGCTGCCGGCCGGCACGCTGCGCGGCGAGCCCGGCTTCCACGCGGTGCAGCAGGACCGCATGCTCAAGGACGGCGTCCTCAACTTCTACTGGACGTCCACCACCAACAACATGCAGGCCGGGCCCAACCTGAACCAGGAGCGCTACCCCGGCTTCCGCGACCCGCGCAACTTCATCGTCGTCTCCGACTGCTACCCCACGGTCACCGCGCTCGCGGCCGACCTCATCCTGCCCTCGGCCATGTGGGTGGAGAAGGAAGGCGCCTTCGGCAACGCCGAGCGGCGCGGCCAGTTCTGGCGCCAGCAGATCAAGGCGCCGGGCGAGGCGAAGAGCGACCTCTGGCAGTACCTGGAGTTCAGCAAGCGCTTCACCACCGACGAGGTGTGGCCCGCCGAGCTGCTGGACAAGGCGCCGGCGCTCAAGGGCAAGACGCTGTACGAGGTGCTGTTCGGCAACGGCCAGGTGAACGCCTTCGGCAAGGCCGAGACGGCGAAGGTGAATGCCCATGCCTGGGCCGGCTACACCAACGACGAGGCCGAGGCCTTCGGCTTCTATGTGCAGAAGGGCCTGTTCGAGGAGTACCGGCTGTTCGGCCTGGGCAAGGGCAAGGACCTGGGCGAGTTCGACACCTACCACCGCGTGCGTGGCCTGCGCTGGCCCGTCGTCAACGGCAAGGAGACGCTGTGGCGCTACCGCGAGGGCTACGACCCGTACATCAAGCCCGGTGAGAGCCTGAAGTTCTACGGCAAGCCCGACGGCAAGGCCGTGGTCTACGCCCTGCCCTACCAGCCCGCGGCCGAGCCGCCCGACGCCGAGTTCGACCTGTGGCTGTGCACCGGCCGCGTGCTGGAGCACTGGCACACCGGCAGCATGACGCGCCGCGTGCCCGAGCTGTACAAGGCCTTCCCCGACGCGGTGGTGTGGATGCACCCCAAGGACGCCGACAAGCGCGGCCTCAAGCACGGCGACGCCGTCAAGGTGGCCAGCCGGCGCGGCGAGATCGCGCTCCGCGTGAACACCCGTGGGCGCAACAAGGTGCCCGAGGGCCTGGTGTTCATCCCCTTCTTCGACGAGCACCGCCTGGTCAACAAGCTGACGCTGGACGCCACCTGCCCCATCAGCAAGGAGACCGACTACAAGAAGTGCGCCGTGAAGGTGATGAAGGCCTGAGCCGCACCGCCGCTCCGTCTGAGTCTCACCTCCGTTCGGCCTGAGCCCGTCGAAGGCCCCTGACCGCTACGCCCATGACCCCCGAACGCCGCCAGTTCCTCGCCGACGCCGCCCGCCTGGCCTGTGGCGCGGGCGTGGTCGGGCTGGGCCTGGCGCTGCACGCCCGCGGCGCGCGCGCCCTGCCGCCGCAGGCACTGCGGCCGCCGGGTGCGGCCGCGGACGACGCGGCGTTCCAGTCGGCCTGCGTGCGCTGCGGCCTGTGCGTGCGCGACTGCCCGTACGACATCCTGGCGCTCGCGCCGCCGGCCCACCCGGTGGCCACCGGCACGCCCTTCTTCGTGGCGCGCGACAAGACCTGCGAGTTGTGCGAGGACCTGCCCTGCGTGAAGTCCTTCCCCACCGGTGCACTCGACCCCGGGCTCACCGAGGTGACGGCCTTGCGCATGGGCCTGGCCGTGCTCATCGACCACGAGAACTGCCTGAACCACCTGGGTCTGCGCTGCGACATCTGCTACCGCGTGTGCCCCGTGATCGACGAGGCCATCACGCTGGAGGAGCAGCGCAACCCGCGCACCGGGCGCCACACGCTCTTCCTGCCCACGGTGCATGCCAGCGCCTGCACGGGCTGCGGCAAGTGCGAGCAGGCCTGCCCGCTGCCGGTGGCGGCCATCAAGGTGCTGCCGGTGGCCCTGGCCCGCGGCGAGGCCTCGGCCCACTACCGCCTGGGCTGGGAGGAGCAGCGCGCCGCCGGCGCCCCGCTGGCCGCGCCCGAACCCGAGCACCACTACAACCTGCCCGAGGGCATGCGCTATGTGCCCGGCCAGGGCCTGGAGGGTGAGGCCGCGAGCGGCCCGGCCTCCGCGACACCCGCGCCGTCCGCGGCCCCGGCAGCAGCGCCCAAGGCACTGCAGGGAGACCGGCTGTGACAGTGGCACGAGACCCTTCGACCGGCTCAGGGCGAACGGAGGTGCCGGCCGGTGCTCTCAACCCGGCCGTTCGGGCTGAGCCTGTCGCAGCCCCTGTCCGCCGCCGCCCCGCCATCGGCGCCGAGGCGCTCGCCGCCAAGGGCTGGTGGCGCACCCAGCGCTTTCTGCTGCTGCGCCGCCTGACGCAGGCCGCCATCCTGCTGCTGTTCCTCAGCGGCCCGGGGTGGGGGGTGTGGATCGCCAAGGGCAACCTGGCCAGCAGCCTCACGTTGGGCGTGCTGCCCCTGACCGACCCCTTCCTGCTGCTGCAGTCGCTGGCCGCGCGGCACACCGTGGCCACCACCGCACTGGTCGGCGCCGCCATCGTGGCCCTGTTCTACCTGCTGGTCGGCGGCCGGGCCTACTGCGCCTGGGTCTGCCCGATGAACGTGGTGACCGACACCGCCGCCTGGGCGCGCCGCCGGCTGGGCTTGCGCAGCGGCGCGCGCCTGTCGCGCGGCTGGCGCTGGGTCCTGCTGGCCACGGCGCTCGCCAGTGCCGCCGCCACCGGCACGCTGGCGTGGGAGCTCGTGAACCCCGTCACCGCGCTGCAGCGTGGCCTGCTCTTCGGCATGGGCGCGGCGTGGGCGCTGGTGGCCGGCGTGTTCCTGTTCGACCTGTTCGTGGTGCCGCGCGGCTGGTGCGGCCACCTGTGCCCCATGGGCGCCACCTACGCCCTGCTCAACCGATTCGCGCTGCTGCGCATGGTGGCCCGCCGCCGCGAGGCCTGCCACGACTGCGCCGACTGCTACGCGGTGTGCCCCGAGCCGCTCATCCTGAAACCGGCCCTCAAGGGCAGCGGCACCCCGGTGATCACCTCGATGCACTGCACACAGTGCGCGCGCTGCCTGGACGTGTGCTCGAAGGACGTCTTCACCTTCGGCACCCGCTTCGCCGCCCCCTCCGAAACCCAGAACGACACCCGCCCGAGGAACTGACGATGAGAAAGCCTGCCCTGCTGCTGCTCGCCGCGGCCACCGCTGCCCTGCTGATCGGATGCGCCACCACGTCGGCCACCCTCTCGGCCCCGTTCTCCGGCGTGGCCAGCCTGCGCGGCGCCGATGCCGCCACGCCGGACCAGGCGCCGGCCGAGGCCAAGGCCTACAGCGGCCGCCGCCCCGGCTCGCAGCAGCCCATCGCGCGCACCTACGACGGCCAGCCGCCGCTGGTGCCGCACGCCATCGACAACTTCGACGAGATCACGGTGGACGACAACCAGTGCCTGGAATGCCATGCACCGGCCAACGCCGCCAAGAAGGGTGCGCCGAAGCTGGCCGATTCGCACCTGGGCGCCGACCGCCTGGCCGTGCGCATGGAGCGCTACCAGTGCAACAGCTGCCACGTGCCGCAGGTGGACGCGCCCCCGCTGGTGGGCAACCGCTTCGCGGGCCACCTGAAGGCGCCGTCGGCCGCCCCGGCCAGGTAGCGCCGGCACCCGGCACGGGCCTCAGGGGCAGCGCAGCACCGACCCCTGCACCGTGCAGGGCCCGCTGGGGCCGATGAGCTGAGGCCCCACCTTCTGCAGCCGTGAGCCGTCGCTGGCCCAGCAGCCGGTGGTGTCGCAGGCCAGCACGGTGGTGGGCGGCCGCGGAGGCGCCACCAGCGGCCCGGGCGGCGGCGACGGCGCGGCCGGCCCGGCCGCGCCCGTGCCCGCCCCCGGCGCCGGTGCGGGCAGCGAGGGCCCTGGCGTT
>JACRBA010000136.1 GCA_016213265.1 Burkholderiales bacterium | reverse complement strand
GGGCCGCTTCGACCGCCAGGTCTACGTGACGCTGCCGGACATCCGCGGCCGCGAGCAGATCCTGAACGTGCACATGCGCAAGATCCCGATCGGCCAGGACGTGAATCCGGCCATCATCGCGCGCGGCACGCCGGGCATGTCCGGCGCCGACCTGGCCAACCTGGTGAACGAGGCGGCGCTGTTCGCCGCCCGCCGCAACGCCCGCGTGGTCGAGATGATCGACTTCGAGCGCGCCAAGGACAAGATCATCATGGGCACCGAGCGCAAGTCCATGGTGATGGACGAGGAAGAGCGCAAGAACACGGCCTACCACGAAGCGGGCCACGCGCTCATCGGCCGGCTGCTGCCCAAGCTCGACCCGGTGCACAAGGTCACCATCATCCCGCGCGGCGGCGCACTCGGTGTGACCGTCTCGCTGCCCGAGAAGGACCGCTACAGCACCGACAAGGTGCGCATGCTGAGCATGATCTCCATGCTCTTCGGCGGCCGCATCGCGGAAGAGGTGTTCATGAACCAGATGACCACCGGCGCCAGCAACGATTTCGAGCGGGCCACGCACATCGCACGCGACATGGTCATGCGCTACGGCATGAGCGATTCCCTGGGCCCGATGGTGTATGCCGAGAACGAGGGCGAGGTGTTCCTGGGCCGTTCGGTGACCAAGACGACCAACGTCTCCGAAGAGACCATGCGCAAGGTGGACACCGAGGTGCGCCGCATCATCGACGAGCAGTACGCCATCGCGCGGCGGCTCATCGAGGAGCACCAGGACAAGATGCATGCCATGGCCAAGGCGCTGCTCGAATGGGAAACCATCGATGCGGACCAGGTGGACGACATCATGAACGGCAAGCCGCCCCGGCCGCCGAAGGACTGGAGCCCCTCGGCCAACCGGTCTGGCGGTGGCGCCACGCCCCCGGTCAACCCGGACAGCGCCCCGGCCGCTGCCTGACGCGGTTGCCGACGGCACCAAAGACGGGGCCCGTGCGGGCCCCGTTTGCCGTCCGGCGGCCCGACCTCTCTTCATTGGCGAGCCTGGCTTCGTGACTGGACTTCCCTCTCCTGGCGCCGCCTGGCTCTGGCAGGCCGGACGGTTCAGCCTGGACCTCGCGGCCCGCCCGCTGGTCATGGGCATCGTGAACACGACGCCCGACTCGTTCTCGGATGGCGGGCGCCACGGCGACGTGGTCGCCGCCTGTGCACACTGCGATCGTCTCCTCGCCCAGGGCGCGGACATCCTCGACATCGGCGGCGAGTCGACGCGACCGGGTTCGGTGCCGCCGACGGTGGAAGAGGAACTGGCGCGTGTGCTGCCCGTCGTGGCCCATGCGGTGCGCCTGAACGTGCCGGTGTCGGTCGATACCAGCCGGCCGGAAGTCATCCGTGCCGTGCTGGACGCAGGCGCGGACATCATCAACGATGTCCGGGCCCTGCAGTGGGAGGGGGCCCTGCACACGGTGGCGGCCCGCCCGGCCGTGGGGGTCTGTCTCATGCACATGCAAGGCGACCCCGCCACGATGCAACTGGCCCCCGCCTACAGCGACGTGGCGGGCGAGGTGCGGGCGTTCCTGCGCCAGCGGCTGCAGGCGGCCGAATCCGCCGGCATCGCTGCCTCTCGCATCGTGCTCGATCCGGGCTACGGCTTTGGCAAGACGCTCGAGCACAACCTGGCGCTGTTCCGGGCACAGGATGGCCTTGCGGGACTGGGCCGCCCACTGCTGGTGGGCTGGTCGCGCAAGGGCACCCTGGGCCAGCTGACCGGGCGTGCCGTGAACGAACGCCAGGCGGCCAGCCTCGGGGCGGCGTTGGCCGCCGTCGCCCGCGGGGCGCGCATCGTGCGTGTGCACGAAGTGGCGGAAACGGTCGACGCGCTCAAGATCTGGAACGCCGCTGGCCTGGGCGCCGCGACGTGACAACGAGCTCAAGAGGAGAAACGACGCCATGACCCGCCGCTACTTCGGCACCGACGGCATCCGCGGCACCGTGGGGCAGCCGCCCATCACGGCCGACTTCGCCCTCCGCCTGGGCCATTCGGTGGGCCAGGTGCTGCGCCGGGCGCTCGGCCCGTCCGGCGGCCGGCCCGCCACCGTGCTCATCGGCAAGGACACCCGCATCTCCGGCTACATGCTGGAATCGGCGCTGGAGGCCGGTTTCGCGTCGGCGGGCGTCAACGTGCTGCTCACGGGCCCGCTGCCCACGCCCGGCGTGGCTTACCTCACCCGCGCGCTGAGACTGGACCTGGGGGTGGTGATCAGCGCCTCGCACAACGCCTACCCGGACAACGGCATCAAGTTCTTCTCTGCGCGGGGCGAGAAACTGCCGGACGCGTGGGAGCTGGACGTGGAGGCCGCCCTGGCGCAGGCCCCTGAGTGGGTGGACTCCGCCCGACTGGGCCGCGCGCGGCGGGTCTCCGATGCGCAGGGGCGCTACGTCGAGTTCTGCAAGTCCACCGTGAGCGGAGAGTTGACGCTCAAGGGGCTGAAGCTGGTGGTGGATGCGGCACACGGCGCCGCCTACCAGGTGGCGCCGGCCGTGTTCCATGAACTGGGCGCCGAGGTGGTGAGCATCGGGTGCAGCCCGAACGGCACCAACATCAACGACGGGGTGGGTGCCACCGCGCCGCAGGCGCTGGTGGCCGCCGTCAAGGAGCATGGCGCTGACTATGGCGTGGCGCTCGATGGCGACGCCGACCGCCTGCAGCTCGTGGACGCCGACGGCCGGCTCTACAACGGTGACGAGCTGGTCTACCTCCTGGCCATGGACCGCCGCGCACAGGGCGAGGCCGTGCCGGGTGTGGTGGGCACCTTGATGACCAACATGGCCGTCGAACTGGCCCTGGCCGGGCAGGGCATGGAACTGGTGCGCGCCAAGGTGGGAGACCGCTACGTGCTGGAGGAGCTGGTGCGGCGCGGCTGGCTGCTGGGCGGGGAGAGTTCCGGCCATCTGCTGGCGCTGGACAAGCACAGCACCGGCGACGGCATCGTGAGCGCGCTGCAGGTGTTGCAGGCGGTGCAGCGGCGTGGCCAGAGCCTGGCGCGTCAGCTGGCTGAGGTGAAGCTGTTCCCTCAGACCATGGTCAACGTCCGGCTGGCCGAGGGCAGCGACTGGACGCGGAACACCGTGCTGGCGCGCGAGATCGATGCCGTGCGGCAGGAACTCGGGCGGCACGGGCGCGTGCTGATCCGCGCGTCGGGCACGGAGCCCGTGCTGCGTGTGATGGTGGAGGCGCCCGACGCGGCGGTCTCGCGCGCACAGGCCGAGCGCCTGGCGGCTCTGGCGCGCGCGTGAACCCGGGCCGCGAGAGTGGATGACGCCGCCGTGACGGCCCCGTGACGCTTGTCATCCTCGTCACGTCGCTGTCACACAACCTTCCTACAGTGCCAGGCATCCGGTGAAGCGGCCTATGGGCCGCGCCGGGCCCCTGTGATGAAAGGTTCATGACATGCTGACTGCTCTCGCTCGTCCCTTCTGGCTCGGTGCCGCCGCGCTCGCGTTGTCCACCTCTGCCCTGGCGCAGGACGTGACCGGTGCCGGCGCGACCTTCCCCGCCCCGCTGTACGCCAAGTGGGCCGACGCCTACAACAAGGCGACTGGCGCCCGCATCAACTACCAACCGGTCGGCTCCGGCGCGGGCATCAAGCAGATCAAGTCCAAGAACGTGGATTTCGGTGCGTCCGACATGCCGCTCAAGGACGAGGACCTGGCCGCCGACGGCCTGTTCCAGTTTCCCACGGTGATCGGCGGCGTGGTGCCCGTCGTCAACGTCAAGGGCATCGCCCCGGGCCAGCTCAAGCTCACCGGCCAGGTGCTGGGCGACATCTACCTCGGCAAGGTCACCAAGTGGAATGACGCGGCCATCGCCGGCCTGAACGCCGGCGTGGCGCTGCCGGATGCCGACATCGCCGTGGTGCGCCGTGCCGACGGCTCGGGCACCAGCTTCATCTTCACCAACTACCTGAGCAAGGTGAACGCCGAGTGGAAGGCGAAGGTGGGTGAAGGCACGGCGGTGAACTGGCCCACCGGCGCGGGTGGCAAGGGCAACGAGGGCGTGGCCCTGTACGTGCAGCGCCTGCCCAACTCCATTGGTTACGTGGAGTATGCCTACGCCAAGCAGAACAAGATGTCGCACGTGCTGCTGAAGAACAAGGACGGCGTCTTTGTGGCCCCGGACGACGTGAACTTCAAGGCGGCCGCCGCCAACGCCGACTGGGCCAAGAGCTTCTTCCAGGTGCTCACCGAGCAGCCGGGCAAGGAGTCGTGGCCGCTCACCGGCGCGACCTTCATCCTGATGCACAAGGTGCAGGCCAAGCCCGAGCAGGCCTCGGCCGCGCTGAAGTACTTCGACTGGTCGTATGCCAATGGCGACAAGATGGCCGCCGAGCTCGAGTACGTGCCCCTGCCTGACAACGTGAAGGCTCTGGTGCGCAAGCAGTGGGGCGATGTCAAGGATGCCGCCGGCAAGCCGGTCGCGCTGAAGTGATCGGCGCGGGCGCCACTCCCTGACCGGGTCGGCGCCCGCCCCCCCACCGCAGGAGCACCCAGGTGACCGCTACACTGCCCGCCAGCCCCAGCGCCCGTGAGCTGACGATGGACCGTACCTCTCCGGCTGGCCGGCCCGGCGGGCGCCGCGCGCGCGCGCCCTGGGCGGACCGGCTCTTCTCGATCGCTGCCCACGCGGCGGCGTGGCTGACCCTGGGCCTGCTGGTCGCGATCCTGCTGTCCCTTGTGGCCGGTGCCGCGCCGGCCATCCGCGAGTACGGCCTGTCCTTCCTGTGGCGCAGTGAGTGGGACCCGGTCCAGGACCGCTACGGCGGTCTGGTGATGATCTACGGCACGCTGATGACCTCGTTCATTGCGTTGGTCATCGCCGTGCCGGTGAGCTTCGGCATCGCGCTGTTCCTCACCGAGTTGTCGCCGCAGTGGCTCAAGCGCCCGCTCGGTGTGGCGGTTGAGCTGCTGGCCGCGGTGCCATCCATCGTGTATGGCATGTGGGGTCTGCTCGTCTTCGGTCCGCTGCTGGCCACTTATGTGCAGCAGCCACTGCAGGCGATGTTCAAGGGCGTGCCGGTGCTCGGCGCGCTGTTCTCCGGCCCGCCGGTGGGCATCGGCCTGCTGTCGGCCGGCATCATCCTGGCCATCATGATCATTCCGTTCATCGCCTCGGTGATGCGCGACGTGTTCGAGGTGACCCCGCCCATGCTCAAGGAGTCGGCCTACGGCCTGGGCTCCACCACCTGGGAGGTGGTGTGGAACGTGGTGCTGCCCTACACCAAGACGGGTGTGGTGGGCGGCGTCATGCTGGGGCTGGGCCGTGCCCTCGGCGAGACCATGGCGGTCACCTTCGTCATCGGCAACATGAACCAGCTCGACTCGCTGTCGCTGTTCGAGGCGGCCAACAGCATCAGCTCGGCGCTGGCCAACGAGTTCGCCGAGGCCGGCGAGGGCTTGCACCAGGCCTCGCTGATCTACCTGGGGCTGGTGCTGTTCTTCATCACTTTCGTGGTGTTGTCGATGTCCAAGCTGCTGCTGGCCCGACTGAAGAAGAACGAAGGAGCGAAGTCGTGAGCCTGGCTTCCCTTGACCCGGGCCGCATGGCCATGCACCGGCGCCGCAAGCGCGTGAACGTGGTGGCCCTCGCGCTGTCGCTGGCGGCCATGGCCTTCGGCGTGTTCTGGTTGATCTGGATCCTCTACGAGACGGTCGCCAGGGGCATCGGCGGCATCTCCTGGCAGGTCTTCACCGAAATGACGCCGCCTCCGCAGGCGGAGACCGGTGGGCTGGCCAACGCCATCTTCGGTTCGCTCACGATGGTGGCGTTGGCCACCTTCATCGGCACGCCCGTCGGCGTCATGGCTGGCATCTACCTGGCCGAGTACGGGCAACGCAGCTGGCTGGGTCGCACGACGCAGTTCATCAACGACATCCTGCTGTCCGCGCCCTCCATCGTCATCGGCCTGTTCATCTACACCGTGGTGGTGTCGCGCTTCAAGTCCTTTTCCGGCTGGGCCGGCGTGCTCGCCCTGTCGCTCATCGTCATCCCCGTGGTCATCCGCACCACCGAGAACATGCTCAGCCTGGTGCCCAACGCACTGCGCGAAGCCGCCTACGCGCTGGGCACGCCCAAGTGGAAGGTCATCCTGTCCATCACGCTGAAGGCGGCCCGCGCCGGGGTGGTGACGGGTGTGCTGCTGGCATTGGCGCGGGTGTCGGGTGAGACGGCGCCGCTGCTGTTCACGGCGCTCAGCAACCAGTTCTGGACGTCCGACCTGCGCGAACCGATGGCCAGCCTCCCGGTGACCATCTTCAAGTTCGCCATGAGCCCGTACGAGAACTGGCAGCAGCTGGCCTGGGCGGGTGTCTTCCTGATCACGATCGGCGTGCTCACGCTCAACATCCTGGCGCGCGTGCTGTTCCGCAACAAACACTGACCCGAGGAAAGCCCCTTCCATGGACGCCCGAGTCGAACCCCTGCTGGCCGAGAAGGCGAAGATCGCGGTGCGCGACCTGAACTTCTACTACGGCAGCTTCCACGCCCTGAAGCACATCCACCTCGACATCCCCGAGAAGAAGGTCACCGCCTTCATCGGCCCGTCGGGCTGCGGCAAGTCCACGCTGCTGCGCACGTTCAACCGCATGTACGAGCTGTATCCCGAGCAGCGTGCCGAAGGGCAGATCCTCGTCGACGGCGAGAACGTGCTGGACAAGCGCCTGGACGTGTCGCTCATCCGCGCCAAGGTCGGCATGGTCTTCCAGAAGCCCACGCCGTTCCCGATGTCGATCTACGACAACATCGCGTTCGGCGTGCGCCTGTTCGAGAACCTGTCGCGGGTGGAGATGGACGAGCGTGTCGAGTGGGCCCTGAAGAAGGCTGCGCTGTGGACCGAGGTGAAGGACAAGCTCGGCCAGAGCGGCGCCGGCCTGTCCGGTGGTCAGCAGCAGCGCCTGTGCATCGCGCGCGGCATCGCCATCAAGCCCGAGGTGCTGTTGCTGGACGAACCCTGCTCGGCGCTGGACCCCATCTCCACCGGCAAGGTGGAGGAGCTGATCCACGAACTGAAGACAGACTACACCGTGGTGATCGTCACCCACAACATGCAGCAGGCGGCCCGCGTGTCGGACTACACCGCCTACATGTACCTGGGCGACCTGATCGAGTTCGGCCCCACCCGTGACCTCTTCATGAAGCCGCAGAAGAAGGACACCGAGGACTACATCACCGGCCGCTTCGGCTGAAGCGACGCGCGAAGGACCCCGCATGGACAAGCATCTTTCCACCCAGTTCGACGCGGAGCTGAGCGGCGTCTCCACCCGCGTGCTCGAGATGGGCGGCCTGGTCGAGGCCCAGGTGGCCCAGGCCATCTACGCCCTGACCAACTACAGCGCCGAGACGGCCACCCAGGTGCTGCAGATGGAGGAGAAGGTCAACCAGCTCGAGATCGACATCGACGCGGACCTGTCGGCCATCATCGCGCGCCGCCAGCCCACGGCGCGGGATCTGCGCCTGCTCATTGCCATCAGCAAGACCATCGGCAACCTCGAGCGCGTGGGCGACGAGGCCGCGCGCATCGCACGCACCGTGCAGCGCCTGATCAACACGGGCGTGTTCAGCCGCCTGCGGCTGCCGGTGGGCGATGTCTCGTTCGAGGCGACGCTGGCCACTGCCTCGCTGCGCAAGGCGCTCGATGCCTTCGCCCGCCTGGACACCGTGCAGGCGCTGGACGTGATCAAGAACGACAACCAGATCGACGCCGAGTTCGATGGCCTGATGCGCAAGCTCATCACCTACATGATGGAAGACCCGCGCACCATCTCGGCCTCCATCGACCTGGTGTTCGTGGCCAAGGCGATCGAGCGCGTGGGGGACCACGCCAAGAACCTGGCCGAGCAGATCATCTACATCGTCAAGGGCACCGACGTGCGCCACAACAGCGTGGAAGCCGTCGAGTCGATCGCGCTGACCCGCAGCTGATCGCTGCCGCGGAAGAAAGACAAGAGAGTGACCATGCCTACCGTGCTCGTGGTCGAAGACGAGTCGGCCATCGCCGAGCTCATCGCCATCAACCTGCGCCATGCCGGCTTCGAGGTGACGCTGGCCGAGAACGCCGACCAGGCCCAGGTGGCCGTCGATGCCGTGCTGCCGGATCTGGTCTTGCTGGACTGGATGCTCCCAGGCCAGTCGGGCGTGGCGCTGGCCCGCCGCTGGCGCGCCGATGCGCGCACGCGCGAGCTGCCCATCATCATGCTCACGGCGAGGGCGGACGAGGCGGACAAGGTGTCGGGCCTGGATGCCGGCGCCGATGACTACCTCACCAAGCCGTTCTCCACGCAGGAGCTGCTGGCGCGCATCCGCGCCGTGCTGCGCCGCCGCGTGCCGGAGGCACTGGACAGCGTGGTCGAGGTGGGCGGCCTGCGGCTGGACCCCTCCACGCGGCGCGTGAGCCGCCAGGGTGTCGAGCTGCGCCTGGGCCCCACCGAGTTCCGCCTGCTGCACTTCTTCATGGCGCACCCGGAGCGTGTGCACAGCCGGGCCCAGCTGCTCGATCGGGTGTGGGGTGACCATGTGTTCATCGAGGAGCGCACGGTGGACGTGCATGTGAAGCGCCTGCGCGAGGCGCTCATGCCGGCGCGCTGCGCCACCATGATCGAGACGGTGCGCGGGGCCGGCTACCGCTTCACCCAGCACGCCACGGCGTCCGCCGCCTGAGCGAGCCCGCCATGGGCTGGATGGGTTGGCGTCTGGCGTTCACTCTCGCCGTCGCGGCGGCGGGGGGGCTGCTGGGCACGCTGTGGGGAGCCACACGGGGCGCGCATTCGCTGGAAGGCACGCTCGCCGGGGCGCTGATCGCCGTCACGGTGCTGTTCCTGCGCGACCTGGTGGTGGGCCATCGCGTGCTGCGCTGGCTCAGTGGTGGCCTGACGGAATCGCCGCGCTGGCAGATCGGCCTGTGGGGAGAACTGACCGCCCGCGTCGAGCGCGCCGTGCGCGGGCGCGAGCGTCAGATCGAGCAGGAGCGGGACCGGCTGGCACAGTTCCTCTCCGCCATCGAGGCCTCGCCCAATGGCGTGCTGCTGCTCGACGCGGCCGAGCAGATCCGCTGGTGCAGCCAGACCGCGGCCGAGCACCTGGGCCTCGACCGGCACCGTGACATCGAGCAGCGCGTGACCAACCTGGTTCGCGCGCCCGCCTTCGTGGCGTTGCTGCAGTCACGCCAGTTCGAGCATCCGGTGCAGATACCGCAGCCGGGCGGGCAGGGGGTGCTGTCGGTGATGGTGCGCGCCTATGGCGACGGCCAGCGCCTCGTGCTGACCCAGGACATCACCGAGCGCGAGCGGGCGGACGCCATGCGCCGTGACTTCGTGGCCAACGTGTCGCACGAGATCCGCACGCCGTTGACGGTGGTGGCCGGGTTCGTCGAGACGCTGACCAACCTGCCGCTGTCGGAGGTGGAGCGCAAACGCGTGCTCTCGCTCATGGCGCAGCAGACCCAGCGCATGCAGAGCCTGGTGGGTGACCTGCTCACGCTCGCCCGCCTCGAGGGCAGCCCGCGGCCGCCCACGGACAGCTGGGTGCCGCTGTCGCGCATCGGCGCGGCCGTGGAGGCCGACGCGCAGGGTCTGTCCGCCTCTCGCCATCGGCTGAGCTTCGATTGGGGCGACGGAGTCGGCCTCGCCGGCAGCGAAGCAGAGTTGCTGAGCGCCATCACGAACCTGGTCAGCAACGCGGTGCGCTACACGCCGGACGGCGGCGAGGTCAGCGTGCATTGGCGTGACCGGGCCGATGGCGGCGGGGAGATCGCCGTGCGCGACACAGGCCCCGGCATCGCGGCGGAACACCTGCCGCGCTTGACCGAGCGCTTCTATCGGGTGGATGGCAGCCGGTCGCGTGACACGGGCGGCACCGGGCTGGGCCTGGCCATCGTGAAGCACGTGGTGCAGCGCCACGGCGGTGAGCTGCTGATCGACAGCGGCGTGGGCGTCGGCTCCTGCTTCACGCTCGTGCTGCCCGCGGGGCGGGTGCGGCGCCCGCTGGACGGCCGCCCCCTGCCGGAGGCTGTGCGCGCACTGGCCGGGCGGTGAGCCGCGCCGGCCGCCGGGGCTGCAGGGCGTCCGATCAGGCGCCCGTGCGCCGGTAGACCAGCAACTGCTCGTTGCGCTGGGCCGGCCGCGGCAGCCGGGCCTGCAGCTCCCAGCCCTCAGGGGCGGCCGGCGTGGCCCCGCGGCCGCGCCATTCCATGAGCAGGTGATCGCAGCCCGGCACATCGTCGTCCGGGCCGGCCAGGGTGCGCACGGTGTGTCGGCCGAAGGCCTCGAGTGCGGCGACCTGCGCACGCGCGAGGCCGGGTGCGCGCAGGCAGGAGCCTCGTGGCACATGCCGGTCCACCAGCGCGACCAGCGGCCGCGGGCTGCGGGCATAGTCCAGCGGCGGCAGCAGCAGCGTCATGGCCAGCAGCCAGGCGAGGGCAACACCACTGGCCGGCAGGACCAGGCTCTTCCACAGCGGGTGGCGATGGCGCGACGTGCGCCAACGCACCAGCCACAGCCACGCCACGGTGCCCATCACGGCGGCCACCAGCTCGATCAGCGAGAACACCGGCTGGAACCCCGGTGCCAGGCGTTGGATGTTGGCCATGGGCTTGGCCGGCACACCCGTCTGCATGGACAGGTACACCACCCAGATGGCGAGGGCCGAGAGCGTGAAGAAGAAAACGGAGAACCAGTCGATGGCCGCCCCGGCGCTGCGGCGCAACGTGGGCAGGGCGAACGCCGCCAGCACGGCAAACCCCGGCAGTGCCAGCAGCAGGGCGCGGTCGGAGCCGCCCATGAGCAGGCACGCCCCCACGCCCACCAGCACCACGCCCAGCGGCACGGCGATGTGCCGGCTCAGCACCTGGCGGCGCCAGCGCCACAGCGTCCACAGGGCCAGCGGCGACACCGGCCAGGTGAACCACAGCAGCAGGCGGGCGCTGCCGCCGGCCTCTGGCCAGTCCAGCCGCATGCGCCAGGCGCCCCACCACGTGGCGAGCCCCACCGTCAGCGCCAGCGAGGCCAGCAGCCAGGGCCACAGCCCCCGGGCCTCGGCATAACGCGACCGGCCGGTCACGGCCAGGGCCAGCACGCCCAGGGCCACCGCCATGGCGGGTGCGCCGCTGCTGGCCAGCGCCGGCAGCGCCAGCAGCAGGGCCGAGCGCACCGGCCAGGACCGGTAGGGCGCCGCCGCCAGCGCCCACATCCACAGGGCCACCACACTGAGCTGCACCAGCTCCGGCGTGGTTTCGTGGCCCAGCTGCAGCAGCCCCAGCGTGGCGATGATCGCGAGCAGCGCGCCGTCGGCCAGCGCCCGTGCGTAGGCCACCGGCTCTGCCTCGCCACCAAACGCGAAAGGCACCGGCTGCGCGGCTTCAGTGCGGGCGAGGTGGAAGGTGGCGTACCAGATCAGCGCCAGGGTCACGCCCAGCAGCGCGGCAAACGGCAGCCGCGCGGCGAGGGCGGGGTCGAGCACGGGCCCCAGCAGCTGGATGAACAGGGCGCCCAGCAGGTGGGGCAGCACGGCCGGGTCGGCCGGCAGGTCGCCCAGGGTGGGTGCCCACCAGGGGCTGCGGCCCTCGGCGATGCTCAGCATGGTCGCGTAGGCCGTCACATCGGCGTTGCGCCAGGGGTCGCGGCCGAACAGCCCCGGCAGCAGGTAGGCGGCGCAGAACAGCAGCAGGGCCACGCGCGGCAGGCGCTGCGCGGCCCGCTGCGTGACCAGCGCGGGATTGGGCAGCGGGGCCGAGGAGGAAGGGGGCGGCGTGGTGGAACTCACGGGCGGATCATGCCAAGGACGGGCAGAAAAAAAGGCAGCCGCGCGGCTGCCTTCTTGTGCAACGGCATTCGCCGCGCGGTCACTTCTTGATGCCGACGCGCGCGAACTTGTTGCGGAACTTCTCGACGCGGCCGCCCAGCGTATCCACGCTCTTTTGCTGGCCCGTGTAGAAGGGGTGCGACTCGCTGGTGGTTTCGAGCTTGAACAGCGGCAGTTCGCGGCCGTCGTCCATCTTGATGGTTTCCTTGGACGGGGCGCAGGAACGCGTCACGAACTTGAAGCCGTTGGACAGGTCGACGAAACAGACGTCGCGGTAGTTGGGATGAATGCCTTCTTTCATGGCGCAGACCTCGCAGCAGTCGCGGGCAGCCACGCGGCACACCATGTGCACGCACTTGCCCTAGAGCGGAAAAACGTTGGATTATAGCTCAGCCGGCCGCAGCGGCCGCGCGCCCTGGGGTGGCCGGCCGCAGCGTGTCCAGCACATGCCGCGTCATGGCCCGGGCCAGTTCCTGCTCGCCCACCAGCACCGTGCCCGTGCCTTCCTCGCGCAGCAGGGCGGCCTCGGTCTCGTTGTGGCTGCGCACGACCACCTGCACGGTCGGGTTGAGCTCGCGCGCGATGGCCACCGTCTGGCGCACGTCCAGGGTGTCGGGCGTGGCGATCACGAGGGCGCGCGCGTCGCGGATGTGGGCCTGCACCAGCACCTCGGGCTCGGTGGCGTCGCCCCACACGGCCACATGCCCTTGGTCGCGCAGGTCCGCCACGTGGTCGCGGTTGGCCTCCACCACCACGAAAGGGACGCCGTGCGCCGCCAGGGCGTCGCCGATGCCGCGTCCGACGCGGCCGTAGCCGACGAGCACCACCTGGTTGGCCAGGTACCGGGCCTCTGTGCTCACGGGCAGCGCGGCCAGCGCGTCCTCGGGCGGCGCGATGCGGTTGGCCAGGCGAGGGTGCCGGCCCAGCCATCGCTCCAGCGGCTCGATGGCCGTGAAGGCCAATGGGTTGAGCGCGATGGAGATCAGCGCACCCGCCACGATGAGGCTCTGGGCCTCGGCGCTGAGCAGGCCCAGCGTCAGCCCCAGGCCGGCGAGGATGAAAGAGAACTCGCCGATCTGCGCCAGGCTGGCTGCCGCGGTGAGCGCGGTGCGCACCGGGTAGCGCAGCAGCAGCACCAGCACCACGGCCGCCACCGACTTGCCGGCCATGATGATGGCCACCGTGGCCAGCACGCGCAGCGGCTGCTCCAGCAGCACGGCCGGGTCGAACAGCATGCCCACCGAAACGAAGAAGAGCACCGCGAAGGCGTCCTGCAGGGGCAGGGTCTGCTCCGCCGCACGCTGGCTGAATTCGGACTCGCGCAGCACCATGCCCGCGAAGAAGGCGCCGAGGGCGAAAGACACCCCGAACAGCGCCGATGAACCATAGGCGATGCTCACGGCAGCGGCCACGGTGCACAGCGTGAACAGCTCGCGGGACCCGGTCTTGGTCACCTGCCAGAGCAGCCAGGGGAACAGCCGGCGGCCAAGCACCAGCATGATCGCCACGAAGGCACCCACCTGTGCCAGCGTCGTCAGCAGGGTGGTGCCGAGCTGGGCCCCTTCGGCGCCCGGCAGCGCCTTGCCACCCATGAGCGGCGCGAGCGCCGGCAGCAGCACCAGCACCAGCACCATGGCCAGGTCTTCCACGACCAGCCAGCCCACGGCGATGCGCCCATTGGCACTGTCGAGGATGCCCTTGGCTTCCAGTGCCTTGAGCAGCACCACGGTGCTGGCGACCGACAGCGACAGGCCGAACAGCAGGGCGCTGCCCAGCGACCACCCCCACCAGGTGGCCAGCCCGGCCCCCAGCGCGGTGGCAACCGCCATCTGCGCCACGGCGCCCGGCAGCGCGACCCGCCGCACCGCGAGCAGATCGGCCAGGGAGAAATGCAGCCCTACGCCGAACATCAGCAGCATGACGCCGATCTCGGCCAGCTGAGCGGCAATGGCGCCGTCGGCCACGAAGCCCGGCGTGCCCGGCCCGATGGCCACGCCGGCGAGCAGGTAGCCCACCAGCGCAGGCAGGCGCAGGCGCACGGCGATGAAGCCGAGCACCAGCGCCAGCGCGAAGCCGGCGGCCAGGGTGGTGATGAGACTGACGTTGTGCGGCATGCAGGGCGCTCCTCATGCCGCGGGAGGGAAGGCCGGTGTCAGCCGCCGCGGCGCATCATGTCGAAGAAGTCGAGGTTGTTCTTGCTCGCCTTCATCTTGTCGAGCACGAATTCCATCGCCTCGATCTCGTCCATGTTGTACAGCAGCTTGCGCAAGATCCAGGTCTTCTGCAGGATCTCCGGCTTGAGCAGGAGTTCCTCGCGGCGCGTGCCCGACTTGTTGATCAGGATCGAGGGGTACACGCGCTTTTCGGCCATGCGGCGGTCCAGGTGGATCTCGCAGTTGCCGGTGCCCTTGAACTCCTCGTAGATCACCTCGTCCATCTTGGATCCGGTGTCGATGAGCGCGGTGCCGATGATGGTGAGCGAGCCGCCTTCTTCCACGTTGCGGGCGGCGCCGAAGAAGCGCTTGGGGCGTTGCAGCGCGTTGGCGTCCACGCCGCCGGTCAGCACCTTGCCGGAGCTGGGCAGCACGTTGTTGTAGGCGCGCGCCAGGCGGGTGATGGAGTCGAGCAGGATGACCACGTCCTTGCCGAGCTCGACCAGGCGCTTGGCCCGCTCGATCACCATCTCGGCCACCTGCACATGGCGGGCAGCGGGCTCGTCGAAGGTGGAACTGATCACCTCACCGCGCACGCCGCGCACCATCTCGGTCACTTCCTCCGGCCGCTCGTCCACGAGCAGCATGATGAGGTGGATCTCGGGGTGGTTGGCCACCAGCGCGTGGGCGATGTGCTTCATCATCACCGTCTTGCCGGTCTTGGGCTGCGCAACGAGCAGTGCGCGCTGGCCCTTGCCGATGGGCGCGATCAGGTCGACGATGCGGCCGGTGATGTTCTCCTCGCCCTTGAAGTTGTCACGCTCGAGCTTGAACGCCTCTTTCGGGAAGAGCGGCGTCAGGTTCTCGAACATGATCTTGTGCTTGTTCTCCTCCGGCGTCAGGCCGTTCACGCGGTCGACCTTGACCAGCGCGAAGTAGCGCTCGCCGTCCTTGGGCACGCGCACCTCGCCTTCGATCAGGTCGCCGGTGTGGAGATTGAAGCGGCGGATCTGGCTCGGCGACAGATAGATGTCGTCGGTGGACGCCATGTAGCTGGTGTCGATGGAGCGCAGGAAGCCGAATCCGTCGGGCAGCACTTCCAGCACGCCATCGCCGAAGACCTGCTCGCCGGCCTTGGCGCGCTTCTTCATGATCGCGAACATCAGCTCCTGCTTGCGCAGGCGCGAGACGTTGTCGATCTCCAACTCTTCGCCCATCTTGATGAGAGCGGAGACGTGAAGCGCCTTGAGTTCAGACAGATGCATGGGCCAATACCCTTGGGGAAAGGCCTGCCACGCGCCGAAGCGCACGTGGGGCCGGTGGGCGGGCGCTGCGTGCCGCGGCCGAATGGACCTGCGCACGCGAAGCGTTCCGCGTTCGAAACGAAACCGACTGGGAAACCGGGGAGGGGACTGACGCCTCAGGGCCTGAAGCCGCGCGCCAACCGGGGGTGCCGGGGGCGAGGTGGCCGCGAAAGGCGGGTATCGCTCGGGCACTGGTGCCGGCCGGTGAGGCCGCGCACCAAAGTGCCGTCAGGCGCGATTATAGATGGCCGTCGAGGAAAGCGGTCAATTGGGCCTTGGACAGCGCGCCCACCTTGGTGGCGGCGAGCTGGCCGCCCTTGAACAGCATCAGCGTGGGAATGCCCCGGATGCCGAACTTGGCGGGCACTTCGCGGTTTTCGTCGACGTTCATCTTGGCGACCTGCAGGCGCTCGCCGTAGTCCTTGGCGGCTTCGTCCAGGATGGGGGCGATCATCTTGCACGGGCCACACCATTCGGCCCAGTAGTCCACCAGCACCGGCTTGTCGGACTTCAGGACGTCTGCCTCGAACGAGGCGTCGGAGATGTGCTTGATCAGTTCGCTGCTCATGAGGGATGGCTCCGTTGGCGCCGGGTTTCCCGGGCGTGAAGATTCTGACATAAAGGCCCCGTCCACGCGGTCCGCCCGGGCGCTCGCGGGCGGGGCGCGATGGGGCCTGGACAAGGGCCCGGGCACACAAAATGGTCACGCTTTCCGGTCCAGTTCGGTGCACTGCCTGCCGGTGCCCCGCGGTCCAATCGGGCCATGTCCGGCATGCCCACCGCATGGCCGGGCCTCGAATCAGCCACATGGTGTCCATGTCGTCCTCCTCTTCCGGCTCCACCGCTTCGGGCCCCGCTTCGCGCGGCGCGGTGCGGCATTTCGGGCGGTTTCAGCTGCTGCGCCTGCTCGGCAAGAGCGAGCGAGGCATGCTGTGGCTGGCCATGGATGGCCGTGACGGTGGGGAAGTGATGCTCGCCATGCCCCGGCATCCGCCCGGCGACGGCGCCGCGGCCTGGCAACAGGCGGTGCGCCGCGCTGCCCGGCTGAATCACCCCGTGCTGGCCAAGGCGCTCGAGATCGGCGAGCACGAGCGCTGGCCGTACGTGGTGTACGAGCGTGGGACGAGTGTCACCTGGGCCGAGCGCATGTCTGCGCAGGGCATGGCTGCCACCGAGCTGGCCGAGTGGCTGGCCCAGGCGGCACAGGGCCTGGCCTTCGCCCACGAAGCCGGGGTGGCCCACCATGACCTGCAGCCCTGGTGGCTGTGCGTGTCGGACGACCAGCGCGTCACCGTGATGGGCCTGGAGGTGCCGGGCGCGCCGCGGGCCTCGGTGACGCAGCCGGGCGGGCTGGACGAGCTGCGTGCCGTGCGCGACGCCGCTGGCGGCGACGTGCTGGGGCTGGGGCTGGTGGCGCACTGGGTGCTGGCGGGGCATCCGCCGCTGGACGAACAAGACCTCGGCCGCGTGATCGCCCGCATGCCGCCGCAGGGCGCGGAGTTCGTGCGGCTGCCCTGGGCCGTGCCGCGGCCCATTCCCGAGCCGCTGCGTGCGATCGTCAACCGCGCCACCGACCGCCAGGAGCGGCACCGCTACCACAATGCCCGCACGCTGCAGCGTGCCCTGGAAGGCTGGCTGCGCACCACGGCCGAGCAGGATGGCGGGCCGCTGGTCCTGCTGCTGGACCGCATCCGCCAGGTGGGCGCGCTGCCGGCGCAGCCCGGCGCGGCCGAGCGCGTGGCGCACCTGGCGCTGATGGACAGTGCGCGCACCAGCGACATGGCCGATCTCCTGCTCGAGGACATTGCGCTCAGCTTCGAGCTGCTGCGCATGGTCAACAGCGCGCAGCTCGCCGCGGGGCGGGCGGCCGGCGACGGGCCCGTGCTCATGCTGCGGCGGGCCATCGCCATGGTCGGGCTGGACGGCGTGCGCCGTGCCGCCCTGTCGCTGCGGCGCTGGCCCGGCCCCATGAACGAGCAGGCCGCGGGCGAGATGGAGGCCCTGATCCGCCGCGCCAAGCGGGCAGGGCGGGTCGCCACCCGGCTGGTGCCCGCCGGCTACGACGGCGAGGTCGTCTTCCTGGTCACCTTGCTGCAGAACCTGGGACGCCTGCTGGTGCAGTACCACTACCCGGACGAGGCGGCACAGATCCGTCGCCTGATGCAGCCCACCGTCGTCACCGTGCCGAGCCGGTCGCCTGGCGTGCCGCCCGAGACCAAGGAAGAGACCGGCATGGGGGCCGAGGCGGCCTCATTCGCCGTGCTGGGGGCCGACATGGAGGCGCTCGGTGCGGCCGTGGCGCGCCATTGGGGCCTGGACGAGTCGGTGCAGCACATGATGCGGCGCGTGCCCGCCACGGCCCCCGTGCGCACGCCAGACGGCGACGCCGACATTCTTCGCCTGAGTGCGAGCTGTGCCAACGACCTCGTCGATGCCCTGATGCTGCCCGCCGGGCATGCCTCCAAAGCCGTGGCCCTGGTGGTGCAGCGCTACGCGCGGGCACTCGGCATGAGCGGGCGCGACATCCAGGAGGCGTTGCAGGGCGACGCCCGGCCGCGCACGCCGCCCGGTCCCGGCGCGACGGCAGGCGGCCCGGCGCCGCAGCCCACGGCGGCCGGTGCCCGCACGGCGCGCGGCACGCCCAAGGCCGACGCGGGAACCTTGTCATGACGACCGTGGTGAGTGCGCGCCCTCCCAGCGGCTCCGCCCCCGTGCAGCGGGTGGGCCGTTTCGAGCTGCGCCGGGTGCTGGGCCGCGGGGCCCAGGCGGCGGTGTGGCTGGGCTGGGACCCGCAGCTGCAGCGCGAGGTGGCCGTCAAGGTGATGACCGACCGGGCGCAGTCCCAGGCGGCCAGCGAATGGCTGTCCGAGGCGCGGGCAGCCAGCGCGCTCACCCATCCGGGCATCGTGCCGGTGTACGAGGCGGGCCAGGACGGCGACACGGTGTTCCTGGTGTTCGAGCGTGTGGAAGGCACGACACTGGCTGACCGTCTGCGGGGCCTCGGTCCGATGCCCGCACCGGAAGCGGCCGAGCTTATGCGCGAGGTGCTCGATGCTTTGGCGTTCGCCCACGCACGCGGGGTGGTGCACCGCGACCTGAAGCCGTCCAACATCCTCATCGGCAGCGACGGCCGCGCACGCGTGATGGACTTCGGCATCGCGGCGCGCCTGGCCGATGCGCACGATGGCCGCATCGTGGGCACGCCGGGCTACATCTCGCCGGAGGCGGCGCGCGGCCAGGCGCCGTCGCCGGCCATGGACGTGTTCGCCGCTGGGCTGATGCTGGGCCAGCTGCTGCTGGGTGGGCCCTTGCGGCCCATTCCGTCCACGCCTGCAGCCGCGCTGCGGCAGGCCATCGATGAGCCCGTGCACTGGCCGTCGGACGCGGGCGTGGCCGTCGATGATGCGCTGCGCAGCATGGTGCTGCGCGCCGCCGCGCCGCTGCCGGAATCGCGATTTGCGAGCGCCACCGAGTTCCGCGATGCGCTGGCGCGCTGGCTCACGCCGCCGGAGGCGCCGCCGCAGCCGGGTGGCCATGGCACGCTGGAGTTCCTGCTGCGGCGCATGCGGCTGCATGGCGACTTCCCCGCTCTGTCCGACTCGGTCACGCGCATCCAGCGCGTCACGGCCTCTGAGAACGAGAGCCTGCGGGTGCTGTCGGCCGAGATCCTGAAGGACGTGGCGCTGACGCAGAAGCTGCTGCGGCTGGTCAACACGGCCCACTTCCGGCACGTGGGCGCCGGCGAGATCGCCACCGTCTCGCGGGCCGCCGCGCTGATCGGCTTCGCCGGCATCCGCAACATGGCGCTCTCGGTCGTGCTGCTGGAGCACATGAAGGACCAGGCGCACGCCCAGCGCATGAAGGAGCTGTTCCTCCAGGCGCTGCTCACCGCCACACTGGTGGACCAGCTCTCGCCGCCCTCGCGCGAGCGCGAAGAGGCCTTCCTGGGCGGCATGCTGAGCCACCTGGGCCGCATGCTGGCGGAGTACTACTTTCCCGAGGAGGCGGCGCAGGTGCGGCAGCGCACCGCGCGCAGCGGCCTGCGCGACGCCGGTGCGCCCGCGCCGAGCGAGGCCCGTGCCGCGGCCGACGTGCTGGGCCTGAGCTACGACGACCTCGCCCAGGGCATCGCCCAGTCGTGGGGCCTGCCCGACACGCTGCGGCGCGTGATGAGCCCGCCGCAGGACGAGGTGCCCACGCGGCCGGTCGAGCCGCCCATCGAGCGCATGCGCTGGCGGGTGCGTGCAGCGGGGGAGATCGTGCAGGCCCTGCTCGACGGCGACCCGGCGCAGGCCGATGCGCGGGTGATGCAGGTCGCCGACCGGTTCGCGCGCGCGCTGGCCGTGCGGCCCGAGGACATGGCGAGCGCCGTCAAGCTCGCGCGTGTGCACCTGGTGGAAATGGCCGCGAGCCTGAAGCTCGAGGTGCCGGCCCAGGCCCGCGCGCGGCGCCTGATGGACACCGTCACAGCGGCGGCTGGCCGGGAAGCGGCAGCGGCCAGCACCGCCGCGCCGGCCACCGGCGCGCCGCAGGCCTCACCGGCCGCCCCGGTGGCCACCGATGACACCCCGACGCTGCTGCTGCCCGCCACTGCGACGCCGGCCAACGCGCATGCCGTGCTCACGGCCGGCATCGCCAACGTCACGCACTCGATGGCGGGCGACAGCTTCCGCCTCAATGAGGTGCTCACTCTGATCCTGGGCGCGATGCACGAGGGCCTGGGGTTCGACCGTGTGGTGTTCTGCCTGCGCGACCCGCGCACCGGGCTGCTGCAGGGCCGCCTGGGCCTGGGGCCGGGCGGCGAGGCGTTCGCCCAGCGATTCTCGGTGGATGTGCGACGCCCGCAGCCGGCCGACCTGTTCGCCGCCGCCTGCATGAAAGGGGCCGACACCCTGATCGCGGACGCGCGTTCGGCCAGCCTGGGCCCGCGGCTGCCGGCGTGGTACCGCCCCGCACCGGCCTGCAGCTTCCTGCTGCTGCCCATGATGCTGAAGGGCGCGCCCTTCGCCCTGATCTACGCCGACCGCCAGACCGTGCCGCTCGACCTGGCGGAGAGTGAACTGGGCCTGCTGCGCACCCTGCGCAACCAGGCGGTCATGGCGTTCAAGGCCGCCAGCTGAGCCGGGGCGTCAGCCGCCCAGCGCCTGGCCATGCCGACGCTTGCGCTCGGCCGTATAGGCCCACCACGGCCGGGGCGACGCACCCTGCATGAAATCGACGATGGCGTAGAAGGTGTCCAGCACGCAAGGGTCCTGGCGCGTGCCCGTGGCCCGCTCGAGCGCCCGGTACAGCACGAAGGCGTCCTGCCCGCGCAGCTGCGCTGGGTGATTCACCCCCAGCAGGCGCAGGTCGCGCGCCATGGCCGGCCCCACGTTGGGCAACTGCTCCAGCGTGTGGCAATCGGCCGCGCTCGCGGCCTTTGGTGCCTTGATGGCGGGAACTGCCTGGCCCATGCCCACCCCTACACCAGCATGTGCTGACGCACGAGGCCCACCGCCACGCCCTCGATGGCGAACTCGCACTGGCCCGGCGCCACCACGATGGGCTCGAAATCAGGGTTCTCGGGCAGCAGCTCGATGGCGTGGCGCGTGCGGTGCAGACGCTTGACGGTGACCTCGTCGTCCAGGCGCGCCACCACGATCTGGCCGTTGCGCGCGTCGGAGGTCTTCTGCACCGCCAGCAGGTCGCCATCGATGATGCCGGCGTCGCGCATGCTCATGCCCTTCACCTTGAGCAGGTAGTCGGGGCGGCGGGGGAAGAGGCTGGCCTCGAGCACGTAGGTCTGGTCGATGTTTTCCTGGGCGAGGATGGGGTTGCCCGCGGCCACCCGGCCCACCAGCGGCAAGGTGAGCTGCGCCAGGCTGGGCAGGGGCAGCGAGAATTGCTTGCCACGGGCTTCGTTCAGCGCGCGCAGCGTCTGCGTTTGCAGGCGGATGCCGCGCGAGGTGCCGCCCAGCAGCTCGATCACGCCCTTGCGGGCGAGGGCCTGCAGGTGTTCCTCCGCGGCGTTGGGCGAGCGGAAGCCCAGCTCGGCGGCGATTTCGGCGCGGGTGGGCGGGGCGCCGGTGCGCTCGATGGTGGACTGCACCAGATCGAGAATCTGCTGCTGGCGCGCGGTGAGCTTGGGGCTTTCCATCGTCGGGCGGCCTACCGCGCAGGCGGTACGGCTGAGGTTGTATCCAGTATCTGTATTTTTATCCAGACCTTCGAGAAATGCAAAACACCGTGGTGATCCTGGGCACCGGCGGCACCATCGCCGCCGCGGGCGGCGATGTGGGCTACACGGCCGGCCAGCTGTCCGTGGCGCAGCTGATGGCCGCCGTGCCCGCGCTGGCGGCGTGGCCGATCGAGGCCGAGCAGGTGGCCCAGCTCGACAGCAAGGACATGACGCACGAGGTGTGGCAGCGCCTCGCGCAGCGTGTGGTGCACCACCTCGCGCGCCCCGAGGTGGCCGGCGTGGTCGTCACCCACGGAACCGACACCCTGGAGGAAACGGCGTACTTCCTGCACCGCGTGCTGGCGCCGGGCAAGCCGGTGGTGCTCACGGCGTCCATGCGGCCGGCCACCTCGCTGCAGGCCGATGGGCCGCAGAATCTGCTGGACGCGGTGCGGGTGGCAGCGCAGCCCGGTGCCCGGGGTGTGGTCGCGGTGCTGCAGGGGCGGGTGCACGGGCCGGTGGACGTGCGCAAGCGCGAGCCCTTCGCGCTCGATGCGTTCGATTCCGGTGAGGCGGGCCCCGTGGCCCTGGTGCAGGACCACCAGCTCCGGCTGCTGCGGCCGTGGCCGGTGTCGCAGCCGGTGGGGCCGTCGGTGTGGGAGCGGCCCGTGGCCGAGTGGCCGCGCGTCGGGGTGGTGGCCAGCCATGCCGGCGTGGACGGTGTTGCCGTGCGGGCGATGCAGGCGGCCGGCTACCAGGGCCTGGTGGTCGAGGGCACGGGCAACGGCACGGTGCACGCCGCCGTGCTCGAGGCGGCCTGGCAGGCGCGCACGGCCGGCGTGGCCGTGTGGCGCAGCACGCGCTGCCCAGGCGGTGGCGTGGTGGGCCAGCCCGAGGGTCAGCTGCCGTCGGCCGGCGTGCTCACCCCGGCGCGCGCGCGCATCGAGCTGATGCTGCGCCTGATGGCCGGGTGGCAGGGCGACGCACTCGACGCGCCGCCTGCCGGCTGACGGCGCCGCCTCGCGGGGAGGGGCGCCCGGGGGCGGTGGCTCAGGCCACCGTCAGCGTGACGTCGATGTTGCCGCGCGTGGCGTTGGAGTACGGGCACACCTGGTGGGCCGCGGCCACCAGCTGCTCGGCGGCGGCGCGGTCCATGCCCGGCACGCGGATCTGCATCGCCACCTGGATGCCGAAGCCCTGGGGGATGGGGCCGATGCCCACGTCCGCGGTGATGGACACGTCCGCCGGCAGGCTGATCTTCTGCTTGGCGGCCACGGCCTTCATCGCGCCGATGAAGCAGGCCGAGTAACCGGCCGCGAACAGCTGCTCGGGATTGGTGCCCGGGCCGCTGTCTCCACCCAGCTCCTTGGGCGTGCTCAGGCTCAATTCGAGCCGGCCGTCGTCGGACTTGGACGTGCCGGCGCGGCCGCCGGTGGAGGTGGCGCGGGCGGTGTAGAGGACTTTGTCGAGGGCCATGGGGGTTCCTTTGGGTGGGCAGGGAAAGCCGGCGCGCTCAGGCGCTGGCACGGGACAGCTGCGCGCGCAGAGCGTGCAGGCGTTGGGTGAGGGCGGCCACTTCGTCCAGCGTGCAGCTGGTGGCGCAGAGGATCTGGCGGGGCACTTCCGCCGCGCGAGCCCGCAGGGTTCGACCGGCGTCGGTGAGGTGGATGCGAACGCGCCGCTCGTCCTCGGCGTCGCGCTCGCGCCGCACGAGGCCCTGTGCCTCCAGGCGCTTGAGCAGCGGCGTGAGGGTGCCGGAGTCCAGCCCGAGGCGTTCGCCGATCGTGCCCACCGCCTGGGCGTCCGCCTCCCACAGCACCAGCAGCACCAGGTACTGGGGGTAGGTCAGCCCCAGCGGCGCCAGCAGCGGCTTGTACAGCTTGGTCATGGCCAGCGAGCTGGCATACAGCGCGAAGCACAGCTGCGCATCCAGGGCCAGCCAGTCGGTAGTCGGCGCGGGAGAGGAGGGGGCAGGGGAAAGATCGGGCACGGCAAAAGTATTGCGCACAATTAAATAGCACGCTGTGAAAGTGGTCTTTGTGCGCCGCCCTGTAGGAGCGGGGCTACAGCTGCTTGGCCGCCTGTCTGCTTGGCACGGCAGCGGCGCCTGCCGACCATGGGCCCGCACGATGGCAGCCGCCCCTGGAGGGACCGGCCCCTCGCGCACCGGACCCAACAAGGAGAAGGACCATGCACAGATCCCTGAAGCCGGCGGCCGCCGCCGTGTTGGCTTTCTGCGCCGCCCAGGCCGGCGCGGAAGTCACGTTCTACCAGCGCGCCGATTTCGATGGCCGCGCGTTCACGACCTACGAGACCATCAACGACCTGAGCCGCTACGGCTTGAATGACCGCGCCTCGTCGGTGGTGGTGGCGCGGCAGCGCTACGAGGTGTGCGAGCACGCCCGGTTCGAGGGCCGCTGCGTCATCCTGCGGCCGGGCAGCTACCCCTCGCTGGCGGCGATGGGCCTGAACAACCAGGTCAGCTCGGTGCGACCCGTGCCCTGGAACGCCCGCGTGGACGACCGCCGCTTCGCTCCGCCCCCGCCGGTGAGCTACGACTACTACCGCCGCCGTGGCCAGGAGCCGCTGTACGAGGCGCAGATCGTGTCCGTGCGGGCGGTGATGGGCACGCCGCAGCAGCCACGCTGCTGGATCGAGCGCGAGCGCATTCCGGTGGAGAACAACCCCAACGCGCCCAACGTGGGCGGTGCGGTGGTGGGCGCCGTGATCGGCGGCATCCTGGGCCACCAGATCGGCTCGGGCACCGGCCGCGACGTGGCAACGGTGGGCGGCGCGGTGGCCGGTGCGGCCATCGGCTCGCAGCTGCCGGACGGCCGGCCCGACTACAGCGTGCAGCATGTGCAGCGCTGCACCGGCGGACGCGAGCGCGAGCGCCCGCAGTACTGGGACGTGGTCTATACCTTCCGCGGCATGGAACACCACATGCAGATGGCCAGCCCGCCGCCGCAGAACGCGACGATCACCGTCAACCAGTACGGCGAGCCGCGCATCTGACCCCCACGGCCGGCCAGGCAGCCGGCCCGCGGGCTCAGGCCGCCGCGGCGCGGCCGGTGAGCTGGCGGGTGATGGCTGTCTTCAGCGGCGGCAGGCGGCTGGCCACGCGCAGCACGGCCGTGCGCGCGAGCCGCGCCGGTGCCCGGTCGTCGGTGAACAGCCGCACGATGGCGTTGGTGCCCAGGTAGATCGGCAGCGTGGTGCGTCGGTGCTCGTCGGCCCAGCGCTGCAGCGCCGCGGCATCGCCCAGGTCGCGCCCGGCTTCCTGGGCCAGCTGCAGCGCGGCGGCAAGCCGCTCCACGCCATACAGCCCGAAGTTGTAGCCGTGCGCGGTGACGGGGTGCATGCCCACCGCCGCGTCGCCCACAAGCGCGAAGCGCGCGTCGGCAAAGCGGTGCGCGTAAGTCGCCACCAGAGGGTAGGCGTGGCGTTCACCGGCGGTTTCCATGGCGCCCAGGCGGTGGCCGAACTGCTCGGACAGCCGGTGGGCGAAGTCTGCCGGCGACAGGGCGAGCCAGCCCGGGGCGTCGTCACTGCGCACCGTGAGCACGGCCGAGGACTGGTGGCCGGCCATCGGCAGCATGGCCAGCGTGTTGCCATAGCGGAAGCACTCGTGGGCCACCCCTTCGTGGTCGGCGGCGTGCGACATGCGGCAGACGATGGCCGTGCGGCCGAAATCGAGCATGCGCGCGCCGATGCCGGCGAGCCGGCGCACCCCGGAAAAGCGGCTGTCGGCGGCGACGACCAGCGGGGCCGCATGGCGCTCGGCCGTGGCGCCCGGGCCGGTCGCGTCGATCCACGCGTTGGCGCCGTCGCGCCCGAAGCCGGTCGCCCGCGTGTCGCCTTGCAGCGTCACGAGCGACTCCGCACGCGCCGCGGCATGGCAGGCGGCACGGATGCGGTGGTTGGGCACGAGCCAGCCCAGCGCCTCGTGGCCATCGTCCCGGGCGTCGAAAGGCAGCACCCAGGCCGAGCCGCCGTCGCTCACCTTGGCCTGGCGCAGTGGCGCGATCTCATCGGCCGGCAGCCGCTGCCAGATGCCCAGTTGCTCCAGGATGCGGCGCGCCCGATGCGTCAGCGCGATGTCGCGGCCATCCTCCGGCGGATCCTCCAGCGTGGACAGCGGCGCCTGCTCGAGCACGCGGCTGGCGATGCCGGCCTGGGCCAGGGCCACTGACAGGGCGAGGCCCGCCGGGCCGGCGCCCACGATGAGCACGCCGGGCGGCGTGCCGTGGGTGAGGGAGGAGAGCGCGGGGGTGGGGGCGGCGGAGGTCATCACGCCGCGCAGTGTCGGCACCGCCCGCGTGTGCCGTCTTGATTCGGATCAGGACCGTTGCACGGCCCGGGCGCAGGCAGCGCCCACGATCACGAACAGCGCGAGGCTCCAGAAGGCGTACGGGACGCCCAGCAGGTCCACGGCGGCGTCAGCGCAGGACGCCATGGGCACGAACACCGATGGCGCCACGTCGTAGAGCCCCAGGCCCTGCATCAGGCGGTCGGCGAAGGTCAGCGCGCAGCTGTCGCTGGCGGCGGCCACGAAGTGCTGCCACAGGGCGGCGGCCACGCCCGATAGCGACAGCAGCAGCCCGACGGCAGCCAGCGCCCGCCGCGCCCCGGCACGGCGGAGGGCCAGCGCCAGCAGGGCCACCGCGCCGATGACCAGGAAGATCAGGCGCTGCAGCGTGCACCACGGGCAGGGCGGCATGTCGAACCGGTACTGCGACAGCAGGGCCAGGCCGACGCCCCCGAAGGACGCCAGCGCCACGAAGCCCAGCCAGGTGGACGGGCGGTCCCAGGAACGAGAGGCGGCCACGGCGAACGCTCAGGCCTTGAGCTCTGCGATGAGCTCGATCTCGACGCAGGCGCCCAGCGGGATCTGCGCCACGCCGAAGGCGCTGCGCGCATGCGCGCCGGCCTGCGGGCCGAACACCTGGCCCAGCAGCTCGGAGCAGCCGTTGGTCACCAGGTGCTGCTCGGTGTAGGTGGGCGTGGAGTTCACCAGGCTCATCACCTTGACGATGCGGGCCACGCGGTCGAGGTCGCCGCCCGCGGCGGCCTGCAGCGTGCCCATCAGGTCGATGGCGATGGCGCGGGCGGCGGCCTGGCCTTCCTCGGTGGTCATGGTCAGGCCGAGCTGGCCCACCCAGGGCTTGCCGTCCTTCTTGGCGATGTGGCCCGAGAGAAAGACCAGCGAACCGGTCTGCACGAACGGCACATAGGCCGCCGCCGGCACCGCCACGGGCGGCAGCGTGATGCCGAGTTCGGTCAGGCGGGCGGCGATGGAGGACGAGGACATGCGGGGCTCCAGAGGGGAAAACGCGATCGGCGGGCATCCTACACTGGGGCATGCAGGGAGGAGGCGCCGACAGCAGCGCCGCGGGCGGCTGGGTGGCGGCCCTGGCTGCCGCATGGCTGGCCGGGACGGCGCTGCAGCTGCAGCAGGCGCAGGCATGGCCGACCGGTGCGTACGGCGCACTGGCCGGCGTGGCCGCGCTCGGCCTGGCCGCGTCGCGCCTGGGCCGTCCCGGCACGCCGCGGCGTCTTCTGCTGGTGGTCGCTGCGGCGGCCCTGGCGTTCGCGCTGGCGGGCTGGCGGGGTGCGCTGCGCCTGGCCGACCGACTGGACCCCGCGCTGGAAGGCGTGGACATGGTGGTCACCGGCCGGGTCGTCGGCCTGCCCCAGCCCGGCCCGGAGGGCAGCGTGTTCCTGCTCGACACCGAGGCCGCGCAGCGCCCCGGCGGTGAGGCGCTGCGGGTGCCGGCGCGGCTGCGCCTGGGCTGGACGCGCAGCCGCGACGGGGCGGGTGGCGTGGACGGCCCCGTGCCGCGCGCCGGTGAGCGGTGGCGGCTGCCGGTGCGCCTGAAGCAGCCGCACGGCGTGCTCAACCCTGAGGGCTTCGACGCCGAGCTGTGGTTGTTCGAGCAGGGCATCGGCGCCACGGGCCAGGTGCGCGCCTCGGCCCCGCGTGAGCTGGCCCTTCTGGACGGCCCACGCGCCTGGCACCCGCGCGACCGCCTGGACGCCGCGCGGCAGGGCTGGCGCGACGCCGCCCTGCTGCACGGGGCCGACCCGGTGGCCGCCGGCGTGGTGGCCGCGCTGGCGGTGGGCGACCAATCCGCCATCGACGCGCCCGCCTGGGCGGTGTTCCGCCAGACCGGCGTCGCCCACCTCATGTCGATCAGCGGGCTGCACGTGACGCTGTTCGCCTGGCTCGCCGCGGGCGTGGTGGGCCGGCTCTGGCGGCGCAGCCGACGCCTGGTGCATGCCTGGCCGGCACCGGCCGCAGCGCGCTGGGGCGGTGTGGCCCTGGCGGCCGGCTATGCCGCCCTGGCCGGCTGGGGCGTGCCCGCGCAGCGCACGGTGGGGATGCTGGCCGGCACCGCGTTGATCCAGGGGCTGGGCCTGCGCTGGCCGCCCCTGCTGGTGTGCGCCGCGGCCGGGGCGATGGTGGCGGCGCTGGACCCGTGGGCGCTGTTGCAGCCCGGCTTCTGGTTGTCGTTCACCGCCGTGGCGCTGCTGATCGCCAGCCAGGCAGCCCCCGCGGCGGACGAGGCCCCCGCCGGCCCGCGCGCCCGGTGGGCGGCGTGGCTGCGCGCGGGGCTGCACCAGCAGGTGGTGGCCACCCTGGCGCTGGCACCGCTCACGCTGGTGATGTTCGAGCAGATCTCGCTCGTCGGCTTCGTGGCCAACCTCGTGGCCGTGCCCTGGGTCACCGCGGTGGTCACGCCGCTGGCCCTGGCCGGCCTGGTGTGGCCGGGCGCCTGGACGCTGGCCGGCTGGGCGCTCGCGCCCCTGTGGCTGGGCCTTCAGGCGGCAGCGAGTGCGCCCTGGGCCGTGTGGACGGTGCCGGCCGCGCCGGCCTGGGCGGCGGCGCAGGGCCTGGCGGGCGGCGCCTTGCTCGTGCTGCCGCTGCCCTGGCGTGCCCGGTTCGCGGGCCTGCCGCTGCTGCTGCCGCTGCTGTGGCCGGCGGTGCCGCGCCCGGCGGCCGGGCAGTTCGAGCTCGTGGTGGCCGACGTGGGGCAGGGCAGTGCCGTGCTGGTGCGCACGGCACAGCCTCTGCTGCTGCACGATGCCGGGCCACGCTATGGGCTGGACAGCGACGCCGGCGAGCGCGTGCTGCTGCCGCTGATGCGCGCGCTGGGCGAGTGCCGCATCGACCGGCTGGTGCTCAGCCACCGTGACACCGACCATGTCGGCGGCGCCGCCGCGGTGCTGCAGGCCATGGCCGTGGACGAGGTGCTCAGCAGCCTGGAGCCCGGCCACCCCTTGCGCACCGCGCGCGGGCCCGGTGGCGAGCCGGTGCCGCACCGGGAATGCGCAGCGGGCCAGTCGTGGGCCTGGGACGGCGTGCGCTTCGAGGTGCTGCATCCCCCACCGGGCGGGCTGGCGGCCGCCCCGTACGAGGCCAGCTCCAACGCGCGCAGCTGCGTGCTGCGCGTGGTCGCCAGCGACGGCCGGGCGGCCCTGCTCACCAGCGACATCGAGGCGGCACAGGAGCAGGCGCTGGCCGCGTCCGCCGAGGCCTCAGCCGGCCTGCGCGCGGACGTGCTGGTGGTGCCCCACCACGGCAGCCGCACCTCGTCCAGCGACGACTTGCTGGCGGCGGTGCGGCCTCGCATCGCCGTGCTGCAGGCCGGCTACCGCAACCGCTACGGCCACCCGCACCCCATGGTACTGGCCCGCTACGCCGGCGCCAGTGTCCCTGTGGTGCGCACGGACCATTGCGGTGCATGGGTATGGAGCGATGATGGTGCCACCTGCACCCGAGATGTGCGTCGGCGCTACTGGCACTGGCGCCCCTCCGCCGAGCCGCCCGAGGGTGGTGCGGTTGTTGCTATTCGTCATGGGAGGAGAGCCGAATGACGCGACCGAGCTTCGACGAGATGCACGCCACCAGCACCACGGTGCGCGCGCATTACCGCACCTACGACCGCTGGCTGGCCCAGCAGCCGCGCGACATGATGCGCAGCCGCCGCGAGGAGGCCGAGGTGATCTTCCGGCGCGTGGGCATCACCTTCGCCGTGTATGGCGACAAGGACGACGGCGAGGGCACCGAGCGGCTGATTCCCTTCGACCTCATCCCCCGCATCATCCCGGCCCACGAGTGGCGCGAGATGGAGCGTGGCCTGAAGCAGCGCGTCACCGCGCTCAACCGCTTCATCCACGACGTCTACCACGACCAGGAGATTCTCAAGGCCGGCATCGTGCCCAGCGAACAGGTGCTGCACAACGCGCAGTTCCGCCCCGAGATGATGGGCGTGACGGTGCCGCAGGACGTGTACTCGCACATCGCCGGCATCGACATCGTGCGTGCCGCCAACGCCGACGGCAGCGGCACCTACTACGTGCTGGAGGACAACCTGCGCGTGCCCAGCGGCGTGAGCTACATGCTCGAGGACCGCAAGATGATGATGCGGCTGTCCCCCGAGCTGTTCAGCGAGCACCGGGTGGCGCCCGTGGCGCACTATCCCGACCTGCTGCTGGAGACGCTGCGCAGCGTGGCCCCCGGTGGCGTGAACGACCCGACCGTGGTGGTGCTCACCCCCGGCATGTACAACTCGGCCTACTTCGAGCACGCCTTCCTGGCCCAGCAGATGGGCGTGGAGCTGGTGGAAGGCAAGGACCTGTTCGTCAAGGACCGCTTCGTCTTCATGCGCACCACCCAGGGGCCCAAGCGGGTGGACGTGATCTACCGCCGGATCGACGACGACTTCCTCGATCCGCGCGTGTTTCGGCCCGACTCCACCCTGGGCTGCGCCGGCCTGGTGGAGGCCTACAAGGCCGGCAACGTGACGCTCAGCAATGCCATCGGCACCGGCATCGCCGACGACAAGTCGATCTACCCCTACGTACCGCGGATGATCGAGTTCTACCTCGGCGAGCAGCCGATCCTGCAGAACGTGCCCACCTGGCAGTGCCGCGAACCGGCGGCGCTGCAGCATGTGCTGGCCCACCTGGACGAGCTGGTGGTCAAGGAGGTGCATGGCGCGGGGGGCTACGGCATGCTCGTCGGCCCCGCCGCGTCCCGCGCGGAAATCGCGGCGTTCCGCGAGCATCTGCTGGCCCACCCGGCCAACTACATCGCCCAGCCCACGCTGAGCCTCTCGACCTGCCCCACCTTCGTGGAGACCGGCATCGCGCCGCGCCACATCGACCTGCGGCCCTTCGTGCTCTCGGGCACGCAGGTGCAGATGGTGCCGGGTGGCCTGACGCGGGTGGCGCTCAAGGAAGGCTCGCTGGTGGTCAACAGCAGCCAGGGCGGCGGCACCAAGGACACCTGGGTGCTGGAGGACGACCCCGCCCTGGTCGCCCCGCCGAGCCAGAGCCAGAGCCAGAGCCAGAGCGCCTGATCCCATCTTCCGAGGGCACCCCATGCTGTCACGCACCGCCGACCACCTCTTCTGGTTGGCCCGCTACATGGAGCGGGCCGAGAACACCGCCCGCATGCTGGACGTGAACTACCAGACCGCGCTGCTGCCGCAGTCCGCGTTGGTCGCGCAGCAGGGCTGGGCCGGTGTGCTCGGCATCTCCGAGCTCACGGCCGACTACAGCACCCGCTACGGCGCCATCGAGCCGCGGCAGGTCATGCGCTACATGGTCAGCGACGAACGCAACCCCTCGTCCATCCTCAGCTGCCTGCGCGCGGCGCGCGAGAACGCCCGCGCCGTGCGGGGCACGCTCACCACCGAGGTGTGGGAGACGACCAACCAGACCTGGCTGGAGTTCACCCGCATGGCCGCCGACGGCAGCCTGCAGCGCGACCCGGCCGCGCTGTTCGAGTGGGTGAAGTTCCGCTCGCACCTGTCGCGCGGGGTGACCGCCGGCACCATGCTGCAGGACGAGGCCTTCCACTTCATCCGAATCGGCAGCTTCCTGGAGCGTGCCGACAACACGGCGCGCCTGCTGGACGTGAAGTTCCATGCCCTGCAAAGCGACTTCTTCGGCGCGGCCGATCAGCGCGAGGGCGAGTACGACTTCTACCACTGGTCGGCGGTGCTGCGCTCGGTGTCCGGCTTCGAGGTCTACCGCAAGGTCTACCGCAACGTGATCACGCCCGAGAAGGTGGCCGAGCTGCTCATCCTGCGGCCCGACATGCCGCGCTCGCTGGCGGCCTGCATGAACGAGGTCGTCACCCACCTCAAGCTGGTGGCCAACGAACAGTCGGCCGACACCCTGCGCCGCGCCGGCCGGCTGCAGGCCGATCTCGAATTCGGCCGCATCGACGAGATCCTCGCCACCGGCCTGCACGCCTTCCTCACCCAGTTCCTCGACCGCGTCGGCGACCTTGGCCTGGGCATCAGCCGCGACTTCCTGGTGGCCGCATGAGCATCCATGTTGCACTCAGGCACGTCACGCACTACAGCTACGACAGGCTGGTGGCGTTGTCGCCCCAGGTGGTGCGGCTGCGTCCGGCCCCGCACTGCCGCACGCCCATCCTGTCGTACTCGCTGCGGGTGGAGCCGGCGGAGCACTTCCTCAACTGGCAGCAGGACCCGTTCGCCAACTACCTGGCCCGGCTGGTCTTCCCCGAGCGCACGCGCGAGTTCAAGGTCACCGTGGACCTGGTGGCCGAGATGGCCGTCTACAACCCGTTCGACTTTTTCCTCGAGCCGGGGGCCGAGCAGTTCCCGTTCATCTACGAGCCCGCGCTGGCGGCCGAGCTGGCGCCCTACCTGGCCGTCGAGCCGCCCACGCCGGCTTTCGCCAGCTTCCTCGCCAGCATCCCGCGCGAGCCCGCGCGCACCATCGATTTCCTGGTCGGCCTGAACCAGCGGCTGCAGCAGGAGATCCGCTACCTCATCCGGCTGGAGCCGGGCGTGCAGACGCCGGAGGAGACGCTGGTGCAGCGCAGCGGCTCCTGCCGCGACAGCGGCTGGCTGCTGGTGCAGACGCTGCGCCACCTGGGCTTGGCGGCACGCTTCGTCTCGGGCTACCTCATCCAGCTGGCGCCCGACGTGAAAGCGCTCGACGGCCCCAGCGGCACCGAGGTGGATTTCACCGACCTGCACGCCTGGTGCGAGGTGTACCTGCCCGGGGCGGGCTGGATCGGCCTGGACCCGACCTCCGGGCTGATGGCCGGCGAAGGGCACATCCCGCTGGCGTGCTCGCCGCAGCCGTCCAGCGCCGCGCCCATCACCGGCGCGGTGGACGAGTGCGAAGTGGCCTTCCACCACGAGATGGCGGTCAGCCGCATCTGGGAATCGCCGCGCGTCACCAAGCCCTACACCGACGAGCAATGGCAGTCCGTGCTCGCGCTGGGCGAGCTGGTGGACGCCGCGCTGGTGGCGGGCGACGTGCGTCTGACCATGGGCGGCGAGCCCACCTTCGTGGCGGTGGACGACCGCGACGGCGCGGAGTGGAACACCGACGCCCTGGGCCCCACCAAGCGCGTCTACGCGCAGGACCTGGTGCAGCGCCTGCGTTCCGAGTACGGCCAGGGCGGCTTCCTGCACTTCGGCCAGGGCAAGTGGTACCCCGGCGAGCAGCTGCCGCGCTGGGCGCTGTCGATCTACTGGCGCACCGACGGCCAGCCCTGCTGGCACGACCCCGGCCTGTTCGCCGACGAGCGCACACCGCACCACTACACCAGCGCCGACGCCAAGCGGTTCCTCCTGGCCCTGACCGAGCGCCTCGGCCTGCCGGCCGACCACGTGCAGACGGGCTACGAGGACACCTGGTACTACCTCTGGCGCGAGCGTCGCCTGCCTGTCAACGTGGACCCGCTGGACGCGCGGCTTGACGACGAGCTGGAGAGGGCCCGCCTGCGCCGCGTGTTCGCCCAAGGGCTGGAGCACGAGGTGGGCTACGTGCTGCCGCTGCGCCGGGCCCAGGCGCCCGCGCTGGCGGGGGGGCGCTGGGAGACGGGGCCCTGGTTCTTCCGTGACGAGCGCATGTACCTGGTGCCGGGCGATTCGCCCATGGGCTACCGGCTGCCGCTCGATTCGCTGCCCTGGGTGGCGCCCACCGACTACCCGCACCTGCATCCGCACGACCCCTTCGCGCCCCGCGGCGAGCGGCCTTCGGCCACGCTGCGCGCCCAGCCGGGTGGCCTGGCCGAGGGGGGTACGGTCGCCGTGGCCGGGGGCGAGGCGGCCGGCGCGGCGACGCCGGGCGGCGGCCACGCCGCGGGCCAGGTGGCCGCACGCTGGCGCCGGCGTGGCGAGCCCTGGCCGCCGGAAGAGGGCAGCCAGGGCCTGGGGGCGGCCGC
>JACRBA010000135.1 GCA_016213265.1 Burkholderiales bacterium | reverse complement strand
GATCAACGAGTGCCTGGTGAGGGCCGTCGCGCTGTACCTGGCGCAGAACACCGGCCGGCGCTACGACACCCTGTTCTCCGACGAGACCGACGGACCGCTGGACCCGGAGCGCAAGCGCATGTTCATGGCGATGAAGCGGCGAGTGCTGGAACTGGGTGGGTATACGCGGGAGTTCTTTGTGTCGCAGACGCCGGAACTGACAGCGATGGCAGATGCGGTGATCGATCTCGAAGCGATGAGCGCGGCGCGGTGTCCTGGGTGAGCGGCCTCCGCCGGGCCACCGGAGGCCACGTCCTGAAAAGTGGAGTTATCAGGACGTCATTTGAGCTCGTTATTTCAGCCAAACTCGGCAGGCCGCTCACACAAGAGAAGTTGTGTTTCATGCCGGCGCTCAGCAGACAACTCATCAAGCTACGCCTGTGGACCGGTTGACGCAACCCGGCCAATGAGAGCGACGGTGATGCTTGGCTACAGTACCGGATCAGTGAAGCGGGGATGGCTGAGAGGGTTGACGTGCCGTTTGACCTGGCATGGGAGGCGTGCGGTTTGGTGATCAGGTACTCAGGAAACCTGATGGCCAGTGACGTGCTGGCGTGTCACGAGCGGATTGCGGCGGACCCCCGCTTTGACGACCTTCGCTTTGCCATCGTGGATGCGCGCTCGGTTCAGGCGCTGACGGCCACGAGCGCCGAGATCGAGCTGATCGAGGCCTTCCTGCAAGGTCCGGCGATGACTAACCCAGCGATCTCCGCCGTGTTCGTGGCCACCGAACCGTCTGTTCTCGCTGCCCTGGGCACCTACAACGCCATCAGCGACCGTGCCTACCGGATCACTGTTTGCGATTCGCTCACCGAGGCGCGCGCGCAGTTGGGCGCACGGCCTGCGCAACCGCGTTCATCGTAGATCGCGCGCCTGGTCCACTTGCGGCGAACAAGCGACGTCGCCGCAGACTCAGAGGCCGCGCTTCGCACGGGTAAGCAGCGTACAGACCTCTGTGGAAACTTGCGCAAAACGGGATCCGGCCCCGATCAGGCGCTCGGCCTGTTCAACGGCGCCCGCATTGATTTGGCGCGCGACCTGTCCGGCAGCGTTGTGAAACTCCGCGTGCCGCTCGAGCAAGGCGGTGAACCCAGGCGCCGAGCCCCAACGTCGTCCGCCATTGCCATGGAGCCACTGACCCAGCGGACAGCGATCGTCGCGGCAAAGCGTGTCAGCGTCGAGCGAAGACCGCTCGGCGATTGCCTTGCGCAGCCTGACCTTCCATTGCCGATGCGCCTCGATGGCCTTGTCGAAGTCGAAGTCAGTCACCACCGCCGGTGCGGCCTCCACCGCGAGTTCCAGGCCCGCGGGAAGCTTAAATCGATCGACCTCCTGTGCCAGGGTAAGGGCCTGGTCCTTCATGGCTTCGGCCGCTGCGGCCGTCTGCTCCACCAATGCGGCGTTCTGTTGGGTCATGCGGTCGAGTTCGTTGACCGCTTGGCCGATCTGGGCCACGCCCTGGCTCTGCTCGCGCGAGCCTTCGGCGATGTTGGAGAGCAATCCGCTGACCCGCTGCGAAGCGGCGACGATCTCACCCATCCGCTCGCCGGCCGTGTTGACCACGGCGGCTCCCGCGTTGACCTGTTCGACGCTGCCGCCGATGAGTCCCTTGATTTCGTGGGCCGCGTGCGCCGCCCGCTGCGCCAAGGTGCGGACTTCGGATGCCACGACTGCGAAGCCGCGACCCTGCTCTCCGGCACGCGCGGCCTCGACAGCCGCGTTGAGCGCCAGGATGTTGGTCTGGAAGGCGATGCCGTCGATCGTGCCCACGATGTCGCCGATGCGCCCCGAGGACTGACGGATGGAGTCCATCGTCTGCACCACTTGGTGCATCACGTCGCCGCCGGCCGCAGCCGACGCTTCGTTGCCGGCGGCCACGCGCGCAGCCTCGCTGGCGTGATCGGCGCTGTTCTTCACTGTCGCCGAAATCTGTTCCATGGAAGCGGCGGACTCCTCCAGGTTGGCAGCGGCCTGTTCCGTCCGGGCCGACAAATCCATCGCGCCCGAGGCCACTTCGCTGCTGGAATGCACGATCTCCTGGCTGGACCGGCGCACGCGCAAGACCATCGTTCGCAGGGACTCCTGCATCTCGCGCAGTTCGAACATCAACTGCGCGGCCTCATCGCGCCCCCATGGCGACGGTGACGTCGTGAGGTCGCCCTCGGTCATCGCGCGCAGGTGCCGCCGCGTTTCGTTCAGACCGCCATCCATCACCCGGTAGAAGCTGAAGAACAGGTAGCCGGCCACGGCGAGCGAGGCGAACACCACGCCGGCCATCCAGGCGGCCTGGTGCAGGAGGTCGTCGCGGACCTCTCCGACGTAGATGCCGGAGCCGATCACCCAACCCCACGGTTCGAACCCCTGCACGTAGGACAACTTGTCCACCGGTTTGTCGCTGCCAGGCTTGGGCCACTGATAGGCGACGAATCCCTTGCCCTCGCTCCGGACCTTGTCGACAAACGCTTTGAAGAGGCGCAGGCCGTTGGGATCTTTGAGGTCGGAGACGTCCTTGCCGTTGAGTTCCGGCTTGATCGGGTGCATCAGGACGTGCGGGTGCATGTCGTTGATCCAGAAGTACTCGCTGCCCTCGTAGCGCAAGGCCGCCACGGTGTCCCGGGCCCACTGCTGGGCCTGATCCCTCGACAGCTTGCCCTTCGTCTCGAGCCCATGGGCCTGAACCAGGATCCCGTGCGCGATCTCGACATGCTGGCGCGTGGCATCGGCGCGCGACTTCATCGCGTGATCGGATTGCTGAATCAGTTGCCAGGCGACCAATGCCAGCAAGGGCACGACGAAGGCCAGCGAAATGATGGCGGCCTTGGCGCTGAAGCGCAGGGCGCGGAACAGTCGTACGCCCGGTGCCCAGATGCCGTGATGTGCGAAGAAGCCGGCGGCGGCGGGTGGCCTGGCCATGGGTGCGGTCGCGTAGGTCGAAGTTCGTGCGGTTGTGCTCGTCATGGCGCGGTGCTCCCTCCTTCGGAAGTGCAGCCATGCCTGACCTGCCGCCCGTCCCGTAGTGGGTTTTCGTCACAAGCCGCCAAGGGTTGAGGCTCGGCGCGCTGGAAACCTGGCCCTTACACGTCGCGCGCGGCTCGCAACCGACAAGCGCCGGCGGTCCTGAGGTCGCCCGCTGGCCTACAAGAGAATGGCCTTGTTGAGCACCTGGTGGCGGGGCAAGCCCGCGTAGGCCGCGAGCGGGTTGATCTCGCGCGCGAGATCCGCGGACAACTGTTCGACTTCCTTGAACAGGTCCGCCAGGGCGTGGACCTTCTCCGGCTTGTCGAAGATGAGCCGGGATCCGTCGGGCACGAACAGCGCCGCGCGGTAGGACGGTTGGTCCAGCAGGAACTTGAGGTGGCTGCGGACTCGCTCGACCAGCAGCAAGTCGACGCCGAACGGGACGGCGAGTTCCTGGTCCGTCATGTGCCAGGCCAGTGCCGCGATGTCGTAGCTCGACAGATCGATCGCCTTGTCCGCGTCGTAGCGCAGGTTCTTCAGCAGGCGGATGCACTTGCGCAGCGAGCCACGGACCGTCTTGCACTTGTCCTCGATGAGCCCGATGTGCATGAAGGGTCGGTTTTTCATGCGCTGGGCCAGCTTGCTGTCCAGCACATAGATGTCGCGATGTCGCTTGTCCCCGGTCCGCTTCCAGTCCAGCGTGTCGTGCCAGTGGGACGGGATCACGTCCACCGCGCGCTGCAGCGACCCGCCGGTGAGCGAGACCGCTTTGCTGGGCGTCGCGTCGACCTTTGCGCCCCAAAGACGTCGCTCCAGAATGGCGATGCACTCCGCGCGCAAGCCGGCCAGTTCCTCGGCCGGCGTCTTGCCGGGAATGTCGTGGTAGCTGTAGGCAGTCTTGGCCGCCGCGTCGACCGTGACGAACCCATCGTGCAGGACCAGCAGGTCGACGTCGCTGTTGCCGCGCACATGGACGTCGAGGGGCACCGAGCCCTGGTAGTCGAAGGCCGCGGGAATGTTGGCGGCGGCCAGGCCCTCGGCGAGGCGGTCACGCACCCGGTTGCCTTCCGCGTACGACTTCAGCGTGTAGTCGGCGTCGACGGCCTGCATGGCGCCAATGGCGTACTTGACGGCTTCCGGTTCGGCGAGTTGCTGGAACTTCTCGAGCTTGGCCGTCCCATTGAGTGCCTCGGCGAAGTTGTAGGCCCCGTCGCGGCTGTACAGGCCTTGGCGCCTGTCCTTCAGGCGCTGGATCTTCTGGCTGTAGTTCATGGATTGACGGTCCTCGATGCGTTTGAGATGGCGTTTCGAATATTGCGAGTTTCGTTTGTTGCGTTTATGATGTCAAAACACCAGGAGACCCCCATGACCGCCAACGACCTGTCCCGAACGAGTTTGCCCCTTGAGCAAGAGGTTCAGGCCGCCGCCAAGGGCCAGCGCGCGCTGGCCGCCTACTTGGCGACCCAGGGCGAGATCCAGCGCATCCAGATCTACGACGAGAAGAACAAGGCGCATCAGGTCGAACTGCCGACCTCGGCACTGCGGCTGCTCGTCGACATCCTGGCCGAGCTTGCCGATGGCAATGCCGTCAAGGTGGTGCCCATCCACGCGGAGCTCACGACGCAGGAGGCGGCGGACATGCTCAATGTCTCGCGCCCGCATCTGGTCAAGCTGCTCGAAGAGGGTGTGCTGCCGTTCCACAAGACCGGCAAGCACCGGCGCGTGCTGTTCGCCGATCTGATGCGATATCGCGAAGAGCGCGAGCAAGCCAGCCACGCGGCAATGGAGGCCCTGGCGCAGCAGGCCCAGGATCTGCGCATGGGCTACGAATGAGGCACTCGAACTTCACCGCGGTCTACGACGCCTGCGTCCTCTACCCCGCACCGCTTCGAGACTTCCTGATGTGGCTGGGGCTGACCGGGCGCTTCCGGGCACGGTGGAGCGCGCAGATTCATGAGGAGTGGAAGCGCAGTCTGCTGCGCGATCGACCGGACCTGACGTTCGAGCAGTTGAATCGCACGTCGGAACTGATGGACAAGGCGATCCCCGATGCCCTGGTCGCCGGCCACGAGGCGCTCGCTGACAGCCTGCAACTGCCCGATCCAGGCGATCGGCATGTGCTTGCCGCGGCGATTCGCTGCGGTGCGAACGTCATCGTCACCTTCAACGAGAAGGACTTCCCCTCCGAAGCGCTCGATCCCTTCGGGATCGAGGCGCAGCACCCGGACCTGTTTATCGATAACCTCTTCGATCTCGATCCTGCCGCCGTCATCTCCGCAGCGCAGCGGCAGCGTGGTCAGTTGAAGAATCCGCCCATGGCGGTGGACGTCTACCTGGACGTGCTCCTGCGGCAGGGCCTTGCGCAGACGACGCAGGCGCTGAGCAGTTACCGGGCCATCCTGTGACCCGCGATCGCAGGTCGATGCGGCGGCAGCGAGCGATCACGCCCATCGCGCGGGGAGGGCGTTGATGGGGTTCGCCTCCAGGTTCTTCAATGGTGCATCGCGGCAAACGCTCTATGCGAGGGTGACGCCGTCGCCCGAGCAGGTCGAGTTCCTGCAGACCCAGTGGAACGAACTCGCTGATCACCTGAAGCACGAGTTGCCACAGCAGCACGGATACGCCGTCAGCACCTGGCTGCAGGGCGGCGGGCGTTTGCCGCGCCGCTTCATCGGCCTCGGCCGGCCCAACAGGCTCGTCAGCGGCGCGCACGCTGGCCGGATGCCAAGTGCTCGCGGGCGATGTTGCCGAACATCCAGGCCCGCTTCCAGAAGCCGTGTGCCTGCAGCTCCAGACTGACCATCACCGCGTACCTCAGGTGAGACTCCGAACGCAACGGCACCGGGTTAGACGTCGGCGTGGTTGGCCTGGAGTGTTCCTGCGGGAACTGCTTGCGGTGCTGCCGAACGGCCGCCCTTAGGGCGTCGACGGCCTCACGAGCCGTGGCACCGAAGGCTTGGATCCTGACCTCGCAGGCCCTGGCCGCGAAGTCGCCTTCCCATGGGAAGACCCAGAACCCCGGCGTGCCGGCGACGCCCAGCAGCCGGTGGCGCTTGGTCGGCGCGATCTCCGGTGTGGCCGACGCGCACACGCCCCAGCCGCCGTGCGCCGACCAGGTGAGGCACGGGCCGCTGCAAGACGCGAGCAGGTCCGTTGCCCGTTGCTGTTGGGCCGCAGCCCAGGTTGCCCGCCGCAGAGCCTTGCTCAAGCGCGGCAGCGTCCAGTCGATCCGTGCCGTCGCCGGTACGCTGACGAAGCGCAGGTGTTAGCCGAAGACCGCTGCAGCCCAGGTCACGTGGTACGGCGGCGGGGCGTTGAACCAGACAGCCGTCCCGCTCGGCTTGAGCTGGTCGATGACGAACGCCATCCGGCCGCATTGGCAGTAGCCGGGATTCATCCGGTTCAGGACGACGACTTCGCCGCTGAAATGCTCCCCGCAGTTGCACCGGTCTTCGAGCTCGCAGCCGGGATGGGGCGGGGGGAATTGACAACCGTTGTCAAACCGCCCAAGATCGCCCCATGAGCCGCCAAACCATGAGCTTCGCCTTGCCCGAGTCGATGCGTGAGTACATCGACAACCGGGTCGCAGCAGGCAATTACGGCAACACCAGCGAGTACATCCGCGACCTGGTACGGCGCGATCAGGAAGAGCAGGCCAGGAAGCGGCTTCGCGACCTCATCGAAGAGGGGCTGGCATCCGGGCCAGGCCGTCGTCGCACACAGCCGGACGAGAAGGAACTGCTGGCGATCGCTCGCGGCGAGGTCGATTGAAGCCGGCGCTTCTGCGCCCGCAGGCGCTGCGCGACCAGCAGCGCGAAGTCCGGTACTACCGCAAGGAGGGGGGTACCCGCGTGGCGGTGAAGGTGGCCAAGGCCACCAACGCCGCGCTTGACCAGCTCGAACTCGACCCTGGCATCGGCTCACCGACGCTCGGAAAGCTCCTTGGCATTCCAGGTCTTCGGACCTGGCAGGTGGCGAAGTTCCCGCTCCTGTGGTGCTACTTCGAACTCGGAGAGCACCTGGATGTGGTCCGGCTGCTAGGCGAGCGCCAGGACATCTTGGCGATCTTGGGCCACGAGTTCGCCTCATATTGACGGCACTCGCGTCGCGGCGGGCGCAGGCCCAGAGCTCTAAGACCGGTCTGTGGCAGCTTGTTCGCCAAGTCGGCTGGCCGGAACCGACACCCATCAGCGACTCCGCCGCCCGGATCGTGCTGCTCCAAAGCCGCCTTTCGCCGATGCCGTGGTGCACTGCTCCGCCCACAGGCGTTTGACGCTGGATACCAACGAAATCGGCATCACAGCAATCGGCCAAGGCTGGACTGCCAGGATCTGTCTCGAAACGAAATTTCGGCACGCTACAAAATTTCAGGGGCTCGCGTCGCGAGCCCCTCGGTTCTCGTCTCCGTCTCCGAGCCAATGCCCCCACCGATCCGATCGAGGCCGTCATGCAGGCAGACCCCTCCTCTCGGCGGGGGAACCAGGCGGGCTGAAGGTTGGCCCGCGCCGGATTTCAATGCAAGCGCGCGCGCGCCTGCCTTGCCGCCACATACAGGCGCGCAGGTTTCGCCAGCGCTTCTTCGTCCTTGAGAGCGGCGAGCGCGGAGTCCAACAACGGTCGCGCGGCTGCTGCATCGCCTTTCAACTGAAGGGCCATGCCGCGCAGCGCATCGATCGAGGCCGGCCATTGCCCCGTGGCACGCCCGGACTCGAGCGCCGCCGGATCGAGTTGATCGATCAGGGACTGCGCGTTCCGGGCCCCGCCGAGTTCGAGCTCGATCAGGGCCAGCACGAACGCCGCATCCTGGGTCTGCGGCGAAGCAGGCCCGACGAGGTTCAGCAGATGCCGGTGGGCCGTGCGCGCCTTGTCCACGGCATCCTTCGCCCTCCCGGCTTCGTCCAGTGTGCGCGCCCAGTTCAGCAGTGTCACGTAGGTCAGCACGTGCCCGTCGCCGAACTCTGCGCGCACGCGCTCGTGGGCCATCTGCGCATAGCCAGTCGCACGTGGCCAGTCACCGCTCCGGAAGGCGACCCCGAGCAATTCGCCGAGCAGTTGCAGATGCCTCGAGTGGTTCTCGCCCAGGCGGGCCACGATGACCGGTTGCGCCTCGAGCAGGAGCTTTTCGGCGGCCGCATGGTCGTTGCGATAGGCACGTACCTGCGCCAGGCGCGCGAGCGCCACCAGCAGCGCGCTGTCTTCCTTGCGCCCCTGCGCTTCGTCGATCAGCCGTCCGCCCTCGTCGAGGGCCTGCTGGTCCTGTCCGGCCAATGTCAGCGTCGTGATCAGGTCCAGGCGTAGGGTGTCGCGCGCGGCGGTGTTGCCTGGGTCGGTGGGACCGAGCCCGGCGATCGCCGCGCGCAGTTGGACCACCGCCTTGTCAAACTCGCCCCGCCCGATGAACCAAGTGCTACGCGCCGCCGCGAGGCGTTGCCGAGCGAGCGGGTCGGTGGTGTGCGCACTCAGCCGTTCGAGCTGCTCGAGCTGTTGGGCCGCCTCGTCGAACCGGCCCATCCGTGACAGCACCCGCGCGAGCACCGTCCGGGCCTGGAAGGCGGCATCGCCGTCGCTGCGGCCGTCGCGCTCGATCAGGGTGAGCGCCTGCCGGGCCTGCGCCTCGGCGTCCTGGAACAGGTCGATGGCGCTGAACAGGGTCGCGAGGCTGCCGTGAATGACGGCGGCGGTCTCCGGCTGGGCCTCGAAGCGCGCCGGCACGCGGTCGCGCGCGGCGAGCAGGACTTCGCGCAGCGTCGCGTCCGGGCCCTTGGCCGACACCAGCGGGTTGGAGCGACCGATCAGGTCCTCGTTCAGGAAGCGGGCCAGCGCATTCGCGCGGTCGAGCTCTGCGCGGGCCAGGTTGCGCGCGTTGACGGCCTCCTGACGCAGCCACAGCGCCACCGCGATGCCCAGAACGAGCACGCCGATGAGCGCATAGGTGATCGGCCTGCGCACCTGCGCGCGGGCGAGCGCTTCGTGGTCGCGGCGCGCGGCATCCTGTGCGCGCCGCTGTTCGGCCATATCGGCGTGGCGCTGCCCGAGTCGGCGCAGTCGATCGGCCAGCTCGCCGGCCGTGGCCAGGCGACGCTCGGGCTGGCCGTCGGTGGCCAGTAGCAGGTCCTGGCGCAGGAGTTCGTCGCCGATCTCGTTCTCCCATCCGGAGGCCAACCGACGACAGCGCGCCAGGTGCGCACCAGGGCGGGCCAGAGCTGCCACTGCTTCGTCGGTGAATCGATCAGCGTGCTGGGACGATCGGTGTTGGAAACCATCTGTGCCAAGAAGGACGAAACGCCCCGACGCCACTGCCGGCCGTTGAGGCAGCTACTGCACGAAAGGTACCGACCGTGTCGATTCGAGAAACAACCGCAGCTACCACCGGCCACCTTCCATCACAGACCGGTGGAACCGAGCGTTGGACCTCCTGGTCCCGTGCTGCGCTTTCAGGCAGCGCCACGGCGTGGCTGGCCGCTACCCTCACGGGCCAGGCGATCTTCGCCGCGTATGTAGCGATCTTCTACGGCGGCGCCGCAATCGCCGGGAACTACGAGCGATGGGGCAAGGTGCTGCCGCGAGGCTTTGACGCGGCAGATCCTCTGGGCAACGCGCTGCTGGGCCTGCACCTGCTGCTGGCGGTCGCGTGGGTGACGGGTGGCGTATTGCAGCTGATCCCGGACATTCGCCGGTCCTCGCCGGCGTTTCACCGGTGGAACGGCCGCATGTACATCGGCTTCGCGGCCATGCTGGCTTCTGGTGGCCTGTGGCTGGTCTGGGTTCGTGGCGGTGTCGCGGGCGACCTCACGCAGCATTTGGCCATCAGCATCAACGCGCTACTCATCCTGGGCTGCTCAGCTATGGCTTGGCGCGCCGCGCGGTCGCGCCGATTCAGCGACCACCAGCGCTGGGCTCTTCGCCTATTCGTCGTGGCCAGCGGCGTCTGGTTCTTCCGCGTCGGGCTGATGGCCTGGCTTGCGGTGCACCGGCGGCCCGTCGGCTTCGACGCCGCCACGTTCCAGGGCCCCTTCCTCACTCTGCTGGCATTCGGCGCCTACGTCGTCCTGCCTCTGGCACTGATGCAGCTGTACCTGAACGCAAAGGATCGGGGAGGCGCGGTGGCGCGCTTCGGGGTTGCGGCTGCGCTCAGCATGGTCACACTTGCGATTTGTGGCGGCACGTTCGCGGCCGCAATGGGGTTGTGGTTGCCACGCATGTCGCTTTGAGCCGTGCGGCCGCAGCCCGACCGAAGGGAACCACAGCGTCGGCGCTGATCCCCTTGCTGGATTGACGGGACGACCTTGACCACCAACTCCCAAGCGATGCGAGAGGCTGCCACCCAGGAAGCGATCCAGCCGCTTGCTCCGGCTCCGGCGCCTTCAGCGGCCGGTCAGGAGACGACTCCGGAGGACGTAGCGACGGTGACGCGATCGCGCCCATCTTGCTTGGATCGGTAGAGGGCAGCGTCCGCAAACTCCAGCAGGGAGGCCGGCTCCTGGTTCGCGGACGCACTGGCGACCCCAAGCGAGATGGTGATGCGCTCGAGCGTCTCCCCGCTGGCGCGACGGATCCGACTCGATGCGATCGCGGATCTCGCCCGCTCGGCAAGATCCCTCGCATGGTGCAAGCTCATCATAGGCAGCAAGATGGCGAATTCCTCTCCACCGATGCGCGCGACAACGCCGTCGTGCCCCACCACGCCACTCAATGCGCGGGCTACTGCCTTGAGGACTTCGTCACCGAACGCATGGCCATACCTGTCGTTGATACGCTTGAAGTGGTCGATGTCGGCCAGCGCCAGGCACAGCGGCGCCGAATCTGGCGCCGAGATGTTCGCGTCGAGGAGAAGCGTCGCGAGGCGTTCGTCGAACGAGCGTCGATTCGCCAGTCCCGTAAGTGCATCGACCAGAGAATCGTGCCGAGCCCGATGCACCTCAGCGCGGAGATCCCGAATCTCTCGCTGGCTTGCGGCCAACTCGGCACGCAGGTGGTGCACGGCGTTGACCATCGCGGCGGTGTGCTCGAGAATTTCGGCGACCGGTCCTTCCGCAGTGTCCGGCAGAGAACCGCGCAAGTGCTCAAGCGCGTGAGAGTAGCGCTCGGTTTGGAGACCGGCGCGATTGGCCGAGTCGGACATGCCAGACAACACACGCTCGAATACGTCGGCGACGAGTTCGGCCGTTCGGGGGTCGACCTCGGAGATGTGCTGGCGGTAAAGGGCGTATGTCTTGGCCTCATCAAGACGACCCAATCGCGTCAACGAATCGTCGACCGCCTTCTGGAGAGGCGCGTTGCTCCTGGCGACGTACTCGTACCAGACCGCGTAGCTGACTGGATGCAATGCGGCAGCCTGCTGCGACATCAGGGGGACAGCCTGACGCAACAACTCTGCACTCCGAGCCACCGTTTCGACGTATCGCACAACTTCCTCACCTGGCAAGCCACTTGTGAGTGCAATGATGCCGCGAACTGAGATGGCGTCGGAACCGGTTCCGAAACATTGGACATCGACGGACGGTGCGACCCCGCGTTCGCGAACGCTGACCGCCGCATCGGCCAACTGCTCGTGGTGCCTATCACGCCGGCTTCGAGGCCGAGGCGGAGTCCCGGCGCGGCGCCTGGTCGATCACGGCCACCAGCAAACTGCACGGCGAGTGGGCAAGCAGCGAGGCCCCGGTGGAGCCGCGCCACCAACGCGCGAGGGTGCTCTGTTCCCGATGGCCGACGACGATGAGGTCCGCGACCCATTCGCGTGCCACTCGGCCGATCTCGAGCGCCGGATTGCCTTGGCACAAGCTGGTCTGTACTGTCAGGCCACTGCGGCGCAGCTCGAGCGCCCCTTCCTTGAGCACCCGCTCCGTGTCCTCGAACTGGAATGCGGGCAGCCCGGATGGCGCCACCGACTCTGCCATCACGATGCCAGCGTCGGGAGCCACAACGGCAACCAGCATGACCTGTGCGCCGTACAGGCGAGCGAGGTCGGCACCCTGGTGGAGTGCCTCGTGTCCCGATTGAGATCCGTCGAACGCCAGGAGGATTCTGCGATACATGGTGTCAGGCTCCGAAGCTTGAGAATACTTAGCTATGCAACTATCATCGTCGAAATCTTATCGATGTGTTCGAAGCATGGCAACAAGGCGCCAGAGACGCGAAGCGTTCGGTATCTGCCTGGGGCGGCTGTCCAGACTGTGGCGCGCCGAGATCGACCGGCGTCTGTCGACGCACGGCATCACCGACGCGCAAGGACTCACGCTCCTGCACCTGTCGCGGCTCGAGGAGCCGGCGACTCAGAAGATGCTTGCCGCTGCGGTTGGCGTTCAGGAGCCGACCATGGCGCGAATGCTCGATCGACTCGAACTGGAGGGACTGGTCAGGCGCGAGGTGGCCCACAGCGACCGGCGCGCCAGGGCCATCCATCTCACGCCTGAGGCAGCGCCTGGTTTGGCGCGGATCCGGAAGGTTGCCGAGTCGCTGAGGGACGAATTGTTCGACGGCATCGACGATGCGGAACTCGATGTGTGCTTGGTCGTGTTCGAGCAACTCGTCGCCAGGTTGTCTAAACCGGCGCCAACGGCGACGGACTCCGCAAAGACCTCCGAGGGGACGGGTGCATGAACAGCGGTTCGACCACTGCCGATCCCGAAGCTGGCCACGCGGGCGGTGCGTCCGTCGTGCAATCGGCGGAACCATCCGAGGTCAGCGCGCCGACGCGATCCGGACCTTCGCGCCGTGCGCTCGCCACGGGCGCCGTGCTTCTGGCCGCACTTCTCGGTGCTGTGTGGTGGCTTCATCACCAGTTCACCCATGTCCTGGTCGAAGACGCCCGGGTGGCCACCGACATGGTCGCGATCAGCAGTCGCGTGCCGGGCTGGGCGGTCGACATCCGGGTGATCTCCGGAGACGTTGCGCGCCGCGGCGACCTGCTGGTGTCTATCGACGATCGTGACACGCGCCTGTTGCTCCAGGAACTCGATGCGCGACTGGCCGGTGTGGCGCGGCGTCGTGACGAACTCCTGGCGCGGATCCGCATGATCGACCTGCAGACGGCCGGCAAGATGCGCGCGCAGGATGCCGCCGTGGATGCGGCGCAGGCCGGATTCGCCGCGGCTCGAACGCGCGAAGGACTGGCACAGGTCGAGGCCGGCCGTTTCGAGAAGCTGGCACCCATCGGGGCGGTCGGTCGTGACCAACTGGATCAGGCGCGCGCGGCGCTGGAGACGGCCGGCCAGCAGGTGAGAAGTGCGATGGCCAACCTGGAGAGCTCCCGTGCAGGAGTGGCGCAGGCGCAGGCCGACCGTGAGCAGTTGACCGTGCTGCGCCATCAGGTGGCCGGGCTCGACCCCGAAGAGGTCGACCTGCGAGCCCAGCGCGAGCGCGCCCTGCTGGACCTGCGCGACCGTGCCGTGTCGATGCCGTTCGACGGCGTGATCGACCGGACCTTCATCAACGCGGGCGAGTACGTGTCGGCCGGCCAGCGGCTTATGCTGGTGCACGACCCCCAGGCGGTCAGGGTGGAGGCCAATGTCAAGGAAACCGACATCCGGCACTTTCGGCCGGGCAAGAAGGTCAGGATCGTCGTCGATGCGCTTCCGGGGCAGGCGTTCGAGGGCACTGTCGTCAAGGTGGGTCAGGCCGCGACCAGCGAGTTCGCCCTGCTGCCCAACCCCAACCCCAGCGGCAACTTCACCAAGATCACCCAGCGACTGCCGGTTCGCATCGCGGTGCGACAGCAGGATGGACTGCTCAAGCCGGGGATGATGGTGGAGGTCGAGGCCGCCGCCGGTGATTGAGGTGGCGGCGCTGTCGCACCGGCGGTCGCACTGGGCCAGCCTGGCCGAATGGTGCTGAAGTGGCCACATCCGACAGCATCGAGACCCTGTTCTCCCGCTATGGGCCCGCCTACCGCTGGCTGGCGACGGCCACCGTGATGCTGGGCACGATCGCCAGCGTGCTCAGTTCCACCATCGTCAATGTCGCGCTGCCCGACATCATGGGCACCTTCGGCATGGGGCAGGACAAGGCGCAGCTGCTGTCGACCGCGTTTCTGGCCGCCATGACGGGGACCATGCTGCTGAACGCCTGGATGGTCGAGGTGATCGGGCAACGCATGACCTTCGTGGCGGCTGTGTCGCTGTTCATGGGCGCGTCCATCCTCGGCGGGCTGGCGCCCGGCGAGGGCGTGCTCATCCTCGCCCGGCTCCTGCAGGGGGCGGCGGCAGGCATCCTGCAGCCGCTCACGATGCTGGTCATCTTCCAGGTCTTCCCGGCCGACCGCCGTGGCTCCGCGATGGGTATCTATGGCATCGGTGTCGTCCTGGCACCCGCGCTCGGGCCCACGCTCGGCGGCATCATGGTGGACAACTTCAGCTGGCGCTACGTGTTCTTCCTGGCTGTGCCGTTCTGCGCCGTCGGTCTTGTCGCCGCGACGCTGTTCCTGCCGGGACGGGTGGCGGGGACTGGTCGGCGTCGGTTCGACTGGCTCGGCTTCGTGTTGATGTCGATCTTCCTCGTGAGCCTTCTCAACGGTCTGTCCAACGGTCAGCGACATGGATGGCTGTCGCACCGCATCCTCGTCGATTTCGTAGTGGCTGCGTCAACGGGCGTGGGCTTCCTGGTCTGGGAACTGCACACGCCAACGCCGATGCTGAACCTGAAGCTGTTCAAGCTGAGGACCTTCGCCGGCGCGGCCATCGTCGCGTTCATCTTCGGAGCGGGCATCTACGGGTCGACCTATCTCGTGCCGCTGTTCGTCCAGACCATCCAGGGCTACACGCCGACACGTTCGGGCCTGCTGCTGATGCCCGCGGGTCTCGTGCTGGGCGTCGTGTTTCCTCTTGCCGGTCGCCTGACCGATCGCACGCCCGCCCATCTGCCGATCATGTTCGGCCTTCTGGTCTTTGCGCTGTCCTCGCTGCTCATGGCCGCCGCCGACACGAACACCTCGTTCCTGGCGTTCGCCTGGTGGATCGTCCTCGGCCGCGTCGGCCTTGGCTTCATCATGACGAGTCTGAACGCTGGAGCGTTGGGCGCGCTGCCGCCTCAACTGCTCGGCCAGGGCTCGGGCGCCATCAACTTCGTCCGGCAACTGGGCGGGGCACTCGGCGTGAACCTGCTGTCGATCGTGCTCGAGCAACGCTCCCAGCTCTATGCCCATGCCTTCACGGCCTCCCAGGATGCGGCCAACGGTGCCACTGCCGCTTTCCTGCTTGGCCTGGCAAGCCTGTATGCGAAGCTGGGGCTTCCGGAGGCGATGGCGCGAGCGGGGTCGTTGGAGTTCCTTGGCCGCACCATCGCAGCTCAGGCCAGCATGATGGCGTTCCGCGACAGTTTCCTCGTGGTGGCGGTGATCTTCGTGCTGGCGCTGCTGCCTGCGGGGCTGATGAGGCGGCGCCATCACGCCACCCCGTCATGATCGTCTGGCCTGGCGGCATGCCCGAGGAGGAGTTGTGGCGCCGGCCCGGTCGGGCCCATTCTTGAACAGTTGACCACAGCGAAAACTCCATGTCGGCCCCCCTTCCCCCAGACGAGCAGGCACGGCTCGATCGCCTGCGTGAACTGCTGATTCTCGACAGCGAGCCGGAGGCCTTGTTCGACACCATCGCACGTCAGGCGGCCGAACTGTGCGGGACACCCATTGCGCTGATGTCGCTCGTCGATAAGGAGCGCCAGTGGTTCAAGGCCAATGTCGGGCTGCCCGGCGTCAACGAGACGCCGCGTGACGTAGCCTTCTGTGCGCATGCGATTCTGCAGGCCGATCTCTTCACGGTGCCGGACGCCCGGCAGGACTCGCGGTTCGCGCGCAATCCGCTCGTGACGGGGGCGCCGGGAATTCGCTTCTACGCCGGGATGCCGTTGACGATGCCGGACGGCAGTCGCGTCGGGACGCTGTGTGTCATCGATCGCGTTCCCAGAGCGATGGAGCCGCTGCAGGTCGAACGACTCACGGGCTTGGCTCGCATTGCCACCGAAGCGCTCGCGATGCGTCGCGATCTGATCCTGCGCGCGCTTGCCATTCGCAGCGAAGACGAGCAGCAGATCGCACGGAGCCGTGCGCTCTATCGAGACCTGGTCGAGCAGCAGAGCGAACTGGTGTCGTTGGCCCGCCCGGATGGGGAACTGGTGTACGTGAATCAGGCCTATGCCCAGCTTTTCGGGCGAGAGCCGCGGCAACTGATCGGGGCGAACCTGTTCGACCTCGTGCAGGCCCAGGACCGCGAGGCGGTGGGACACCGGTTCCACGAACTGCTGTCGGGGAAGGAACGCTGTTCCGGAGAGAACCGGAACGTCGGTGCCGCCGGGCAGACCCGATGGATTGCCTGGACGAATTCCCGCCAGAGCGACGCCGATGGCTCGGTGCTGATTCACTCGGTCGGTCGGGACATCAGCGAGCAGCGCCAGGCGGAATTGGCGCTGCGGACCGCCAAGGCCCTGCTGGAGCGCACCGGGCGGGTTGCCGGTGTCGGTGGATGGGAGATGGATCTGGAGACCCGTGCAATCAGCTGGTCGGCGCAGACGCGCAGGATCCACGAAGTCGACGCGAGCTACACCCCGTCGCTCGACGAGGCCATTTCGTTCTACTCACCGGCCGCCAGGCCGGTCATCGAGGCAGCCGTGCAGCGTGCAATTGCCTCCGGAGGCGGCTGGGATCTGGAGCTTCCGTTCGTGACCGCGAAAGGGCGCCCGATCTGGGTGCGTGCCGTCGGCGAAATCGAGAGCGAGGGAGGCAGGCCGCGGCGGCTGATTGGAGCCTTCCAGGACATCACCGAGCGGCGTGAAATGGCCACGCGTCTGGCCGAGGCGGCCGAGCAGGTTCACGACCTGTACGACAACGCGCCGTGCGGCTACTACTCTGTCGACGCGCAGGGCAGGTTCATCCGCATCAACGACCTCGCGCTGGCGTGGCTGGGTTGCAGCCGGGAGGAGGTGCTTCACCGACTGGGGCCGGTCGACTTTTTCTCGGAGGCAGGCCGCAACCTGTTCCGGTTGATGTTTCCAGTCTTCAAGGTTGATGGGCAGATCGGTCCGATGGAGTTCGAACTCCGCTCCAGGGACGGGTCGTCGCGCTGGGTCAGCCTCTCGGCGACGGCGGTCCGCGACGCCGACGGGGGTTTTGTCATGAGTCGCTCGGTGATGCACGACATCACGCAGGTGCACGAGGCGCGGATCGCCCTGAGCCGTCTGGCCAAGGAGCAGAACGCCATGCTGGACAACGAAGTGGTCGGAATCGTCAGGATCCGGGGCAGAACGGTGGTCTGGAAGAACTCCGCGGCAGAGCGGATGTTCGGCTATGACCCGGACGAGTTGTTGAATCAGGCCGCCCGGGTGCTGTGTGCGGATCATCGCTCGTTCGAGGAGGAGGCCCAGGCGGCCGACGCGGCACTGGCCGCCAAAGGCCGCCATCGCACCCAGTTGCAGATGCGGCGAAAGGGTGGCGAGTTGCTGTGGATCGATGCGAGCGGTGTGCTGCTGTCCCCGGCAACCGGGGAGTCGATGTGGGTGCTCGTCGACATCAGCCAGATGAAGGACTACCAGTCCCAGGTGGAGCACCTTGCCTTCCACGATGCGCTCACGCAATTGCCCAACCGCCTGCTGCTGGCGGACCGGTTGCAGCACGCGTTGGCCGTGAACGCCCGGCAGCAAGGTCGACTCGCCGTGTGCTGCCTGGATCTGGACGGCTTCAAGGCAGTCAATGACCGGCATGGGCATTCGGCCGGCGACCGGCTGCTCGTCGAGGTTGGTCGGCGACTGCAGGCTTGCGTGCGCCAGGGCGATACCGTGGCCAGGCTCGGTGGCGACGAGTTCGTGGTGCTGCTGACCCCGGTGGTGACGGGCGATGGCCTGCAGGCGATCCTGCGACGGATCATCAGTGCCGTGTGTCAGCCGATTGAACTGCCCGGTGCCGAATCCGCGCAAGTGTCCGTGAGCGTGGGCGTGGCCATCGCTCCGGACGATGCGCGCCAGCCCGGCGCGCTGCTGGACAAGGCCGACGAGGCGTTGTACGCCGCCAAGCGTGCCGGCAGGAACCGCGTGTCGTTTGCCGGTGTGGAGCCATGAGTTGTGGCGATGGGTTGACCGACGACAGTCGCCAGGACCTGTGCCGACGAACCATCGGCTCGATGCCCTGCGGTGGGCGCGCCGTACAAGGACGCCATGCGCGAGGCGGCTCGCTTGGTTCGGCTCGTCGAGAATCGGGCAGTGTGCCCAAGTGCATCCAAAGTTGGCGCCGCTAGGCTGCGAGACTGGAGTATTGCGGCGGCACGCGAGCGAGGATCGGGAGGGCGATGGAACGACGTTGGAAGGCCATGCCGTTTGCGCTGCTCAAAGCCCGCGCTGTGATTCGCGGCGAATCGACGTTAGCGACGGTCAGCAACAGCGCATTGCCTGTGGTGTGTGCTCGGCTGGAGCGGTTGGTTGGAAGGCGGCAACTCTCGCTCGTGAAGGTTCACGAACTGGACGACTTGATGGCTGCGCCCGGTGAAGGGACGGGCAAGGCCTGTCGCACCTACGAAGTTTGCGACCGGGAGATCGCGGCGCGTCTTCTTGATGTCGACCCCGGCATGGCTCACCTCCTGCCATGTCGCATCAGCCTGCACGATCGCGGGGGCGTGACGACCGTCACGACGCCACGCCCGACGGCGCTGATGCCTCTGCTCTCACACTCGGCCGAGGTCGATGTGCTGGCACGCACGATCGAGGCCGCGCTGTGCCGCTTGCTGCGGGGACTCAGATGAGCGGCAGCACGCGCGGACGGGATCTCGTCGACCCGGGAACGACAACGCTGCTCGACCAATTGCTCGATGCGTCGATGACGCCCCGGCCTGCGGTCGTGCACACGCAGACGGTGTCGATGGCCCGCTGTCGAGGCAGCATCGAGAGCGTGGCGCTGACACTCAGGCTGGAATTCCTCGCACATCGCGTGTCAGTGCTGCGGCGATACAGGTTCGCGGATCGTGTCCCTGACGCCATGCCGCTGGCCCGTCGCGCCGTCGTCTTCGATGTCTGGGCGGCCGATGTCGTGGCGGGGCTGTTCGAGGCTGGGTCGGCGCCCGGCGCGCACCTCCCGGGCCGTATCGGGCTGATCGAGCGAGACGACGGGGTCGTGCTGGTCATGCGCCGCCCCTGCTCGACCGAGCCGCAGGCGGCGTCGAACGGTCGGCAACGAGCGTCGTGGTCGCGGCGTCTGCAGTCGTGTTTCGACCAGACGGTGCGGCTGTCGGCCTCGGCCTTGGGGGATGGCCAATTCTGAGGCCCGATCCGCGGTCGATCGATCGGGCAACTGCTGGACGCGACAGGGCGGCATGATCCGGCCCGGCCTTCAACGCCGTTGCCGCGGCTGGGCGATCGAGTTTCGGCGTCGTTGCGCTATGTCAAGCGGACTTGCCCTGGTGGGCTCAGCATCGGCGTCATGGATTGTCTGCGACAGGCCTGGGAGGAGTCATGCAGGAGCCTGCGTCACGAACCGACTCGGGGATTGACCGGATGCGGCAGGTCGAGCCCGCGCAAGGCGCACTCGCCAAGCGCGGGTCCAACCACCTGACCCAACGCACGCTGGCGTTCGTCCTGGCGGGCGGGCGCGGTGCGAGACTCAGGCAGCTTACCGACCGGCGTGCAAAGCCTGCCGTGCCGTTCGGGGGGAAGTTCAAGATCATCGACTTTGCGTTGAGCAACTGCGTGAACTCGGGTGTCCGCCACATCGCCGTTCTCACGCAATACAAGGCGCAGAGCCTGATTCGCCACATCGAGCGCGGGTGGAGCTTCCTCGCGGCCAACCTTGGCGAATACGTGGACGTGGTCCCGGCGCAGCAGCGGACGGGCGAGAGTTGGTACGCCGGTACCGCGGACGCCGTGTATCAGAACCTGGAACTGCTGCGAGAAACGCGGGCCGAGTACGTCCTGGTGCTCGCCGGGGACCATGTCTACAAGATGGACTACTCGATCATGCTGGCCGGGCATGTCCGCAGCGGCGCCGATGTGACGGTCGGGTGCATCGACGTTGCGCTGGCCGATGGTGTGAACTTCGGGGTCATGGCCGTAGACGATTCCGGCCGCGTGCAAGCCTTCGCGGAGAAGCCCCGGCAGCCCCGGCCCTGGCCCGACGATCCGCACCGTTGTCTGGCCAGCATGGGCATCTATGTCTTCTCCGCGGCGCTGCTGTGCGAGGAGTTGCAGCGCGATGCGGCAGTTGCCGAGTCCAGTCACGACTTCGGCAAGGACATCCTGCCGCAGCTGGTGCAGCGCCGCCGGGTGCTTGCCCACCGATATGCCGACAGTTGCGTGAACATGGTGGGCACGCGCCCGTATTGGCGCGACGTCGGGACTCTCGACGCGTTCTGGGAGGCCAACCTGGACCTCACGCACGTCGTGCCGGAACTCAATCTGTACGACGACCAGTGGCCCATCCTCAGCCTTCCTGCCCAGTTGCCGCCTGCCAAGTTCGTATTCGACGAAGACGCTCGGAGGGGTTTGGCGGTCGACTCGCTGGTCTCCAGCGGATGCATCGTCAGCGGTGCCACCGTGCGCCGCTCGGTGCTGTCTTCCAAGGTCCACGTGGGTGAACACAGCCTGGTCGAAGACTCGGTCGTTCTGCCCGGCGCGAGGGTCGGACGCGGCGTTGTCCTGCGGCGTGCCATCGTCGACAAGCGCTGCGTGCTGCCCGACGGTTTCAAGGCAGGGGTCTTTCCGCACGAAGACCGCTCACGCTTCCACCTCACCGAGCGCGGGATCGTGCTCATCACGCCGGAAATGCTCGGCCAGCGTTGAGGTGGGCATCCTGGTGTCGTCCGCCGCGGCGTTCCGTGCACTTCGACGCTTCCGGCATCTACCCGGATGGCTGCGACATGCGAAGATCACCGACCGGACGCTCCGACCGTCGCATCGGGGGCAGGGGGTGTATTGATGGAGGATTCAGGTCAGGTGGTCGCGCAGAACATCGCCGACCGGCTTGCGGTCGTGGTCCTGTCGGATGGGACCTACAGCGTGCTGCAGTGGCTCGATCCGCCCGGCCTTCGGGTCGGCGAACGGCTCCATGGCGAAATGGATCGGGGCGGGTGGATCCGACTGACCAATCGCTCCACGGGGCTCAGCGTTCGCGCCTATGGGCACCTGTACGGCTGCCCCCGGTCTGACGCCTACGCGTTCAGCCGCATCGAACGGTCCCTGGACTGACGCGGCAGCGGCCGGAAGACATTGCGGAGGGGCCCGGTGGTCTTCGGCGTAGGGTGTTCACGGCCCAAGAGTCTCCGACGGCCGCAGTGCGAGGAAGATCGCGATGGCCAACACGGAAAGTCCAGCCGCCGCCGCGAACGCCCACGCGGGCGAGATGCTCCACAGCGCGCCGGCGATCAGCGAGGCCGGCAGGTAAGCGACACCGGTCACGAAATTGTAGGCGCCGATCGCCGTTGCCCGTCGCTCAGGTTCGAGGTCGGCGATGAACGCCTTGCTCTGCGACTCCTCAATGGCGTAGAAGAGGCCGTACAGGGCGAAGATCGCCACCATCTCCGGGCGGCTGCCGGCCGCGATGAGCCACAGGTTGATGCAAGCGTAGAGTGCATAGCCGAGCAGCACGACATGGCTTCGTCCGATCCTGTCGCCGAGCCGTCCCATGGCCGGAGCAGCCAGGACGCAGGTGGCATTGAACAAAGCGTACAGCAGAACCACCTGCGCGATGGAGAAACCCATCGTGTGCGCCTTCAGCAGAATGAAGCCGAGGCTGAAGTAGGCCAGCGCGAATACGCCTGCGGGCACCAGGAAGCGCTTGAACGCCGGTGTCAATCGAAGCCAGCCGTGTCGCGCGCTCTCGGCGTCGTGCCGCGTGCCGGGGCGATCCGGGATGGACGCCAGAAGGATCACGCTGACCACCGCTGGGACGAAGGCGACCGCGAACAGGAGCGCGTAGGTGGCGGGCGACTCGCCAAGACCGCTCAGGAGCGCATAGGCGATCAGCGGGCCGACGACGGCGCCGGATTTGTCGAGCGCCTTGTGCACGCCGAAGGCGTATCCCCTTGAACCCTCGGGCGCCATGGATGACAGCCATGCATCCCGTGGCGGCCCCCGAAAGCCCTTGCCCAGGCGTTCGACGACGCGGAACGCTGCCAGGGCGCCGACGGAAGTGGCGACCAGCAAGACCGACTTGGCCAGCGTCGAGAACGCATAGCCTGCCACGGCAAACCACTTGCGTCTGCCGCTTCGATCCGACAGCCAGCCTGCCAGGTAGTTGAGCGACGAGGCGGACAGGTCCGCGAGGCCTTCGATGAGGCCCAGCAGTGCGCTGGATGCGCCCGCCACCGTGGTGAAGAAGACGGAGAACACTGCGAAGATCATCTCGGAGCTCACGTCGGTGAGAAAGCTCACGACGCCCAGGCGCACGATGTCCGGATGTAGGCGATGTCGCGGGAGGATATCCTGCCGCCGAACTGCGTCTTCGCTGCGTCGTTCCTTGTTCATCGTGCGCATAACATCCTGCGGGCCCGAAGGAAGGCGCACAGGTCCAGGCTGGAACTGGTACGGCCGATGGCGAGCGCCGCTCATCCGTGCCGTCATCATCGAGCTTCGCCATCCGGTTCGATTGTCCGTCGTCAAGTCCAGGGGCCGAGGCGGCTACGGCCGGCCGGACGTCTCACGACGTGGTTCACCTGACCGTCGAGCAGGCAGTTGTCCAAGCTGCGGCGACACTCACGGCCAGGGCCAGTGCGAATCGCCAGGCCAAGCTCCGGCCACTGGAGACCAATGCCGCGGCGACACGGGTGACCGAGTTGATGCTGACCGCCAGCAGTGCGCCCTGGACGAACTCTTCTTTCACCAGCGTACCGACTGCGTGCAGCACGGCCAGGGACACCACCGGTGCAGGCGCATCGCCGATGGCGGCGAGCGCAACGCTCACCTTCAGGCCGAGGTCCCGCCAAGTACCGCTGGCCATAGCCGAAACCGATGGCGGCAGGCACCGGCGACGACCAGGCCGGAGGACGGCAGGGCCTGTGCGATTGCTCCGGACGGGCGGCGACCGTGAAACTGCGCGATCCGGCGGCTTCGCGGTCTGCGGCCTGGCCCTTGTGGCGTTCGCGTTCGGTGCCGAGCGGCAGTCCGGTGCCGAGTGCGACGGGGAGGCCGACGACGCGGGTTTCGTCGGGACGCATCGCTGCACGATCGCGCCCGGCGCGGGCGCACGAGAGGTTCGTGCCAGACTGGCGTCGGGGCAGGGACGGCGATGTCCGGGGAGGAGGCACGATGAATTCCAGGATCGACGAGTTGATGGCACGCATCCACGAACTCCAATGCGAATTGGAGGCAGACCTCGCGGTCAAGCGAGAGCAATTCCGCTATCGCCTCGACCACCACCGCGTGCGCTTCGAGGATGAGGTGCTGGAACTGCACCGCCGCCTGCGCACCAGCAGTCTTCACTACCTGCTGCGAGCCCGACTGTGGCATCTGCTGACCGCGCCAGTGATCTACGGCGTTGCGCTGCCGCTGCTGCTGGCCGACCTGGCCATCAGCGTCTACCAGGCGATCTGCTTTCCGATCTACCGGATACCGAAGGTGCGCCGCGCTGACCACTTCGTCTACGACCGCGCGCTTCTGCCGTACCTGAACCGCATCGAGCAATTCAACTGCCTGTACTGCTCCTACGCGAACGGCTTGATGGCCTATGGTCGGGAGATCATTGCGCGCACTGAGCAGTACTGGTGCCCCATCAAGCATTCGCGCCGGCTGCGAGCCACCCACGATCGGTACGAGCAGTACTTCGACTATGGCGACGCGCAGCGCTACGTTGCAGAGCTCGAGGCCATGCGCGCCGGCCTCGCCGATGCGGACCGCCCCTAGAGGTCGACGTGGCTGAGCGCGGCGGGCGCTTCCGCTGCCCAGCCGAGTTCATCCGCGATGCGGTCGGCAAAGCCGCAGGCGGTCGCCGCTTCGCCGTGCAACACGAAGGTCCGCTGCGGCGCGCGACGCAGGCTGCGCAGCCAGGCGAGCAGCGCATCGCGATCGGCGTGCGCGGACAGCCCGCCGATCGTGTGCACGCTGGCTCGCACGGCGTGCTCCTCGCCGAACAGCCGCACCCGCTTCTCGCCGTCGACCAGGCGCCGGCCGAGGGTGCCCTCGGCCTGGAAGCCGATGATCACGATCGCGCATTCGGGGCGGCCGAGGTTGTGTCGCAGGTGGTGCTTGATGCGGCCCGCGTCGCACATGCCGCTGGCGGCGACGATGATGCCGCCCGCCTTGAGCCGGTTCAGTGCCATCGACTCGTCCACGTTCTTGGTGAAACGGATGCTCAGGCCCTCCGGTGGCTGCCGGCGCAATGACAGCATCTCCCGCGTCTCGGCGTCGAGGAACTCGGGATGCCGTGCCGTGATGGCGGTGACCTTGTCGGCCATCGGCGAGTCGACGAACACCTGCATTGGCGGCAGCCGGTTTTCGCGGCGCAGGCTCACCAGCAGGTACAGCAGTTCCTGCGTGCGCCCGAGTGCGAAGGCCGGGATGATGATGTTGCCCTGGCGCCGGCGCAGCGTGTCCTCAATGACCGCCACGAGTTCGTCCACGGTTTCCCGCATCGGGCGGTGCACGCGGTCGCCGTAGGTCGACTCGACGAACAGCAGGTCGGCTTCGTCGATCGGCGTCGGGTCGCGCACGATCGGCCGGCCCGGCTGACCCAGGTCGCCGGAGAAGACGAGCTTGCGAGCGCGCTCGCCCTCCTGAAGCCACAACTCGATGATGGCCGAGCCGAGGATATGGCCGGCATCGCGGAACCGGCAGCGCACGGCCGGATGCGGGTGGACGTCGACGTCATAGGCGACGCCGCGTACCTGCTCGAGGCAAGCCTCGGCTTGCGCGACGGTGTAGAGCAGTTCGACGCCTCGTCCGGCATGGCGCCGGCCATTGCCGCGCTCGCGCTGGGCGCGGTTCCAGTCCGATTCCTGGATGAAGGCGCTGTCCATCAGCATGACCGACAGGAGGTCGGCCGTGGCGCTGGTCGCGTAGATCGGTCCCTTGAATCCGAGCGCACACAGCCTGGGCAGCAGCCCGCTGTGATCGATGTGGGCGTGGGTCAGCAACACGAAGTCGAGGTTCTTCGGTTCGAAGGGCCAGCGCGCGAAGTTGCGCTCCCGGGCTTCACGTCCGCCCTGATGCATTCCGCAATCCACCAGGAACTTCAGCCCGGGCAACTCGACCAGGCAGCACGAGCCGGTGACTTCCTGCGCCGCCCCCAGAAAGCTGATCTTCATCAAGATCTCCTCGTCCGAAGAGCCTGATCGTCCCATACCTCCGTCGATGATTCCGCGACCATGCGCCATGCCTTCCCCGAGTGACCAGCCCGGCCTGTCCGGGCTCGCCGAGGACCAAGCACGGCAACGACTGGCGCGGCAGGGCCCCAACGAGATTGACGACAGCGAGCGCCAGGGCTGGCTGGACACCTTGCGCGGGATCGCGTCGGAGCCGATGTTTCTCCTGCTGACCGTCGGGCTGGCCGTGCTCGGGGCGATCGCGCTGCCGGTGACCTGGCATTGCTGGCAGCGTGGCGATTGGATTCAGGGCTTGCTGTTGGCCGTCGCCCAGGGCCTGGCGGTCAAGGTTCCCGGTGCGCACCGACTGCTGCAGTTTGCGCAGCCCGCAACTGCCGATCTCCTGCTTGCGCTGGGCTGGGTGGCAGGAGCCGTCGCGCTCGGCGCATACGCAGGTGCTGCGACACAATGGAGACGCGCCGCGCAGCCGGCCCGAAGTGTCTTCTCCACTGGGAATCGAAACGATATGCCTGGCCTATGAACTGGACCGCTCCTCGACGTCGCCTCGCGCTGGCGCTGCTGCTGTGCGTGCTGCTGATTGCCGCCGCCCTGGCTTGGCGCTGGTCGGACGGCGACGAATTGCCCGATTGGATCGTCGCGGGCAATGGCCGGCTCGAAGCCACGGCGATCGACGTGTCCACCAAGGCCGGGGGACGCATCCTCGACGTCAAGGTGCGCGACGGCGACTTCGTGCGTGCCGATGACGAGATCGGCCGCATGGACACGCAGTCGTTGCAGGCGCAACTGCGTTCGGCCGAAGCGCAGTCCCGGCAGGCCGAGGCTGCCCGGGTCGCGCTGGCGTCGGTCGTGCGGCAGCGCGAACAGGCGGTGCGCACGGTCGAGGCCTTGGTCGCACAACGAACGGCCGAAACCGCGCTTGCGGAACGCGAGTTGAAACGCACGTCCGAACTGGTGGCCCAGAACTTTATCTCGCCGCAGCAACTCGATGCCGCCGAGTCTCGCGTACGTGCCAGCCGTGCGGCGCTGGAGGCCGCTCGTTCGCAACGGCTGGAGGCGGAGGCAGCCGTGGTGGCCACGCGCTCGCAACTCGGCGAGGCACAGGCCGGCATCGAGTCGGCCCGGGCGGCGGTCGAGCGGGTGCAGGTGGAGATTGCCGATGCACTGCTGCGCGCGCCCCGCAACGGGCGGGTGCAGACCGTTCTGGCCCATGCCGGGGAGGTGCTTGCGCCGGGGGGGCGCGTCGTCACTCTCGTGGATCTGGGCGACGTCACGATGAGCTTCTTCTTGCCCGAGCGGGCCGCAGGTCGGGTGGCCATCGGGGGCGAAGCCCGGCTGGTGCTCGACGCAGCACCGGACGTGGTGATTCCGGCCACGGTGGACTTCGTGGCGAGCGTGGCGCAGTTCACCCCGAAGACGGTGGAGACCGAGTCGGAGCGCCAGAAGATGGTCTTCAAGGTGCGGGCCCGGGTGTCGCCCGAACTGCTGGAGCGCTACCGCGAGCAGGTCAAGACAGGGCTTCCGGGGGTCGCCTACGTGCGTCTGGGCGAGCAGCCCTGGCCCGCCCGGTTGGCCGTGCGCGTGCCCTCGCCGGCAGCTTCTTCGGCGTCTGCAGCGGGGCCATGACCCAGGACGATGCCGCCGCTGTCCGGTTGGCCGGGGTCGGGCACCGGTACGGTTCCTTGCAGGCATTGCAGGACATCAACCTGCGCGTCGCCGCCGGCAGCGTGACGGGCTTCATCGGCCCCGACGGGGTCGGCAAGTCGACGCTGTTGTCGCTGGTCGCGGGGGCGCGACGGCTTCAGCACGGTGAATTGGCCGTGCTGCGCGGCGACATGCGCCACGCGTCGCATCGCCGCCGTGTCGGGCCGCGCATCGCCTACAACCCCCAGGGACTGGGCCGCAACCTCTATCCGACGCTGTCGGTCCAGGAGAACGTCGACTACTTCGGGCGGCTCTTCGGCCATGGCAGCCGGGCACGCGCCGAACGCATCGAATCCCTGCTCGACAGCACCGGGCTGCTGCCGTTCGCGGGGCGGCCGGCGGGCAAGCTGTCCGGCGGCATGATGCAGAAGCTGGGTCTGTGCTGCGCGCTCATCCACGATCCAGACCTGCTCATCCTGGACGAGCCGACGACCGGCGTGGACCCGCTCTCGCGCCGCCAGTTCTGGGAACTGGTCGAGGACATCCGTGCCCGCCGGCCCGGCATGACCGTGCTGGTGGCCACGGCCTACATGGAGGAGGCCGGTCGCTTCGACCAGCTGGTGGCCATGGACGCAGGGCGTGTGCTGGCCACCGGCACGCCTGCCCAGCTGCTCGCCCGCACCGGCTGTGCATCGCTCGAGGCGGCGTTCATCGAACTGCTGCCGCCCGAGCGTCGTGCCCGGCATCGTTCGCCCGTGGTACCTCCCCGGAGTTCGAGCGACGGCGACATCGCGATCGAGGCGATCGAGCTGACCTGCCGCTTCGGCGACTTCACGGCCGTCGATCGCGTGAATTTCCGCATCGGGCGCGGCGAGATCTTCGGCTTCCTGGGCTCCAACGGCTGCGGCAAGACAACCACGATGAAGATGCTGACGGGCCTGCTGCCCGCCAGCAGCGGCAACGTGCGTCTGTTCGGCCAGCCGCTGGACGCCACCGACCTTGCCGTGCGCCGGCGGGTGGGCTACATGTCGCAGGGATTTTCGTTGTACCGCGACCTGACGGTGCGGCAAAACCTCGAGCTGCAGGCCCGGCTGTTCGGCATGGACACCGCCTCGCTCGCGCCGAAGGTCGACGAGTTGTTGCACCGCTTCGGGCTGGCCGCCGCGGCGAAGGCGCTGCCGATGACGCTGCCGCTCGGGCTTCGGCAGCGCCTGCAACTGGCCGCGGCTCTGGTGCATGGGCCGGAGTTGCTGATCCTGGACGAGCCGACCTCGGGGGTTGATCCGATCGCGCGGGATGAATTCTGGTCTCTGCTCATCGAGCTGTCGCGCCGCGACGGGGTGACGATCTTCCTGTCCACGCACTTCATGAACGAGGCAGAGCGCTGCGACCGCGTCTCGCTCATGCACGCCGGCAGGGTGCTGGCCTGTGCCAGCCCTGCGGAGCTGGCGAGCGGCAGCGAAGCCGGGACGCTGGAGGACAGCTTCGTGCGCCGACTGCAGGCGCAGCAGCAGGGCTTGGAGGGCCGCGCCCGGACGGAGGCGTCGGCCGGAGAATCGGGCCGTCCTGGGCGGCCGCAACCCGACGAAGGCCGCGCACCGACGCTCGACGGCGACGACGGACGCCATGCCGCCGCGCGGGCACTGGCGCGCACCCAGCGGGCATTCAGCCTCCACCGCCTGCTGAGCTGCGCGCGCCGCGAGACCCTGGAACTGCTGCGCGATCCGATCCGGCTGGCCATGTCGCTGGCCGGAACGGCACTGCTGATGCTCATCATGGGCTACGGCATCAGCATGGACGTGCAGGACCTTCGATTCGCCGCCATCGACCGCGACGACAGCAATGCCAGTCGCGCCTATGTCCAGGAACTGGCCGGCTCGCCCTACTTCCTCGAGCAGCCGCCGCTGTCCAGTCATGCGGAACTCGACGCCCGGATGCGCAGCGGAGAGCTCGCACTGGCCCTCGAGATCCCGCCCGGGTTCGCGGCCGATCTGGGCCGCGGCCGCCCCACCACGGTGGGCGTGTGGATCGACGGTGCGATGCCCATGCGGGCGGAAATCATCGCCGGCTACGTGCAGGCCCTGCACAACGGATTCCTGTCGCAGCGGATGGCGGAGGCGGGCATCGACGCGCGACCGGCCGCTCAGCTGGAGGTGCGCTACCGGTACAACCCCGGCGTGGTCAGCATCGTCTCGATGGTGCCCGCGGTGATCCCCATCCTGTTGATCTTCATCCCCTCGATGCTGCCGGCGCTGGCCGTGGTGCGAGAGAAGGAACTGGGTTCGATCACGAACCTGTATGTCACGCCGGTCACGAAGCTGGAGTTCATGCTCGGCAAGCAGCTTCCTTATGTCGTCGCGGGCATGGTCAACTTCGCCGTGTTGACGGCGATGGCGGTCACCGTCTTCGGCGTGCCGTTCACCGGCAGCCTGCCCACGTTCGCTCTGGCGGCCTTCTTGTACGTGTTCGCCGCCACCGCCATCGGGCTGCTCATGTCGTCGTTCACCCGCAGCCAGCTCGCTGCGCTGTTCGGCACGGCGCTGGCCACCATGCTGCCGGCGATCCAGTTCTCGGGCATCCTCAACCCGGTGTCCACGCTGGAGGGTCTGTCGGCAGCGATTGCGCACCTGTATCCGACCGCGGCGTTCGTCACCATCAGTCGCGGCACGTTCTCCAAGGCGCTCGGTTTCGAGGAACTCGGCGGGCTCTTCTGGCCGCTGGCGCTGGCCGGCCCGGTGCTGCTGGCAGCCAGCGTGCTGCTGTTGCGCAAGCAGGAGCGCTGATGGACGGCCTAGTGAAGTCATTGCGCTCGGTGGCGCACCTGGCCGTCAAGGAATTGCGCAGCCTGTGGCGTGACCGACTGCTTCTCGTCTTTGTCGTCTGGGCCTTCAGCGGCGCCATCTACGTCGCCGCCACAGTCGTGCCGGACCGTCTGGTGCGCGTGCCCATCGCAGTCGTGGACGAGGACCACACCGAACTGTCGCAACGCCTCGCGGGCGTCTTCTACCCACCGGACTTCCTGCCTGCGCGACAGATTTCGCTGCAGGAGATGGATGCCGGTCTGGACACGGGGCTGTACAGCTTCGTGCTCGATATCCCGCCGGGGTTTCAGCGCGACCTGCTGGCGGGGCGCCGTCCGGCCCTGCAGCTCAACGTCGATGCGACGCAGATGCGGCAATCCTTCATCGGCGCCGGTCAGGTCCAGGCCATGCTGTTGCAGGAGATCCAGGAGTTCGTTTCCGGCGAACGTGCATCGAGCGCAGCCCCGGTGGAACTGGCTGTGCGCATGCGGTTCAACCCCACGTCGGACAGCGCGCGCTTCACGGCGGTGATGGAACTGATCAACATGGTCACGATGCTGTCCATCATCCTGGCCGGTGCGGCTCTCATCCGCGAACGCGAGCAGGGGACACTGGAACACCTCTTGACACTGCCGCTGCGGCCCGTGGAGATCATGCTCGCCAAGGTGATGGCCACAGGGGGGGTGGTGTTCCTGGCCTGCGCGCTGTCGCTGCTTGTCATGGTCGGAGGCGTGCTGGGCCTGCCCATCGCAGGCTCCTCGGCACTGTTCCTGGCGGGGGTCGCGCTGCACCTGTTTGCGACCACTTCGATGGGCATCTTCCTGGGCACCGTGGCCCGCTCGATGCCGCAGCTTGCCTTGCTGATCATCCTGGTGCTGTTGCCGCTCCAGATGCTGTCCGGCGGCGCCACGCCCCGGGAGAGCATGCCGGAGGTGCTGCGCGATCTCATGCTGCTCGCGCCGACCACACACTTCGTGAGCCTGGCCCAGGCTGTTCTATACCGGGGGGCGGGGCTTTCGGTCGTGTGGCCAATGCTGCTTGCGCTATTGGCCATTGGCGCGGTCTTCTTCGCTGGAACCTTGCGCCGGGTCCGGCGCTCGCTGGCTGCGGTATAGGTTCGTGAACTTGATCTGCAAAGTTGAAGCCGCAGAGTGCAGGCGCCTAATATGGCGAGCGACGCGAGAAGTATCAGATGGCTGTCCAATCGTCAGCCATGCCCGCTTCTGCCGCACACGATGGTACGCAGACTACGCCTCAAACTCCCCCCGCTTTACCTCAGCGCAAAGCACTCGCCAGCGTCGCGCCGCTTCGACCGTTCCCTCCAAGTATGCCTGCGGCATCAGGTCATACGGTGGCCGGGTTGGGCCTGCTTTGATGTATCCGGCCGCATTGAAGCGCTCCTTCTCCAATGGGATGTTGTACTTGGAGAATTCATGGAAGTCTCCATTGGGGAAGAAGGTCTCGTAGCTCCATGTGATGCGTTCCGTCAGTGCTTCAGCCTGTTCCATGCGTCCAGCGCGGATCAGGTCGCGCAGCTTTGAACATGGCTCCATGCCGCAACTGGCCGACCCAGCCCACGCTGCGAGTGAGACACTCGGATCGATGCGGACAGCCTTGGTCCAGTCGCGTTCCAGCGGCATTAGCCTGATGCGGCCTTTGACGGCCTGTAGGTTTTGCTCGTACTGTTTGTCGATGCCGATAGTCTTCGCCGCGACGACCTGCGGGATATCCGCCAGTTGGGCCCAGGTCTCGGGTGTGATGCGCCCCTTGAAGGCTTCCGGGTTGTCGTAGATGACGATGCCAAGTTCAGGAACGGCCTCAGCCACGTCGCGGTAGTACTTCACAATCGCCGCCGGCGACAGTTGGCACCACATCGGGCGCCCGAGCATCGTGCCATGCGCGCCGCGATCGCGGACAAACTTCATGCGCTCGATCGTCTCTCGCGTGCTGAGCATGGTAGTGCCGGGGCACATCGGGACGCGTCCACCGCCTTCCTCGAGTATGGCCGCAACGAACGCCCGCCACTCGTCGATGGTCAGTGTTGCTTCTTCTCCGAAAGTGCCGTTGGACAGGATGCCGTCAACGCCGTCAGTGATCATTGCAGTTACCGCACGCTTAGACTCGCGCTTCGTCGACATCTCGATCGGCAAGGTCGTCGAGACCCTGCTCGAAGCAGTCGTGCTGGTCTTCCTGGTGATGTTCCTGTTCCTGCAGAACTGGCGCTTCACCCTCATCCCGACGATCGTGGTCCCCGTGGCGCTGCTGGGCACCTTTGGCGTGCTGCTGGTGCTGGGCTTTTCGATCAACGTGCTGACCATGTTCGGCATGGTGCTCGTGGTCGGCATCGTGGTGGACGACGCTATCGTGGTGGTCGAGAACGTCGAGCGCATCATGAGCGAGGAGGGCCTGAGCCCGCGCGAGGCCACGCGCAAGGCCATGGGGCAGATCTCCGGCGCGATCATCGGCGTGACGGTGGTGCTGATCTCGGTGTTCGTGCCGCTGGCGTTCTTCACCGGCGCGGTGGGCAACATCTACCGGCAGTTCTCCGCCGTGATGACGGCCTCGATCGCCTTCTCGGCGTTCATGGCGCTGTCGCTCACGCCGGCGCTGTGCGCGACGCTGCTCAAGCAGGTCGAGGCCGGCCACGCGCATGCCAAGACGGGCTTCTACGGCTGGTTCAACCGGGGCTTCGCGAGCACCGCCAAGCGCTACGAAGGATTCCTCGTGCGCCTGCTCAACCGCACGGGCCGCATGCTGCTGGTCTACGTGGCGATCGTCGCGGGCGTGGGGTGGCTGACCTATCGGCTGCCGACGTCCTTCCTCCCCAACGAGGACCAGGGCTACATCCTGGTCAACATCCAGCTGCCGCCGGGGGCGACCGCCAACCGCACCCTGCAGGTGATGCAGCAGGTCGAGGGCTTCGTGCTCAAGCAACCCGAAGTGCGCAGCATGGTCGGTGTGCTCGGATTCAACTTCTCGGGTCAGGGCCAGAACTCCGCACTGGCCTTTGTCACCCTGAAGGACTGGGACGAGCGCAAGGGAGAGGCCCAGAGTGCCCAGGCGCTGGCCCGGCGCACCTTCGGGGCGCTGATGGGGGTGAAGGATGCGTTCATCTTCCCGCTCAGTCCGCCGCCGATTCCCGAACTCGGCTCGGCCACCGGCTTTGCGTTCCGCCTGCAGGATCGTGGCGGCAATGGGCGCGAAGCGCTCATCGCGGCGCGCAACCAGTTGCTGGGCATGGCCTCGCAGAGCAAGCTGCTGGCCGGCGTGCGGCCGGACGGACTCGAGGACGCACCGCAACTGCAACTGGTGATCGACCGCGACAAGGCCAGCGCCCTGGGCGTCGGCTTCGAGGCGATCAATGCGACGATCTCGACGGCGATCGGTTCGGCCTACGTGAACGACTTCCAGAGCGGTGAGCGGCTGCAGCGAGTGGTCGTGCAGGCCGATGCGCAGGCGCGCATGCAGCCGGAGGATCTGCTGCGGCTGACGGCGCCCAACTCGAAGGGACAGCCCGTTCCGCTGGCCACCTTCGCGACCACGCGCTGGGTGACCGGCGCCATGCAGTCCATCCGCTACAACGGCTACCCGACCATGCGCATTGCAGGTGACGCGGCGCCGGGTGTCAGCACCGGCGAGGCGATGGCCGAGATGGAGCGACTGGCCGGGCAGTTGCCGCCGGGCTTCGGCTTCGAGTGGACGGGTCAGTCGCGCGAGGAGCGGCTGGCCGGCGCGACCGCCGTGCTCCTGTTCGGCTTCTCGCTGCTGGCGGTGTTCCTGTGTCTGGCGGCCCTCTACGAGAGCTGGTCGATCCCGCTGGCGGTCATCCTGGTCGTGCCGCTGGGTGTGCTCGGTGTGGTGCTGGCGACGATGGGTCGTGGCTTCTCCAACGACGTGTACTTCAAGATCGGCCTGATCACGATCATCGGCCTGTCGGCCAAGAACGCGGTGCTGATCATCGAGTTCGCCAAGGACCTTCAGGCCCAGGGCCGCACGGCGCTGCAGGCCGTGCTCGAGGCGGCGCACCTGCGCTTCCGTCCCATCGTGATGACGTCGATGGCCTTCGTGCTGGGCGTGCTGCCGCTGGCGATCGCCTCGGGAGCCGGTTCGGCGAGCCAGCGCTCGATCGGCACCGGCGTGATGGGCGGCATGGTCAGCGCCGTGACCTTGTCGGTGCTGTTCGTTCCGGTGTTCTTCGTGGTGGTGCGGCGCCTGTTCAAGGGCAGCGAGCGCCAGCGCAGGTTCTATGCGCACGAACTGGAAGATCCACCGGCGGCTGCAGCCGCCCCGGTGGCCAAGGGACATGGAGAGCAGGCATGAGGGTCACGACATTGAAGCGATGGGGTCTCCTGGCAGCCGCCGTGGCTGGCCTTGGCGGATGTGCCGCGCCCACGCCGCCGCTGACGCTGCCTGCTGCGCCGGTGGCACCGGCGTTCCCCAACGCGGCGACATCGCCGCAGAGCGGCCTCAAGGCGGCGTCGGCAACAGGCTGGCAGGAGTACTTCCCCGATCCTTCGCTGCGCGAGGTCATCGGGCAGGCGTTGGCGAACAACCGCGATCTGCGCGTGGCCGTTCTCAACATCGAGGCGGCACGGGCCGTGCTCGGACAGCGGCGCGCCGACCTGTGGCCGACCCTGAATGCCGGGGCGTCAGCCGTGCGCGGCACCGGCAGCAACGGCAATGTCGCGGGCACCTATACCGCAGGGTTGACGGTATCGGCCTGGGAACTGGACCTGTTCGGCCGCGTCCGTGCCGGCAGCGATGCGGCGGCAGCGCAGCTGGCGGCCAGCGAGGAGGGCCGACGCGCCGCGCAGGTCGCGCTGGTGGCATCGGTCGCGCAGGCCTGGCTGGCACTGTGTGCGGACGACGAACTGCTGGAGATTGCCCGCAACACCGTGAAGTCGCGCGAGCAGTCGCTTCAGCTCACGCAGTTGCGCTACCAGCATGGCACCGCCTCGGAGCTGGACCTGCGCCAGGCGCAGTCACTCGCGGCCTCCGCTCGAGCGGCGCTGGCCCAGTTCACCCGGCAACGCGAGCTGGATCTGAACGCGCTGACCCTGCTGGTGGGTCAGCCGCTGGCCGTGACCCCGCTTCCCCGCATTCAGTCGCTGGTTTTCGCGGAGGTTCCGACCGGGCTGCCTTCGGAGGTCCTGCTGCAGCGCCCGGACGTGCGGCAGGCCGAACAGCTGCTCGTGGCCGCCAATGCCAACATCGGCGCAGCGCGGGCCGCCTACTGGCCCCGCATCTCGCTGACCGGCAGTCTGGGCACCGCAAGCACGCAGCTGGGCGACCTGTTCAAGGACGGGGCCTGGAGCTTCGCGGCGCAACTGCTGATGCCCATCTTCGATGCCGGCCGGACGGAGTCCCTCGTCCGGGGTGCAACAGCGCAGCGCGACATCGCGCTGGCTCAGTATGAGCGTGCCATCCAGGCTGCATTCCGCGACGTGGCGGACGCCCTGGCGGGCCGCGCGACGCTGGTGGATCAGCTGCGTGCGCTCGAGGTGCAAAGGCAGGCCGAGGCGGCACGCCTGCAACTCGTGCAGGTGCGCGTGGACAACGGTGTGGGCACGACGCTGGAACTGCTGGACGCCGAGCGATCCCTGTTCGCCGCCGCGCAGGCCGAAGTGCAGACCCGGCTGGCCGAACAACAAAGCCGCATCGCGATGTACCGTGCGTTGGGTGGCGGAGTGCAATAACAGAGCGCGCTGCGACGCCGGCGGCGCCAGGCCGCCGGCAGCGCCGCAGAAAACAGCCCGTTCCTTGCCCTGCGACGGCGATGTGACGGCCGTCGGCTCGGTCCGGTGCCGCAGGTCGCGAATTCGTCCGACTGCGCTGCTTGCGGCGGCCGCGATCTGTGCCCCGGGTGCGCACGCCCTGTGCCTGTGGACTGACGCTGAAGAACGGGCACAGCGCACGTCAAAGGGTTGTCCTGAGTATGGCTTCGTCCAATGGTCGCGATCCAACCGCTCGACCGCCTTTGCGGTTGGCGCACTGTGGCCGTGGAGTGGAGCGCCACGAGTGTGGCCCGGCCGGCTGACATGGCAGATCGAGGCGACCGTCGGCGTGTGGCACTCGGTCGTCGTCGGTGATGCGGGAGAGCCGCAGCTCAGCCTGCAACTGGGGCTGAAGCCGGCCGCTCGCTGGGGATTCGGGCACGGGTGGTTCGTCGAGGCAGGGGTGGGGCTGAACTTTGTTGCGCCCCGCTATCGAGCTGGCGATCGGCGGTTCAGCACCCGATTGAACTTCGGCGACCACATCGCGTTGGGGCTGCGGTTCGGCGAACGGCGGCAGCACGAATTGCAGCTGCGCGTCGAGCACTTCTCGAATGCCGGGCTGCGAAACCCCAATCCCGGTGAAGACTTCGGGCAGGTTCGATACGTGTGGCGGTACTGAGATCGGCGAAGGATGGATTTCGGCTGCGTGGGCAAGCGCGCCTTAGCAACGGCCGACGTGCTCGGCCACGGCGCGCACATTGGCGCCATCGTTGAGCGGCGCGAAAGTGGCAGCTGCGCTCAGTACGGCGGCCGGCCCGCACTTTCGCGGAGTTCGCCGCGGACCCGGACCGGCGTTTGAGACGGCCCAACGGGACGTCGACGCGCTGGGGCGCGTTGCCGGGTCGTGCCTCCCACAGAAGCCGCACAAACGAACGCTTGTTAGGTGTAGAATTTCGTCGATTGGGCAGTGCAAAGGGCAGGGGGGTCGACGGACATGGCTTCGAGCGGGTCAACGTCAGCAACGCGAAGTTTGCGCGGTCGAGCCGCGATCACCGGGGCGGGGCGATCGGCGGTGGGTCGGGTGGAGGGCCGCAGCGTCATGGCCCTGGCGACCGACGCCGCGCAGGCGGCACTGGCCGATGCCGGACTCGATCGTGGCGCCATCAACGGCGTGCTGACGAGCGTCGCCTTCGCGGCTCCATTCCACCGCTTTAGCGTCGCTTTCAGCGAGTACTTCGGCATCGCACCGACGTTCTCGAACACGCTGCAGGTGTCCGGTGCGACGGCTGCGACGATGTTCAACATGGCCGCGGCGGCGATCGCGGCGGGCCTGGCGGACAACGTACTCGTACTCGGCGCCGACAGCCTGCTGACGGGGCTATCGCCCGACTTGGCGCTGCGCTCGATGACCGAGAGCCGCGACCAGCAGTACGAGATGCCGTTCGGGATCCCGGTCGCGAATACCTTCGCGATGACGGCGCACCGTCACATGAAGGAGTTCGGCACCACGCCCGAGCAGTTCGCAAAGGTTGCCGTCATTCACCGCGAGCATGCGATGCGCACACCCGGCGCGCAGATGACCACGCCGATCACGGTCGAGGACGTGCTGAACTCTGGTTGGGTGACCACGCCGTACCACAAGCTCGATTGCTCGCTGATCTCCGACGGCGCCGCGGCGTTCGTCGTAAGTGCCGCTGACCGCGCCGCCGCGGGCCGAAGCAAGCCGGTCTATATTCTCGGCGGCGGCGAGTGCTACACCCACGAGCACATCTTCCTTATGCCGTCGCTGACGACGACCGGTGCCGTTCAGTCTAGCGCGCGGGCCTACGCGATGGCCGGCGTGGCCCCGCGCGACATCGACGTGGCCGGTGTGTACGACTGCTTCACCGGGACGGTGGTGATGATGCTCGAGGACCTGGGGTTCTGCCCTAAGGGTGAGGGCGGGCGCTTCGTCGACGACCGCCAGATTACCTACGGCGGGAGCATCCCGATCAATACGCACGGCGGTCTACTGTCGTTCGCACATCCGGGCATGCCGGGTTCCCTGTTGCATTTCCTGGAAGTGGTCGAGCAATTGCGCGGGCGTTGCGGGGAGCGACAGGTGGCGGGTGCCGAACTCGGCCTCGTGCACAGCCTGGGCGCCGGCTTCGCCACGCAGGCCACCACCATCCTCGGCACGGAGGCCACGCTGTGAGACGCATTGACCCCAGCGAGGCCCACATCAAGCCGCTGCCCACGCCGGACGCCGACTCGCAAGCCTACTGGGACGCCTTGAAGGAAGGCCAGTTGCTGCTGCAGCACTGCAGGAGCTGCGGGCATGTGCAGTTGTACCAGCAGGCGGTCTGCCGGCGGTGCCTTAGCTCGCAGCTGGTTCACCGGCCCGCGAGCGGTCGCGGAACAGTCCACTCGTTCAGCGTGGTGCACCGCGCCCCGGGCCCGGCGTTCAAGCAGGACACGCCCTATGCGGTGCTGCTGGTCGAGCTCGAAGAAGGGCCGCGCATGATCAGTTCGCTGGTCGATGCGGACCCGATGTCGATCGACTTCGATACATCGGTCGAACTGGTCTGCGAACCAGCCGGCTCGGGCGCCGTACTACCGCGCTTCCGGCGGGCGAACCGATGACTCTTGGTGCACTCGACATGTGCGGCGATGCTCCGGAATTCAGGTCCGAAGTTGTCGGGCCCACGCGGCAGTTGCTGGAAATTCGCTTTCGTATCGACGTGCCATTTCCGGGTCGGGCGCTGCAAGTTCCGTGTGGCTCCGACGGACGAGTCGAGCTCGACGAGCTCGACGATATGTGCCGGCAGGACTATCTGTTCGCGCGCATCCTCGAGAGGCTGGGGCGCGCTCATAGCCGGATCGTCGGCGACACGTCGATGCCTTCGCTGTCTTGACTCGGACCGCACGCTTCGAGCGATGAAAAGAAGGACGGCGGGAGCGAGTCCCGCCGTCGAAAGGGGTTGTCGGTCAAGTGACCATCAACCTAGGAGATCGTTCGCGAAACTAGGATGGCGGTGCCTGCTTTCAAGCAGCATGGTCTAGAACGAGTGGCGCACCCCTGCCGCCAGGCCGTACACCTTGTCATTCGCGACAGTCACGCCGGAGCTCCACAGCGGTAGTACCGCGATGTCCTTGTTGTTCACGTGTCCGAGCATCGCGAACAGTGCCGTTCGCCGCGACAAGGCATAGTCTGCGTTCAGCACCACCTGCTTGGACGAATTGGAAGAGGCCGAGTCCTTGAGGTTCCAATATTGCGCCGCCAACGTCAGCATCGGTGTTGCCTTGAAGCTCGCGCCGACAGTCCAGAACTTCGAGTCTCGGAAGCCTGTGACGCCTTCGTCGTTGTTGACATCGTCGAACGCGACGTGGACCTTGAACGAGCCGAAGTTGTAGGAGCCCGACAGGATCATCCATTTCACCGCGTCGCCGGCGAGGTTCTCGTCGCGCTGGTAGCTCAGCGAGATGGCCAGCGGTCCGTCGTTGTAGCCGACATTGCCGCCGACGTTGCGCCCCGTCACGTTTTCCCCGAGCGCGACGTGTGCCGAGAAGTCGATCGGGCCGAACTTCGGGCTGTCGTAGCGGATCTGGTTGCTGTTCCAGAAGTCGTTGCTGAGGCCCTGCGCCGCCAGGTTCGTTGCCATGCCGGTGTTGATGCCGGAAGGCGTCGCGCTCAACGTCGCGGCCTGCTTGATGATCGCGGCGGTGTAGTTGCGCCCGAAGGTGACTTCACCGAAGCCTCCGCGGAGACCGACATACGCGTTGCGCCGCCAGAATGCGGGCGTGGTGGCGGAAGCGCAGCCTGCAGCCGCGTTACACGCCCCTGAAGCTGCGCCGCCAGGCACCGAACCGTTCTTCGCGTCGAGAGGCGCTTCCAAATTGAAGAATGCCGCCAGGCCGCCGCCGAGGTCTTCCGTGCCTCTGACGCCGAAGCGCGACGAACTACCCGTGTCCGAGTTCAGCCGGAACAGGCGGTCGTCGGCTGTGTTAGTGCGACTGACCATCGCTGGCGCGATGTCGATCAGACCATAGAGGGTCACGCTCGATTGGGCCTGCGCCGCCAGGGAGGCTGTCGCGGCTAGACCGCCGAGAAGAATGTTGCGAGGGATCACCGGTTGTCTCCATGAGTAGTTGAAGTACGGTGGAAGGCCTTGCGGCGTAGCTAACGCCACAAGTCATCTACCAAACGCATGTTAGGCCACTTTGCTCATGCCGAACCGGGGGCTTTCCCGCGGATCCGCGCCGGTTGATGTACCCGTCCGGCGCTACCGACCTGCCCAGGAGCGTGATCCACAGCCGTACCAACCACCGCTGGAGGTGCCTCGACCACATCGCGGTGCTCGGCCTGCACGGTGCCCAGCAACTGCTCGTCGTCGGCCGCTGTACCACATCGGCGCGTTCTGCCTGTCCGGCCCCGAGGTGCTGGAAATGGGCAGCCTGCTTGCGAGGTACTGCGCGAGTTCCGCCTCGAGCCGACGCTGGCGCCGATTGAACGCGAGAAGCTGGCCGCCGACTGGATTGCGCCGGTGATGCTGAACCGTCCGCTCGCGCTGCCCGAGCGCGACCGCCTCGATCTGTCCAGCCTGCGCTGGCAGATCGGCGGCAAAGAGCGGACGCCCGAAGAGCGAGTCCGGGAGTTCCGCTCTCCGTTCCCCAACGGACACTGCGACGACGGCTACGGCCTCACCGACAGCTGCCAGGGCGACACGCTGATGGAAGCCGACCGCGAGATCGAGAAGGTCCGCTCGACCGACCGCGTGCTACCGCACGTGGAACTGCGCGTCTGCGACGACTGCGGTAGGGCCTCGCCGGCTGCTGGGGCCGGCGAGACTTGCCTGCGCGGTCTCAAGTTCACTGCGGGGGCTGCTGGCGCGATGCGGACAAGACCGCAGCGAGCTCTCACGCCGGCGGCTGGTTCCGCATCGGCGACGCCGGCCATGTCGATGCCGAGGGATTCGTGTCTCTCACCGACCGCAAGCAGGTAATGATTGCCAGCGGCGGCGAGAACATCGCCTCCAGCGAAGTGGAGCGTGTGCCATTCCAACTGCCACAGGCGCTCGAGGCGGCGGCCGTCGGCCGGCCTGACGCGCAGTGGGGCGAACGGGTGGCGACGTTGGTCGTGCTACGAACCGGCGCAACGCTCACGCTGGAGGAACTGCAGGCGCTTTGCCGCGGCAAGCTGGGCGGCTTCCAGTTGCCGCTCCAGCGGGTGCTGCGCGCCGAACAGGGCAGCCCGGCGAATGGGGGCTGACGTTCGGATCGACTTATCTGGAGGGGTGGTCGTGGTGACCTGTCGCGCCAGCGGCATCGGCGAGGCCCGCGTACAGGTGCTTGCCGTGGCCGCCGGGAGCTTTGTGGGTTCGCTCGATGTGGGCGACGCGTCCGTCGATGCGGCCGTGGCTGCAGTGGATGCGCAGTGCGGTGTGCCGCAGCGCACGATGCCGCCCGAGGAACTGACGATGGGCCAGTGGAGCTTCGTCGCCCGGGTCGACCTGCGCGGCGCCTACCCGTGCCGCGCGTGCGAGCGGCGGGGCGATAGTCAACATCGCGTCGCTGGCCGGCATGGGCTCCTGCCCGCTGTTTTCGTACGGGCCTGTCAAGGCGGGCCTGATCAACCTGACCGAGTGAGTGCCTGGGGGCGGAATGGTGCCGAGGAAGGTGCGCGTGAACGCGTTCTCGCCTGGCTCCACGCAGACGCTCGCGCTCGAGAAGGGCGTGCTCCCGGGCGGCTGGTGCAGGTCCGGGAGATTGCGCAGGCGGTGGCTTTCCTCGCGTCTGCCCAGGCCTCCGCCGTCGCAGGCATCAACCTGCCGGTGGACGCCGGCTATCTCGTTGCGATCCCGTGGGCAAGTTAGGGCGGACTGCGGAGCGCGCTGCCGGTGGAAAGCCCCGGTTGACGACACTGTCGAACGTTTGTTAGCCTGACATGAGGCTGAAAGTTACCCGACGGAGCACCGCATGCGCATCGGCAGCGTCGAATTCGAAACGAAGGGCCGTGTCGCGGTCCTCACCCTGGACGAGCCCACCAAGCTGAACGCCATCTCGCTTGGGATCCGGCAGGGCGTGACCGAGGGCCTGGCGAAGATCGAGTCCGACCCCGAGATCCGCGTGGGCATCCTCACCGGCCGCGGCGACAAGGCCTTCTGCGCCGGGGCCGACATCAGTACCTTCCCCGAGTCGCCCGAACAGGCGCGCGACTTCATCGCCGGCGTGCTGCCGGTGCTCGAGGCGCCGGAGCGCTGTCGCAAGCCGCTGATCGCCGCGGTGAACGGCATCGCCTTCGGCGGTGGCTTCGAGCTGGCGATCGCCTGCGACTTCATCCTCGCCTCGGAACGCGCGAAGTTCGGCGTGCCCGAGATCCAGCTCGGCCTGCTGCCTGGCTTTGCGCTGCTGCGGCTGCACCAGATCGTTGGCAGGCCCAAGGCCAAGGAGATGAGCATGCTGGGCGAGCCCATCTCTGCCGCTGAGGCGGTGAGTCTGGGCATTGCGCTGCGCGCCGTGGCGCCCGAGCAGCTGATGGACGAGGCGATGGCCTTCGCCGAGAAGCTAGCGGCCAAGCCGCAGATGGCGCTGCAGATGGCCAAGTCGTTCTACAACAAGGGCATCGGCGGCGACGACATGCGCTATGCGATCGACGCCTTCCCGTTCCTGTTCCAGACCGACGACGTGAAGGAAGGCGTCGCCGCCTTCCGCGCCAAGCGCAAGCCGGTCTTCAAGTGACGGGCCGGGGTGCACGATGAGCCGGGCCATGCTGCACAACTCTTTCTGCGATGCCTGGGGCATCGAGGTGCCGATCTTCCTGGCCGGCATGGGCGTGGGCGGCCGCGCCACCCCGCCGGCACTGGTGGCGGCGGTGTCGCAGGCGGGCGGCCTGGGCGTGCTCGGCTGCTCTGGGCTCTCGCCGGAAGAGACGCGCCGCCGCATCCGCGCCGTGAGGACACTGACCGACAAGCCCTTCGGCGTGGATCTGCTGCTGCCGGCGCGCATCGCCGATGCGCCGCCCACGCGCACGGCCGTGCGCGACGAGATCCGCGCGCGCTTTCCGAAGCACGCCGACTTCGTGCAGGAGCTGATCCGCCGTTACGGCCTGCCCGACGTGAAGCCGGCCGACGAGACGGTAGTCAACATCGACTACGCGAAGGCGGTGCTCGAGGTGATCTTCGACGAGCGCGTGCCGGTCTTCGCCGCCGGGCTCGGCGACCCGGACTTCCTGCTCGAGCGCGCGCGTGCGCAGGGCATGAAGTTGATCGGCCTGTCGGGTTCGGTGCGCAATGCGGTACGGCAGAAGAAGTCCGGTGTCGACGCGATCGTCGCGCAGGGCACCGAGGCCGGCGGCCATACCGGCACGGTGGCATCGCTGCCGCTGATTCCGCAGGTGGTGGACGCGGTGAGCCCGACACCGGTGCTTGCCGCCGGCGGCATCGCCGACGGGCGCGGCATCGTCGCCGCGCTCGCGCTGGGCGCGCAGGCGGTGTGGATCGGTACCGCCTTCCTCGTTGCCGACGAGGGTCAGTTGTTCGATGCGTGCAAGGACCAGATCGTCGCGTCGGACTCCGAAGCCTTCCGCATCAGCAAGATCTGGACGGGAAAGACCGTGCGTGCCTACCACGGCGAGATCGCGCAGGCCTGGGCGGAGTCGGGACTGCCGACACTGGAGACGCCGCACCAGCGCATCCTGATGGAGGATTTCCTGGCTGCTGCGCTCGCGGCCGGGCGGCACGACCTCTTCTACAACATCGCCGGCCAGGCGGGCGGGCTGGTCAGGGCGCGCCGGCCGGCGAAGGACATCATGGCCGATCTCGTCGACGGCGCCGTCGAGCAGTTGCGCCGGCTGCAGCGCGACCTCGTCGTCAGCCTGCCCTGATTCCGCTCCACCGGGGAGAACCATGGCCACCAAAGCCATCGTCAGTGGCGTGCACGACACGCAGGTAGGTGCGCTGCCGGAGAGCACGTGCATGTCGCTGCACACCGAGGCCAGTCTCGGCGCGCTGGCCGACGCGGGACTGAAGCCGTCGGACATCGACGGCCTGCTCACCGCCTATTCGTTCGCCTCGCCGCAGCTGATGCTCGGTGGCGTGCTCGCCGAGTACCTCGGCATCCGGCCGAAGGTCAACGCCTCGATCTGCATGGGCGGCATGACCGGCGGACTGCTCGTGCGGCATGCCGAGTCGCTGGTGAGCTCGGGCATGTGCCGCCACGTGCTGTGCGTGACCGGCGACAACCGCCTCACCGGCATGGGCGAGAGGGTGCAGGCCGCGCTGGCCGACGTGGGCCACGAGCAGTACGAGCAACCCTACGGCATGAGTGTGCCGGCCGCCTTCGCGATGGCCGCGCAGGTCTACTTCCACGAAGGCTGGCTCAACGGCGACCACCTCGCCGCGGTGGCAGTGAACCAGCGCGCCAACGCGGCGCTCCATCCGCAGTCGCACATGAAGAAGCCGATCACGATGGACGATGTGCGCAGGTCCAAGTTGATCGCCTCGCCGCTGCGCATGCTGGACTGCTGCCTGGTCTCCGACGGCGGCGCGGCGGTGCTCGTCAGCGCCTCCGAGACGGGGCGCGACCTGCCCAAGCGCGCCGTCGAACTGCTCGCCACCGGGGAGGGCCACACCCACGAGCACATCTTTGCCGCGCCCTCGCTGGTGGACTTCGGCTGCCGCGAGTCGGTGGCCGACGCGCTGGGCCGCGCCGGGCTGAAGCATTCCGACGTCGACTGCGCGCACATCTACGACTGCTTCACGAGCACGCTGCTGATCCAGCTCGAGTCGATGGGCTTCTACCAGCGCGGCGCGGCCGGCCCGGCGGCGCTCGCCGGCGAGTTCGCCATCGGCGGCAAGTTCCCGCTCAACACCAACGGTGGGCTGCTGTCGTACGGATCATCGGGTGCGGCCGGCGGCATGTTTCACGTCGTCGAGGCGGTGCGCCAACTGCGCGGAGAATGCGGGGCACGCCAGGTCAAGGACGCCGAGGTCGCGCTCGCGCACACGCTCGGCGGCATCTTCTCGGGCCATTGCTCGATCCTGATGGGGAGGGCCTGACCATGTCCGACGTGCCAGCCAAGCCGGTGCCGGTGCCCGACAGCATTAGCCGCCCGTACTGGGAAGGCGCCAACCTGGGTGAGTTCCGCTTCCAGCGCTGCAGCGCCTGCGGCAAGGCGCAGTTCTATGCGCGCAACGCCTGCCGGCATTGCCATGCGACGGAACTGCACTGGGAGAAGGCCGCGGGCAGCGGGCGCATCGCAAGCTTCTCGGTGATCCACCGCGCGCCGATAGCGTCGTTCGCAGGCGACGCCCCGTACGTACTGGCGTTGGTCGACCTCGACGAGGGCTTCCGCTTCATGTGCAACGTGCTGCGCTGCGACCACGCGCAGGTGCGCATCGGCATGGCGGTGCGCGTGTGCTTCGAGTCGCGTTCCGGCAGCGAACAGCAGATTCCTCAAGTGGAGCCCGCATGAGCGACGGACCGGTCTTCAACTTTGCCCACTACGAGCCGGGCAAGCACTACGGCGCGCGCGAGTTCGCAGTGGACGACGCCACCGTCGCGAAGTGGCGCAGCGTCTACCCCAACGACGACGACTCCGGCGTCATGCCCGCCGGCATGCTGGCGATGATCGTCATCGACGCCGTGCTCACCCTGAACTCGCCGCGCCCGCCGGGCGGCGTGCACGGCGGGCAGACCTTCGACATCCGGCGCATGCCGCGCATCGGCGAGTCCATCCGCACCGACGTGTGGTGCCTCGACAAGGAGATCAAGAAGGAGCGCAAGTGGGTGCGCGTGCGCAGCGAGACGCGTGCCGTCGGATCGAACGAGCTGCTGTTCACCGGCGTCATGACGACGCTGTTGGCGCAGTAGAGGAGGGCCGCATGCAGGCGCAGCTGACACCGTCGACCAAGCATGTGGACTTCGACACCATCCTGAAGTACGCCGCGGTCACGAACGACTACAACCCCATCCACGTCGACAAGGACTTCGCGGCGGAGAGCCCGATGGGCGGCATCATCGCCCACGGCACCATGTCGGTGGCTCTGATCTGGCAGGCGCTGAAGAACACCCTGGGGCTCGATGCGCTGAACCGCATCCACCTCGAGATCCGCTTCGTGCAGCCGGTGCGCATCGACGACGACGTGACGGGCGGCGGCGAGCTGCGCATCGGCAGCGAGCCGCCGGTCTACGACGTGTGGGTGCGCAACGGCAAGGGGCAGGATGTCATCAAGGGCACCGCGACGGTCAAGCCGGCAGGAGCGGGCGCATGAGCCTGAAGAACACCGCCTGCATCGCGGGCGCGTACGAGCACCCGATCCGTCGCGCCGACGACAAGTCGGTGGCACAGCTGCACGCGGAGGTCGCGCGCGGTGCGCTGGCCGACGCCGGGTTGGCGATGCAGGACGTCGACGGCTACTTCTGCGCCGGCGATGCACCCGGGCTGGGTGCACTTTCGATGGTCGAGTACCTGGGCCTTAAGCTTCGCCATGTCGACACCACCGAGACCGGTGGCTCGTCCTACGTGGTGCATGTCGCGCACGCCGCGGCGGCCATTGCCGCCGGGCGCTGCAATGTCGCGCTGATCACGCTCGCCGGGCGGCCCAAGGCCGAGGGCATGGCCACGGGGACCGCGCCGCGTAACTACGGGCCCGCGCCCGATGTTCCGTTCGAGCTGCCCTACGCGCCGACGACCGTGAACATGTACGCGATGGCGGCGATGCGCCACATGCACGAGCATGGCACGACGAGCGAGCAGCTGGCGTGGATCCGCGTCGCCGCCTCGCACCACGCCCAGCACAACCCGCACGCGGTGGTGCGCGATGTGGTCACCGTGAAGGACGTGGTCGGCTCGCCGATGATCGCCGATCCGCTGCACCGCCTCGACTGCTGCGTGATCAGCGACGGCGGCGGCGCACTGGTCGTGGTACGGCCCGAGATCGCGCGCAGCCTGAAGCGCCCTGTGGTGAACATCATCGGCACCGGCGAATACCAGCGCGCTCAGAGCGGCGGCAAGGTCGACCTGCTCACCACCGGCGCGGCCTGGACGGGAAGGGCTGCCTTCGCCGAGGCTGGCATCAAGCCGTCGGACATCCAGTACGCATCGATCTACGACAGCTTCACGATCACCGTGCTGCTGACACTCGAGGATCTGGGCTTCTGTGCCAAGGGTCAAGGCGGGCGATTCGTGAGCGACGGCAACCTGATCGCCGGCAGCGGCAGCCTGCCGGTCAACACCGACGGCGGCGGGCTGTGCAACAACCACCCCGGCAACCGCGGCGGCATGACCAAGGTGATCGAGGCTGTACGCCAGTTGCGCGGCGAGGCGCATCCGACGGTGCAGGTGCCGAACTGCCGGCTTGCGCTGGCGCATGGCACCGGTGGTTCGCTCGGTACCCGGCACGGCAGTGCCACCCTCATCCTGGAGCGGCAATGAGTCTGACGATCTCGCGGCGGAGCATGCCCGCACCCACCGTCTACCCCGAGGCCAAGCCGTTCTGGGATGCCGCGGCCGAGGGCAGATTGCTCGTCAAGCGCTGCAGCGAGTGCGGCGAGCACCATCACTACCCGCGCGACGGCTGCCCGTTCTGCGGCAGCGTGAACACCGAGTGGCGGCAGGCGGGCGGGCAGGGCACGATCTACAGCTTCAGCATCATGCGACGTGCCGAGGTGCCTTATATCGTCGCCTATGTGACGCTCGATGAAGGGCCGACGGTCATGACCAACATCGTCGATGCCGATGCCGATGCACTACGCATCGGCCAGCGCGTGGCGGTGCGCTTTCATCCCAGTGAAGGCGGGCCGCCGCTGCCGGTGTTCGTACCACTTTGACCCGAGGGCCGACGAACGCCGGCTCCGGAGGATTCAAGCCAGCCAGCGTTTGCGCCGCCGGTAGTGCTTGATGTCCTTGAAGTCGCGGCCCTCGGCGCCGCCGAGGTAGGCCTCGCGGATGTCGGGGTTGTTGCGTAGCACCTCGGCCTCGTCGTGCATCACAACGCGCCCGTTCTCGATCAGGTAGCCGTGAGAGACCACATCGAGCGCCGCGATGGCATTCTGCTCGACGAGCAGGATCGACATGCCCTCCTCGCGGTTGATGCGGCGCAGGATGTCGAAGATTTCGGCGACGATCACAGGGGCCAGGCCTAGGCTGGGCTCGTCGAGCATCAGCAGTTTGGGCTGCGTCATCAGCGCTCGTCCGATGGCCAGCATCTGCTGTTCACCGCCCGACAGGTAGCCCGATTTTGCGGTGCGGCGCTCATACAGGCGTGGAAAGTAGGCATAGACCCGGTCGCGGTTACGCAGCATGTCGGCTCGGCCTCCATGCACGGCGGAAGCTGCGATCAGGTTTTCCTCTGGCGTCAGATGTTCGAAGACCCGACGGCCTTCGAGAACCTGCGCAATGCCCAACTTGACACGGTCTTGGGGCGCGAGTCGGCCGATGTCCTGACCCATGAACTGCACGTTGCCGCGCGTGACTTCGCCACGCTCGGACTTCAGTAGCCCGCTGATCGACTTGAGCGTGGTGCTCTTGCCGGCGCCATTGGCACCCAGCAGTGCCACCATGCCGCTCTGGGGCACCTCGATGGAGACACCCTTGATGGCCAGGAAGACGTGGTCGTAGATGACCTCGATGTTGTTGAGCGTCAGGGCGGTCGTCATGGGAGGCTCGGTTCCAGCGTGGAATTCGCGGTCACTTGTTCGCCTTGGCAAAGTCCGCCGAGTTGGCCTTGATGAGCGTGCTCACCAGGCCGGTGTAGTCGGCGAACCAGGGCGTCTGCGGCACCCACTTGGTGCCGTCCCACATGTCGATGCGCGTCTTGCCTCCACCGCCGTGGTCCTGCGGCGTCACGGTGATCGGCGCCATGAAGCCCTTGGCGTCGTGGTTCTTCAGGCGGTACATGCCCTGGCGAATCTTCTCCGGCGTGAGCGGCCATCCTTGAGTCTTGATCGCAAGGCGCACGCCCTCGAATGCCGACGAGTAGACTGCGAGGCCGGTGTTGTAATACGAGTCAGCGACGAGTTTTCTGTCGCCGTTGCCCTTGCCCTTGTCGTACAACTCGCGCAGGATGTCCTGCACCAGCGGATGTTCGGCGCCGCCGCTCACCACGGCAGACCGCTTCAGTCCCTTGGCGGCGGCGGCGCCAAAGTTGTTGATGTCGACTTCGTTGATCCAGTTGCCCGTCACCATGCGCTCGATGGGGATCCCGTTGCGCTGCATCTCGCGGAAGGAGATCGGATTCAGCGGCGAGAAGGACCACAGCACCACCCAGTCGGGTTGATATCGGCGGATCTGCGCGAATGCCGCGCTCTGGTCATTGCCCGGGACAGGAAACGGGAAGGTCTGGAAGTCAAATCGTTCGAGGCGTTTGAGAGCCTCGAACACCGGGATCGGCTCGCGACCGAACGGGGTATCCAGGTAAAGGAACGCAATCTTCTTGCCGTCCAGGTTGCCGCCGGCCTGCTTCTTGAAGTAGCTGACGATGTTCGCGGCTTGGCCCCAGTATGTGGGCGCCAGCACGAACACATTCTTGAACACCTCGCCATCCACCGCATCGCCCCGGCCCACTAGAGGCTGCAGCAGGATGTTGCCGTCCTGCATGATGCGCGGCAGCACCGCGCGTGACACCGGCGTTGAGAAGAAGTCGAAGACCATCACGCCTTCGCGCTTGAGCCGTTCGTAGCAATCGATGCCGCGCTGGGGCTCGTTGCCGTGATCCTGAACCGTCACCTGGATCGGATGCCCTTCAAGCCCCCCTCGGAGGTTCATCAGGTCGGCAAAGTCCTTGGCGGCTTGAGCCACCTGCGGCACGGCTGCGACGTAGATCTTGGTGAGGTCGTAGCACAGGCCGAAGCGGACGGGATCGGCGGCTTGGGCCTGTGCGGTTGCCGTGGCGGTAACGAGTGCTACGGCGGCAATGGCTCGAATCAGGCTGGATCGCATGGGGCGTTCTCCGGTTGAGGGCGCCGCATCCGAGGTCATCCCGGTCGCGGCGCCGCTGTTTGTCGTTACTTGCCTGCGGACTTGGCAAACTCGCCAGAGTGCTGCTTGACGGTGCTCCAGACAAGGTCGGCGTATTCGGCGGACCAGTCGCTCTGCGGGACCCACTTGCTGCCGTCCCACATTTCGATTCGCGTCTTGCCGCCACCGCCATGGTCTTTGCCTGTGACGGTCAAGGCGGGCTGCAGTCCAGCGGCATCGAAATCGCGAATGCTCTCGAGCCCCTTGCGCATCTTCGCAGCGGTGAGTGGCGCCTTCTCGTTCTTCAGCGCGAGTCGAGCGCCTTCGAAGATGGTCGAGTACGTGGCCAGACCCAGCGCATAGTAGATGTCCGACACAAGCTTGCGGTCGCCATTCCCCTTTCCCTTGTCGTAGAGTTCTTGAAGGATTGTCTTGATGGTCGGGTGATCGGTGCCGCTGACCACAGGCGTTGCCCGCCGAATGCCCTTGGCTGCCTCCGCGCCGATATTGGCAATGTCCACGTCGTTCAGCCAGTTGACGCTGACGATCCGTTCCAACGGAATGCCGTTTCGTTTTGCCTCTTTGGCAGCCACGACATGCATGGCCGAAAAGGCCCAGTGCACGATAAGGTCGGGTTGGAAGCGTCGGAGCTGTGACCACGCCGAAGACTGGTCGTTGCCAGGAAGCGGGTAGGGGAACAACTGAAGCTCGAAGCCCTCCCGCTTCTGCAACTCCTGCATCACCGGGATCGGCTCTTGGCCGAACGGGTAGTCGATGTACAGGAACGCGATCTTCTTGCCTTTGAGCGAGCCACCCGATTGCTTCTTGTAGTGACCGACGATGTTTGCTGCCTGGCCCCAATAGGTCGGGCCCAGCGGGAACACCCAGTTGAATACCTCGCCGTCGACAGCATCGCCCCGCCCGACCATGGCCTGGATCATGACCTCACCATCCTTCATGGCCCGCGGCAGCACGGCGCGGGAAACGGGTGTGGACAGCAGGTCGACCGTCAGCGCCTGGCCTTTCACGCGCTCGTAGCACTCGATGCCGCGTTGAGGCTCGTTGCCGTGGTCCTGCACGATGATCTCGACCGGGTTGCCTTCGATGCCGCCTCGCAGATTGGTCAGTGCCGCGTAGTCCTTAGCAGCCTGGGCAAACTGGGGTGTGACGAAGGTGTACGCCTTGGTGAGGTCGTAGCAGAGCGCGAAGCGGATCGGCTCGGCCGCGAAGGATGCCTGCGCCCCAAGGGCGAGCGCGGTGGCGCCGAGCAACAGTCTGAATCTTTGGATCACGGTGACACTCCTCGTCGGGTAGGTTGGCTGGAAACGGAAGGAGGCTAGATTCACCTTCTGGCGTAGCCAAAGGGCCAGAAGATGAAGTAGTTGCGCAGGTTGCTGTAGATCTTGGCCAAGCCAAGCGGTTCGAAGAGGAGAAACCCGATGATCAACACGCCGTACAAGAAAGCCGGAATGTGTGCCAGCAATTCGATACCAATCTTCAGGTCGGCGGCCTGGGCAGCGGCGAAGATCAGGTTTGCCACGACGCCCGGCAACAGCAGGATGAACGCCACGCCAAAGTAGCAGCCGATCACGCTGCCGAGCCCGCCCACGATCACCATCGCCAGCACCTGGATCGATACGTTCACGGCGAACTGCTCGGGCGTGACCGCGCGGTAGAAGGTGAAAATGAGGATGGCCCCGGTGACGCCGCCGATGAACGAAGACATCGCGAAGGCGACCAGCTTGTAGTAGAAGCTGTTGACGCCGATCACGGCAGCGGCGAAGTCTTTCTCGCGTACGGCCACCAGGGCGCGGCCCAGGCCCGACCGGCGCAGGTTGAGCATGAACACCGTGACCAGGATGCACCAAACCAGCGCCACGTAATAGAGTCCGGCATCCGAGGTGATCTCGACGCCCAGCAAGCGCATCGGTGGCGCCTGGATCGTGGCCTGGGTGCCACCGCTGACTGCGGGCACCTTGTTGATCACCCAGTCCATCACGAACTGCAATGCCAGTGTGCTGAGCGCAAGATAAAGGCCGCGCACGCGCAGCGCCGTGATCGCGAACGCACTGCCGATGAGCGTGGACATCGCGCCGGCGAGGAGCAGCGCGATCTCGAACGGCACGCGGTGCAGCGTCGCGTGCACCGCCGTGTAGGCGCCGATGCCCATGATCGCGGCGTACCCGAAGTGAAACTGTCCGGCCCAGCCGAGGATCAGGTTCAGCCCCAGCGCGGCGGCTGTCCAGATGAGCCACGGCAGCATGTAGCTCTTCATGTACAACGGGCTCAGCAGCGCCGGCGCCGCCAGCGCCAGCGCGACCAGTACGCCAATCTGCCAACGATCGAATGGAATGGGGAACAGCTGCCTGTCCCCGCGGTAGGTGCTGTGGTGAATTCCAGCCTGTCGAAAGAACATGGTGATCAGATCCTTTGAATGTCTTCGCGACCAAACAGGCCGTGCGGGCGGACCAGAATGGTGAACACCAAGGTACCGGCCACGACGAGTTCTCGGCTGCCACCGCCGACGATCGGATCGAGATAGCCCGATGCAACGCTCTGGAACATGCCCAGAAGCAGCCCCGCGAGGATGGCGCCGCCGATGCTGTCCAGTCCCCCCAGCACGGCCACCGTGATGCCCATCAGCAGCAGCAGCGAGAGCGACTGATCAACCCCCTGGATCGAACCCCAAAGAGCGCCGGCCAGGGTGGCCACCACCGCGGACATCGCCCAAGACAGTGCCACTCCGCGCTCCACCGAGATGCCCACCGACCACGAGGCGGTGTAGTCGTCGGAGATGGCGCGCAGCACGATGCCCATGCGTGTGCGGAAGAAGAGAACGAAGAACCCGAACAGCGACAGCGCAATCACACCGCCTGCGACGTAGCTGCGGTTGACGAGTACCGGCCCGATGAACAGGGGGTCGGCCGAGATCGGCAGCGGCAACACACGGTTGGTGCCGCCCCAGGCCACCAGCGCGCTGGCGCGCACGAAAATGTCCAGCGCCAGCGTCATCATCAGGATCATGATCAGCGGGCGGCCTGCGAGACGGCGCAGCGCCACGCGCTCGATGCCCATGCCGATGCCGAACATCACCACCATGCCCGCGGCAAGCGCCGCCCAGATGGGCAGCTTCATCGTCTCGAACAACGCCAGCACCACGTAAGCGCCCAACATCGCCAGCGCGCCCTGCGCCAGGTTGGGCACCGACGAGGACTTGTAGATCAGTACGATCCCCAGCGCTACCAGCGAGTACATCAGCCCGGACAGGGCGCCGTTGATTGCCAGCTCGAAGAAGAACGGCCAATCCATGATCAGAGATCCTCCAGCGCGAGTTCACGCTCGATGACACCGGTCTCCCCGGTGTCGTAGGTGATCTGCGCCTTCATCCGCACCGAGCGCGTATGCGAGTACAGGGCCTGGATGACGGCGGCGTAGTGCTCATCGATCACGTTGCGTCGCAGCTTGCGGGTGCGCGTGATCTCACCGTCGTCGGCGTCGAACTCCTTGTGCAGGTTGACGAAGCGCCTAATGCGCAGTGCTTCGGGGAGGGCTCCGTTGACGTGCCGGATCACGCCGGCCACCAGGTCGTAGACCTCTCGCTTTTGCGACAGGTCGGCATAGGAGATGTAGGGGATGCCTCGGACCTCGGCCCAATGCCCGACGGCCTCGCTGTCGATGCAGACCATCGCGCACAGGTGGTCCCGCCCGGCGCCGAGCACGGCCACGTCGCGAACGTAGGGGCTGAACTTGATGCGGTTCTCGATGTAGCCCGGGATGTATCGCTCGCCTCGGGCCGTGTGGACGACCTCTGACACACGGCCCAGCACCACCAGATGCCCGTCCGGTTCGACGTAGCCGGCGTCACCCGTGTGGAGCCAGCCGTCGACCAGCGTCTTGCGTGTCGCCTCCTCGTTCTGGAAGTAGCCGTTGAAGATGCTACCGGAGCGCAGCAGAATTTCTCCATCGTCGGCGATGCGGCAGTCGACACCCGGCAGCGGCCGGCCCACCGTGTGCAGCCGCACCTCGTCGGCAGCCTGCACTGAATTGAAGGCGCTGCTTTCGGTCTGGCCGTAGAGTTGACGCAGGTTGATGCCCAGCGCGCGGTAGAAGAGGAAGGTGTCCTCGCCCATCGCCTCGCCGCCGGTTAGAGCCACCCGCATGCGGCTCAGGCCAAGCTGGTCCTTCACAGGGCCGAACACCATCCATTCGCCCAGCCGCAGCATGAGCCGCTGTGCCGCCGACGGCGCTTTGCCCTCAAGCTTCAGGCGTTCGGCGGCGACGCCGCGGTTGATGAAATGATCGAAGATCCGCTTCTTCAGCGGCGTCGAATCCTCCATGCGCACGCGAATTGTCGTGAGCATGTTGTCCCAGCTGCGCGGCGCAGCGAGGTATAGCGTGGGGGCGATCTCGCGCAGGTTGCGGAGTACCGTTTCCGAGCGCTCGGGGATGTTGATGGTGAAGCGCAGCGCCACGCCGGCCGCCATGGATACGGCAAAGTCGCCGATCCAGGCCATCGGCAGGTAGGCGAGGATCTTTTCGTCGAAGCCGAAAACTTGGCCCTTGGCCGCGTTGCTGACACCTGCGAGGACGTTGCGCTGCTGCAGCACCACGCCCTTTGGCTTGCCGGTGGTGCCGGACGAGTGCACGAACACCGCCGGCCCGTCGGGCCGCGAGCGCTGGATGATGTCGTCGCGCAGGGCGGGCTGATCTCGCAGCCGTGCGGCGCCTGCGTCGCGCAGGCTTTCCCAGCCAACCAGGCCCGCGACCCGGTAGTTGTTCAAGCCACGCGGGTCGTCGTACACGACGTGTGCCAGGCCCGGTGCCGTCTCGCGCAACTCGAGCACCTTGTCGACCTGTTCCTGGTCCTCCGCGAGTGCAAACCGTGCCCTTGCCTCGCTGGCAAAGTGCAGTACCTCGGCGGGCGTGGCGTCGGGGTACACCGGCATCGCATAGCCGCCGAGTGCACCTACAGCCAGCATGCCCATGTACAGCCGAGCCCGGTTGTCGCCCAGGACCAGCAGCGAATCGCCGGGGGCGAAACCCATCTGCTCCAGGCCCGCGGCCACGGCGAGCACCTCGTCAAGCACCTCGGCCCAGGTGAACTCCTGCCAGATGCCCAGCGCCTTCTCGCGCATCGCTACGCGGGCACCGTGAGTGCGGGCGTTGAGCGCCAGCAGCCGAGTCAGCGTCGTTTCGGGGTTCAGATCCCAGCCGCCACCGGAAGAGACCGGGGACGCCGTCAGCGCGTGGTCTTCACGCTGCATGCTGGTGGCCCTTTCCGAGGTAGGCCTCGACCACGCGCGGGTTGGCCACCACTTCGCGGGGCAATCCCGTTCCGATGACCTCGCCGTAGTTGAGCGCCATGATGCGGTCGCAGATGCCGGTCACGATATCCATGTGGTGCTCGATCAGCAATACGGTAATGCCGCGCTCGTCGCGCGCGTCGAGCACGAAGCGCGCCATGTACTCCTTCTCCTCCTGGTTCATGCCGGCCATCGGCTCGTCGAGGATGAGGAAGCTGGGTTCAGCGACCAGCGCGCGCGCCAGCTCGACGCGCTTCTTCAAGCCGATGGGCAGCGACTCGACCGGCTCGTCGCGCACGCCCTGCAACTGAAGGAACTCGATGATCTCCTCACAGACGCGGCGGTGGGCAATCTCCTCGGGCTGGCCCAGCCACCAGTACAAGGCGGTCTTGGCCACGCTGGGCCTGAGGTGCACGTGGCGCCCGAGCATGATGTTGTCCAGCACGGACATGCCGTTGAACAGCGCCAGGTTCTGGAATGTTCGTGCGAGACGCCGCTTGGCCACGAGGTAGGGCTTCATGCCGGTGATGTCGGCACCGTCGAGCAGAATGCGCCCCTTCTGCGGCGGGTAGAAGCCGGTGATGGCGTTGACCAGCGTGGTCTTGCCACTGCCGTTGGGGCCAACGAGCCCGAAGATCTCGCCGCGGTCGATGCGCAGGTCCACGCCGGTCACGGCCACCAAACCGCCGAACCGCCGTTCCAGTCCGTGGCACTCGAGCAGCGCAGTGGCCGATGCAAACGAGGCGCTCATGCGGGCACTCCGAGGTTCGAGAAACTACCTAACGTAAGGGCCATCGAGGCTTCAACTTTCTACTATGACGATACGGACAGCGGGAAACGATGAATTCCGGGCGCCACAAACCCGGCCCTACCTTGGCGAGGCTGAGTTGTACGAGCGCAATCTAACAAACGTTAGCCCAACTCGCATCAGCACTTCCCCGGGTAGCGCGCAAGGGTGTGCTGCCTCATCACGCCCCGCTGCGGCACCGCAGGCGTCAGAGCCCGAGCCCGCGGGCGATGATGTCGCGCTGCACCTCCATTGCGCCACCGCCGATCTCGAACAGCTTGGCGTCCTGGAAGTGCATCGGCAATCCAGAGTCCACCGTATAGCCGTAGCCGCCCAGCAGTTGCAGCCCTGTGTAGGCGCAATGCATGTAGCACTCGGCGCCTGCCACCTTGGCGAAGGAGGCCTCGTTATGGCAGCTCCCCGTTCGATCTAGCACGCTGGCACCACGATAGACGAGCAGCCGTGCTGCCTCCACGCGCAGCTGCATGTCGACGATCTTGTGGCGCACCGACTGCAGCTTGGATAGCGGCTTGCCGAACTGCTCGCGCTGTTTCACGTAAGCGACCACCTCGTCGATGATCGCCTGCGAGGCGCCGACGCCGATTGCGCCGTGGTAGAGGCGTTCGTTGTCCAGACCACCCAGCACGCATTGCCAACCCTTGTGTTCCTCCCCGATCAGCGCGTCCGGCGGCAGGACAAGATTGCGCAGATGCATGGAAAATGTGGGCACAGGACCGAGGCCCATCGTCTCGATGCGGGTGAGCTCAATCGAGGGGTTGCGTCCCGGATCCTGAACCAGGAAGGTGGAGATGCCTTCCTGTTTGGCCACCTTTGGGTTGGTGCGCGCAGCCAGGATCAGAAATCCCGCCGACTTCGCCTGCGAACAGTACAGCTTCTCGCCATTGATGACCCAGCAGCCGTCGGGGCGCCGAACGGCCGTGGTGCGTAGCGAGGCCGCGTCGCTGCCAGAGCCGGGCTCGGTCAGGCCCAGCGCCATGAAGACTTCGCCCCGCATGACGCGAGGCAGCACGAGGTCCTTCTGCTCTGGGGTTCCGAACTTGGCCACCAGGGGCGCCAGGATGACTGCGGCGCGCCCCCACGCCGTCGTGACGGCGGCCGAGGCGCGCGCGAACTGCTCCACGAAAGCCAGCATGCCCATCGGATCGGGCCTCTCGAGGCCGCTGTAGGCCTCGGGCAGCAGGAACCCGTAGTAACCCAAGGCCCCCAACTTCTCGAACAGTTCCTGCGGCGGTTCGACCTTGTCGCGCACCCACTGAAGGACCTTTCGACGCGGCATCTCCTTCTCGACGAATCGGCGCGTCGTTTCGGCGATCGCGCGCTGTTCGGGGCTGAACTCGAAATCCATCGTTCTCTCCAGTTGCTAGGCGACGGGGATGCCGAAGGGCGGGTGCGGCGGTTGTGGGACGATCCCCTTGCCGAGAGGATGGTCAGACGGCGGCGGCAGGCCCCGAACTCCTGTGCAAAGGCAGGCTCCACGGGGCGACTACGCGGCCAAACCCCAATCGAGACTCGGGGCTCTGAGGCGACGGTTCCGGATCAGATCATCTGTGCAAACCTATCGAACGTTTGATCGTACGCTGCTATCCTAACCGAAGGTCAGGCATCCCTGCGCCAACGAGCAGCCCAGCTGCTGGTTGGCCGACCCTGGGACGCGGGCGAGGGGACGCCCGGCTCTGTGGAACGGGCCGGGCCTTCTCGCCACGGCCTGGGCGAAAGGGTTTGGCCGGCGCATTCTGTTGATCTCTCCTCACTCGCAAGCGAGCATTCATCGATGGACAAGGGACCTCTGGCCGGCATGAAGGTGGTGGAGTTCGCGGGCATCGGCCCCGGGCCCATGTGCGGCATGTTGCTCGCTGACCTCGGCGCCGAAGTGCTGCGCCTGGATAGGCTGGTGGCCAGCGGGCTCGGGGTTGAGCGACCACCGCATCTCGATCTGCTCAACCGGGGCAAGCGCACCGTGTCGGTGGATCTCAAGTCCGCCGAGGGCGTGGCCTTCGCGCGCCACGTCGTGGCCGCCAGCGACGCGCTGATCGAGGGCTACCGGCCGGGCACGATGGAGCGCCTGGGACTCGGCCCCGAGGTTTGCCTGGCCGAGCAACCGAAGCTCGTCTACGGGCGCGTCACCGGCTTCGGCCAGAAGGGGCCGCTTGCCCAGGCGGCCGGGCATGACCTGAACTACATCGCCCTGTCCGGCGCGCTGCATGCCATCGGCCGCGAGGGCGTGGCACCGACGCCGCCGCTGAACCTGGTGGGCGACTTCGGCGGTGGCGGGCTGATGCTGGCCTTCGGCATGCTGGCGGCGCTTTGGCGCGTGCAGCGCGGTCGTCCGGGGCAGGTGGTCGATGCGGCGATGGTCGATGGCGCGGCGGCGCTGCTGACTTCGATGTTCGGACTTTTCGGCGCCGGCGCGCACCTTGGCGAGCGTGGCACCAACCTGCTCGACTCGGGCGCTCCGCACTACGAGGTCTACCGCTGCGCCGACGGCGAGTACGTCAGCATCGCGCCGATCGAGCGCAAGTTCCGCGTCCTGCTGCTCGAGCGCCTGGGCCTTGCACCCGACGCGATCGACTTCGACGATCCCTCGCGCTGGCGCGAGTACAAGGCCAGGTTGGCCGACATTTTCGCCACGCGCACCCGCGCGCAGTGGTGCGTGCTGCTCGAGGGCAGCGACGCCTGCTTCGCGCCGGTGCTCTCGCCGCGGGAGGCGCATCTGCATCCGCACAACCGAGAGCGCGAGACCTTCGTCGAGATCGCCGGCGTGCGGCAACCGGCGCCGGCGCCGCGCTTCCAGGGTTCGCCCGCAGCTTTGCCGCGGCCGCCTCACAGCGACGATGCCGCCGCCTTCGTGCAGCTTCGCCGCTGGGGCATCGACCAAGAGGAGATCGACGCGCTGTGCGCCAGCGGCCGGCTGCGCGCAGGCGCACCGCCCCGGTCGAAGGGGGGGTGACGTCCAACACAGAGCCGCCGTGGCGGCGATGGGGGCGAGCTCCTCGAGAGCGGCCCCACCAGCTGCCCCGAACGGGCAGCCGACTTCAGGGTTTCAGGTCGGGGTTCGCCGCAGCTTCGCATGCCGCCCCGGCCTCGATCAGCCGCGCGATCTCTTCGGCCGAGCAGCCGGTTTCGGCCAGCACCTCGCGCGTGTTCTCTCCCAGGAGCGGGGCATGACGGCGCACCCCTGGAGGCGTACCGGACCACGACCCCGGCACGTTCATCTGCCGTATGCGACCTTCGGTCGGGTGCTCGATCCATTCGAACATCCCCACGTCGGCCAGATGGGGGTCATCCATAAGGCTGTCGGGCGTGTGCATCGGCGCCACCGGGATGTCGGCGCGGGCAAGCGCTTCCATCCACTCGGCGGTCGTGCGCGTCGCGATCACCTCGGCCACGAAGGCATACAGCGCATCGACGTTGCGCGTGCGGTCGGACATGGCCAGGAAGCGCGGATCCTCGAGCATGTCGCGACGGCCGAGCATCTCGCAGAAACTCTTCCAGTGACGGTCTATGTAGATCAGCACGCACACGTAGCCATCCTGGGTCCGCAGCGGTCGGCGGTCCTTGGACAGCAGCCGAACATAGCCGGCGTCGGCCAGCGGCGGGTCGAAGGTCTTGCCGAACATGTGGTCGGAGAGCACGAACTGCGTCATGGTCTCGAACATCGGCACTTCGATGGCCTGCCCGCGGCCGGTCTTCTCGCGCGCGTAGAGTGCGGCGATCACGCTGTAGACGGCGGTCAGGCCGGTCGTGCGGTCGCACAGGTTGGTGGGCAGGTAGCGCGGTTCGCCGGTGATGCGGCCCACCAGCGCAGGCAGCGCCACCGAGCCCTGGATCAGGTCGTCGAGCGCCGGCTTGCCGGCATAGCGGCCAGCCTCGCCGAAGCCATAGCAGCCGCAGTAGACGATGCGCGGGTTCACCTTGGCGACGTCGTCGTAGCTCAGACCTAGGCGTGCCATCGAGGCGGGCCGCAGGTTGAACAGCAGCACGTCGGCGCCTTCGATCAGCCTCTGCAGTGCGGCCAGCGCTTCCGGCTTGCGGAGATCCAGCGCGATGCTGCGCTTATTGCGGTTGAGCGCCAGGTACATCGGACCCATGCCCTTGCTGCGACTCGGCCCGATGTAGCGCACCGTGTCGCCCTCGGGCGACTCGACCTTGATTACGTCGGCGCCGAAGTCAGCCAGAATCTGCGATGCGAAGGGCCCCATCACGACGCTGGTGAGATCGACGATGCGCACGCCGGTCAGCGGACCGACGGGTTGTGGCGAGGATGCGTCTTGATGCGTCATGAAGCGGACGGGCCTGGCGGCCGGAAGTAGTCGGGCATGCCGGCGGGCCAGAAGTCGCCCCACAGCACCATGCCGCCGTCGATGTTGATCGTCTCGCCGGTGATGTACTTGCCCGACGGCGCGGTCAGGTAGACCACGGCTTCGGCGACGTCTTGCACGTCGCCGGCGCGCAGCATCGGGTTGGTGCGGAACAGCCCGCCGACGTGCTCTTCCTTGTAGTTGTTGAAGCCGTTGCTCTCGATCGCGCCGGCGCCGATGCAGTTGACGCGGATGTCGTGCTCGGCCCACTCGACCGCCAGCGTCTTGGACAGCGCGATCACGCCGGCCCGCGAGGCCGCGGTGTGCGCCATGCCGGGGAGGCCGCGGTCCACCGCTGCCGCGATGGTGACGACGTTGCCGCCGCGCTTGCCGTCGTGCACCCAGCGCTTGGCGGCGGCCTGCATCATGTACCAGGTGCCGTTGAGGTTGGTGTCGATGACCGCGTTCCAGCCCTTCTCGGCGAAGTCCATCGCGTGGGCCGCGAACTGGCCGCCGGCATTGTTGACCAGCACGTCCAATCCGCCGAAGCGCTGCCACACGGCTTCGAAGAGTGCTTCGACCTGATCCGGATCGCGGATGCTCATCGGGAAGGCGAGAACCTCACGGCCGCCGCCGAGTGTGCGCAATTGTTCGGCGCAGCGCTCGAGCGCATCGGCCTTGCGGCCGCAGATGGCCAGCGTGGCACCGAGGCGGGCGTACAGGAAGGCGATGGCCTTGCCGATGCCGCTGCCGGCGCCGGACACGAGCACCACCTTGCCCGCGAAGAGGTCGCTGCGGTAGACCGTCGGCAGCTCGGCCAGGGCCTGGTCTCCCGGCCCGAAGCGCGGCTGATCCTCGGAAGTGCTCATGGCGTCTGCCCCGCGTTGAAATAGGCCGGCTTGGGGATGGTCCACAGCTCGCCCCAGAGGATGCCGCCGCCGTCGACGTTGAGCAGTTCGCCGTTGACGAAGTCGCCGCTCGGTCCGGTGAGGTAGACCACCGCGTTGGCGATGTCCTGCACGTTGCCATGTCTCAGCATCGGGTTGCCGCGCGAGAACTTCGCCCGGGCCTCGGGCGCGTAGTGGGCGAAGCCACTGCTTTCGATGACGCCGGGGGCCACGCAGTTGACGCGAATGCCGTAGGGCGCCCACTCTACCGCCACCGTCTTAGACAGGTAGGTGACCGCTGCACGCGCCGCGCAGCTGTGCGCCACGCCGGGAAAGCCGCGCTGGAAAGTCAGCACGATGTTGACGATGCTGCCGGGCTTGCCGGCATCGCGCCAGCGCTTGGCGGCCTCGTGCATCATGAACCAGGTGCCGTTCAGGTTGTTGTCGACCACCGCCTTCCAGCCCTTGGGACTGATGTCGAGCGCGGCCTTCGGAAACTGGCCACCGGCGTTGTTGACCTGCACGTCCACGCGGCCGAAGCGTTGGTAGGCGGCGTCGAACAGCTGCGCGACGGCCTCGCTGCGGCGGATGTCGGTGGGCTGCACCAGCACGTCGGGGCTGCCCAGGCGCCGAAGCCAGGCTTCGCATGCATCGAGCTTGGCGCGGTCGCGGCCGCAAATGACGAGTCTCGCGCCTAACCGTGCATACAGGAAGGCGATGGCCTTGCCGATGCCACTGCCGGCGCCCGACACCATCACCACCTGGCCGTCGAACAGACCGGGCTGGTAGACGAGCGGCAGCGCGGCCAGCGCGGCGTCGTCGAACCCGAACGAAACAGGCGTTTCTGCTGTCATGGTCTCGGTCTCACATGCCGGCGTAGACCGGGCCGCCGCCGCCCTCGGGAGTCACCCAGACAATGTTCTGTGTCGGGTCCTTGATGTCGCAGGTCTTGCAGTGCACGCAGTTCTGCGCATTGATCTGCAGCCGCGGCTGTTCGGCTTCGCCCTCGACGAACTCGTAAACGCCGGCCGGGCAATAGCGAGCTTCGGGTCCTGCGAAACGCGCCAGGTTGACGTCCACGGGCACTGACGCGTCCTTCAGCGTCAGGTGTGCGGGCTGGTTCTCTTCGTGATTGGTGTTGCTCAGGAACACCGAACCCAGACGGTCGAAGCTGATCACGCCGTCGGGCTTGGGGTAGGCAATCGGAGCGGCCTGATCGGCAGGCAGCAGCGCTTCGTGGTCGCGCCGGGTTGAGTGCAGGGTCCAAGGCGGACTCGCGATGCCGATCTTGGGCAGCAGCCACTGCTCCACGCCGGTCATCAACTGGCCCATGAGCTTGCCCTTCTTGAACCACAGCTTGAAGTTGCGCGACTGCTTCAGTTCGTCGTGCAGCCAGCTGGCCGTGAAGGCTTCGGGGTAGGCCGTCAGCTCGTCACGCAGGCGCCCTGCGGCCAGCGCCGGGGCAAGGGCCTCGGCACACAGCATGCCGCTCTTGATGGCGGCATGGCTGCCCTTGATGCGCGCCGCATTGAGGTAGCCGGCATCGCATCCGACCAGCGCACCGCCCGGGAACACCGTCTTGGGCAGCGCTTGCGGGGTGCCGTTGTTGATGGCCCGCGCGCCGTAGCCCAGGCGTTTGCCGCCCTCGATGTGCGCACGGACCGCCGGGTGGGTCTTCCAGCGCTGCATCTCCTCGAACGGGCTCATGTGCGGGTTGCGGTAGTCGAGCCCGATCACGAAGCCCAGCGTCACCTTGCGGTCTGACAGGTGGTAGAGGAAGCCGCCGCCGAAGGTGTCGTCGGTCATCGGCCAGCCGGCGGTGTGCACCACCCGGCCGGGCTCGGCGCGCTGCGGATCGACTTCCCACAGCTCCTTGATGCCGATCGCGAAGGTCTGCGGATCTCGGCCCTCGTCGAGGCGATAGCGGGCAATCAGCTGCTTGCCGAGATGGCCACGTGCACCCTCGGCAAAGACCGTGTACTTGCCGAGCAGTTCCATGCCGAGTTGGAACGCATCGCCGGGTTCTCCGTTCTTGCACATGCCCATGTTGCCGGTGGCGACCCCGCGCACCGCACCCTGCTCGTCGTACAGCACCGCGGCGGCGGCGAACCCGGGAAAGATCTCCACGCCCAGGCCTTCGGCCTGCTGCGCCAGCCACCGCACCACGTTGCCCAGCGAGACGACGTAGCAGCCATGGTTGTGGAAATTGCGCGGCACCAGCCAGTCGGGCGTGCGCCGGCTGCCCGTGGGCGACAGGAAGAGAACGTCGTCACCCGTCACGGGCTGCAGCAGCGGCGCGCCGCGTTCCTTCCAGTCGGGCAGCAGTTCGGTGATGGCGCGCGGGTCCATCACCGCGCCGGAGAGGATGTGGGCCCCCGGTTCCGAGCCCTTCTCGATGACCACGACCGACGCCTGCGGATTCAGTTGCTTGAGCCGGATTGCCGTGGCCAGCCCGGCGGGGCCCGCGCCGACGATCACGACGTCGTACTCCATGGCCTCGCGCGGGCCGTAGCGGTCGATGAGTTCCTGGTCGTTCACGGGTATTGCCCGCGCACGCCGACGCGTACGCGCTTTCGGTCAGTTGTTCAGTGATGGGATTGGGGGACCGGCGGCGAGCGGTCCGGTGCCATGCCGCGCCGGTAGACCAGCAGCGTGCGCCTGAAAGTGCACACAACCACTCCGTCCTGGTTGAAGCCTTCCGTGGCGACGGTCACCACGCCGAGGCTCGGCCGCGACTTCGACTCGCGCGTTTCGAGCACCGTCGAGCGTGCGTAAATCGTGTCACCCTCGAACACCGGGTTCGGCAATCGCACCTCGTCCCAGCCGAGGTTGGCGAAGACGTTGTACGAGACGTCGATGACCGATTGTCCCGTCACCAGCGCCAGCGTGAAGCAGGAGTTCACCAATGGCTTGCCGAACTCGGTCTTGGCGGCGTAGTGCCCGTCGAAGTGCACCGCCGCGACGTTCTGCGTCAGCAGCGTGAACCAGATGTTGTCGTGCTGGGTGACGGTACGACCCAGGGGGTGACGGTACTCGTCGCCGACCTCGAAGTCTTCGAAGAAGCGTCCCTCCCAACCCGTCTTCACGCTCACCTTGGCCCTACTCCCTCACAAAGGTGCCGTCGAACACGATCGTGGTGATCTGCTTGACGAAGTCGTCGAAAGAACCCTTCTGCGGGTTGTACCACTCGACAGTCCAGTTCAGCGCGCCTATTACGAACAAGCGCGCGACGGTGGCGCCGATGTCGCGCCGCAACTCGCCGCGCCGAGTGGCTTCGTCGAGCAGCGCATCCCAGTAGTCGGCGTACTCGCGTCGCACCTTGCGGTGGCGGTTCTTCGCCGCCAGCGGAATCTGGCCGTAGATGCGGATGTTGGCGGACGTGAAGTCGCCATGGTGCAGCAGACCCCAGAGATGCCCCTCGATCGCCGCGGCGACTTTCATGCGCGCCGTCGCGTCCTTTGGCAGCGACTCCACCCGCTGGCGAACTGCATCGGCGACGGCTTGTATGCCCTTGTCCAACACCTCGCCGAGGATCTGCTCCTTGGATTCGAAGTGGTAGTAGATGCTGCCGGCTTTGATGCCGGCAGCATCAGCCACCTCGCGCAGCGTGGTCGCCGCGTAGCCATGATGGCGAAACAACCGCGAGGCTTCGAGGAGTATCCGCTCGCGCGTGGCGGTGTCCGCCTCGGTGCGAACGCTGGCCTCACGAGTCTTGGTGGTCATGTTCGAGGGCTCGAAGGGTTGGAGACGATCGTTGGATTTTACCTTCCCGAGTCCCAGTTAATCGGTCAGCGCTGGGCAAGGCTAACTAACGTATGTTTGACATGCTATCATATCGAACCGAGTCTGCCAATGAGGCCGACAGGGATCGACGGGTTCCAGGCGTGGCGGTGTCATCGCAGCGTGGAGCGCCCGTAGCGATCCGATGGGCCATCACTGGCCAGCCGGAACCAGCCTTCAGGAGTGCTACAGATGCTGCTTAACGAAGACCAGATCGCGCTGCGCGACGTTGCACGTCGCTTTGCCCGCGAGAAACTCAAGCCCCGCTACCAGGCGCGCGAGGCCGAACCCGGATTCGATCGCGCCCTCATGAAGGAGATCGGCGCACTCGGTCTGATCGGTGTCGACCTTCCGGAGGAGTACGGCGGTCTCGGGCTGAGCGGCGTCACCTCAGGGATCATCACCGAGGAGATGGCCTACGGCGACTTCAACATCAGCTATTTGCAGCTGCTTGGGTCGCTGATGGGTGCCATCGTCCACCGCAACGCGAATCCCGAGCTGGCGCGCCACTGGAACACCCGGCTCGTCGCCGGCGAGGCCATCATCGGCCTCGGCCTGACCGAGCCGCGTGGCGGCTCAGACGCGGCCAATCTGCAGCTCAAGGCGCGGCGCGAGGGCCAGCACTTCGTGCTCTCCGGCGAAAAGACCTCGATCACCTTCTCCGACCAGTGCGATGCGATGATCCTGTTCGCCCGCACCGGCGCCGCCGACGCAGGCGCACGCGGCATCAGCGCCTTCCTGGTGCCGATGGACCTGCCCGGCATCCAGCGCACGCGCTTCAACGATCTGGGCAGCAAGATCATCGGCCGCGGCTCGGTGTTCTTCGACGAGGTGCGCGTGCCGGCCGAGAACATGATGGGCCCAGAGGGCAAGGGCTTCACGCAGGTGATGCAGGGCTTCGACTTCAGCCGCATCCTGATCGCGCTGCAGTGCCTTGGCGCGGCGCAGGCATCGATCGACGAGACCTGGGAGTACGTCAAAGAGCGCCAGGCCATGGGTGCGCCGCTGGTGCAGTACCAGGGCGTGTCGTTCCCCATCGTCGAGTTCGAGACCCTGATCGCGGCGTGTCGCCAGCTGAGCTATCACGCGCTGGCGCTGCGCGATGCCGGGCAGCCGCACACCGCGGAAGCGGCGATGGTCAAATGGATGGGGCCGAAGACGGCGTTCGACGCCATCCACCAGTGCATTCTGACCTTCGGACACTACGGATGGAGCATGGACCTGCCGCACCAGCAGCGCCTGCGTGACGTGATGGGCCTGGAGATCGGCGACGGCACGGCGCAGGTGATGAAGCTCATCGTCGCGCGCGAGCGCGCTGGCCGCATGGCGGTGCAATACGCTGCGGAGAACAAGCGATGAGCACGGACAAGCCCGTGCGCATCAGCCGCGAGGGTGGCGTCGGCGTGATCGAGCTGGCGCGCCCCGACAAGTTCAATTGCCTGTCGTTGGCGGTTCACGCAGCGATCGCCGAGGCGTTGGACGAGTTCGAGGCGCCGGGCTCGGGAGTTCGTGCGGTGCTCGTTCGGGCGCAGGGCAAGCACTTCTGCACCGGTGCCGACCTGGACGAGGTCAAGCGCTTGCGCAGCCGTCCAGCCGACATTGAGCACTTCATTCGCTACGGCCACGTGGTCTTGCAGCGCTTGGAAGCGAGTTCGCTGCCGGTGGTGGCCGCTTGCCAGGGCCTGGCGCTGGCAGGAGGCAGCGAGCTGATGATGGCCTGCGACGTGGTCTTCGCGTCCAGCGACTTCAGGTTCGGGGATCAGCACGCGCAGTACGGCCTGGTACCGGGCTGGGGCGGATCGCAACGCCTGCCGCGCATCGTGGGCGTGCGGCGCGCGCTGGACCTGTTCTACAGCGCGCGCTGGATCGACGCGTCGACAGCCTTCGCCTGGGGCCTGGTGAACTACGTCGTCGAACCCGACAAGCTGGCGGAGGTTTCGATGGCGTACTGCGCCCAACTCGCTTCGCGCAGCCGTATCGGTCTGGCAACCATGAAACACCTGGCGCGGCAGGGCCTCGACCAGCCGCTGAACGAGGGGCTGGAGCTGGAGCAGGTGCGGATCTCGCGCGAACTGCTCAACGACGATGTCTCCGAGGGCCTGGCCGCCTTCGAAGCGCGCCGCCCACCTGTCTTCAAGTCGTGACAGGCGGGGCGGTGTTGCACTCGCCCGGCCGTCCATTTGTACTCCATCAATGACCATCCTCGTACCCCGAGCGTCAACCAGTGATGCCGAGTTCCAGGCCAATCGCTCGGCCTATGAGTCGCTGATCTCGACCCTGCATGAGCGCCGCCGGCAGGCGCTGGCCGGCGGCCCGGACAAGGCACGCGAAAAGCACCTCGCGCGCAACAAGATCCTGCCGCGCGACCGCGTCGAGGTGCTGTTGGATCCTGGTTCGCCGTTTCTCGAGCTCGGGATGCTGGCGGGCGAGGGGCTCTATGACGGCGTGCCGCCGGGTGCGAGCATCATCACCGGCATCGGGCTGATCAATGGCCGGCCGTGCATGGTGATCGCCAACGACGCCACCGTGAAGGGCGGCACCTACTACGGCATGACATGCAAGAAGCACGTGCGCGCGCAGCAGATCGCCTGGGCGCACCGGCTGCCTTGCGTGACGCTCGTCGACAGCGGTGGCGCCTTCCTGCCTGACATGTCCAACATCTTCCCCGACGTGGGGCAGTTCGGCAGCATCTTCAACAACCAGGTCCGCATGTCCGCCGAGGGCATCCAGCAGATCGCGGTGGTCCTCGGGCCCTGCACGGCGGGTGGTGCGTACATCCCGGCGCTTTGCGACGAGATCGTGATCGTCAAGGAACAGGGCTACATGTACCTCGGCGGCCCCGAGTTGACCTTTGCCGCCACCGGCGAGACGGTCGACGGCGAGTCGCTCGGTGGCGCACAGATGCATTGCAGCGTCAGCGGCGTGACCGACCACATCGCCAGCGACGACCGCCATGCACTGGCACTGACGCGTGAGGTTTTGCGTGAACTGGGCGAGCCGCCCAGGCCGCGCTGGACCAAGCTGCCCAGCCGACCGCCGCGGCACGACCCGCGGGAGATCCATGGCCTCATCAGCCGCGACCCGAAGATCCCGACCGATACGCGCGAGATCCTGGCCCGGCTGGTCGATGACAGCCGCTTCCAGGAGTTCAAGCCGCTGTACGGCGACACGCTGCTGACGGGCTTCGCGCGCATCCACGGCCACGAGATCGGGATTCTCGCCAACCAGGGCGTGCTGTTCCCGGAAAGCGCGATGAAGGCGGCGCACTTCATCGACCTGTGCTGCCAGCGCGACATCCCGCTGTTGTTCCTGGCCGACGTGACCGGCTTCATGGTCGGCCGCGCCGCCGAGCAGGCCGGCATCGCGAAGGCAGGCGCGAAGATGATCACCGCGATGGCGTCGGCCAACGTTCCGAAGTACACGATCCTCATCGGCGCGTCCTACGGCGCAGGCTATCTGGCCATGTGCGGTCGTCCGTTCAATCCCACGGCCATGTTCGCCTGGCCCAATGCCCGCGCCGCGATCATGGGCCCCGAGCAGGCGGCCACCGTGATGGCGCTGGTGCGCCGGCAGATCAACAAGACCGAAGGGCGTGAGTGGACGCCCGAGGAGGAGGAGGCCTTCAAGCGGCCGGTGCGCAAGATCTACGAGGACTTCCAGCCGGCGGACAACTTCTCGTCCAATCTTTGGGTCGACGGCATCATCGCGCCCACCGAGACGCGCGACGTGATGGGCCTCATGCTCGACCTGGCCTCCCGGACTGCGGCCAAACCCACGCCTTTCGGCGTGTTCCGCTTCTGAGGCCCCCATCATGCAACGCATCAACAAGGTTCTGATCGCCAATCGCGGCGAGATTGCCTGCCGCATCGCGCGCACCTGCCGCCGCCTCGGCCTGAAAGTCGCCACGGTCCACTCGGCCGCCGACCGCCATGCGCGCCACGTGCGCGAGATCGGTGAATCCGTCGAACTCGGCGCTGCCGCTCCCGCCGACAGCTACCTGCGCATCGACGCAATCGTCGCGGCGGCCAAGCGGGTGGGGGCCGACGCCGTGCATCCGGGTTTCGGATTTGTCTCGGAGAACCCCGAGTTCGTGCGCGCGCTCGACGCTGCCGGCCTCGTTTTCATCGGTCCGACCGCGGAGACGATGGAACGTCTGGGCGGCAAGGCGCAGGCCAAGCTCGAGGCTGCTTCGGTGGGGGTGCCTGTCGTGCCCGGCAGCCGGGGAGGCATCAGCGACGCGGCGGCCGTGGCGTCGACGGTGCAGGGCATGCCGCTGCCGGTGCTGCTCAAGGCGGTGGCCGGCGGTGGCGGCCGCGGCATGGCGGTCATCGAATCGCTCGACGGCTTGCAGACCCGCATCGAAAGCGCGATGCGCGAAGCCGGGAAGGCCTTCGGCAACGGTGAGATGATCGTCGAACGATATTTGCCGCGTGTGCGCCACATCGAGGTGCAGGTCGCCGGCGACGGCCATGGCCGCGCCATCCACCTCTACGAGCGCGAGTGCACGCTGCAACGCCGCCACCAGAAGGTCATCGAAGAGGCGCCGAGCGCAGGGCTGCCGATGGCCTTGCGCGAGCGACTGCTGGCCGACGCCGTCAAACTCGCCGAGGCGGTGCGCTACCGAGGGCTGGGCACGGTCGAGTTCGTGGTTGCCGGCGACGAGTACTTCTTTCTCGAGGTCAACCCGCGGCTGCAGGTCGAGCATCCGGTGACGGAGGAGGTCACCGGCCTGGACCTGGTCGAACTGCAACTGCGCATCGCAGACACCGGTGCGTTGCCGCTGGCGCAGTGCGATGTGCGCTGCGATGGCCATGCCTTCGAGGCGCGCCTGTGTGCAGAAGATCCTGCTGCCGGTTTCCTGCCCACCACGGGCCGCCTCGAGCGTGTCGACTTCGGCCGTTCCGCGGTACGTGTCGAGGCGGGGGTCGACAGCGGCGACGAGGTTACTCCGTACTACGACTCGATGATCGCCAAGCTGATCGCCAGCGGGTCCGACCGCGATTCGGCACGGCGCGCACTGGCCGCAGGCCTGCGCGACACCACGGTCATCGGTCTGACGACTAATCTGCAGTTCCTGCACGAGCTGCTGCACTGGCCGCAGACGCGCGATGCGAGTTTCCACACCCGGCTCATCGACGAAAGCACTGCCGCGGCCACGGCCACGCCGGTGACGGCGGCCGAGCCGATCGAACACGTTGCTGCCGCGGCCCTTCACTGGTTGCAGCGTGAGCGCGCCCTGGCGCCTGAACTGGGCTGCTGGAGCGAGGCCGGCAGTTTCACCGGCTGGCGGCTGGGCGTGAGCACTGTCGCGGTCGCCCCGCTGCCGAGCGTCGTGCTGTCCGCCGGCCAGGCGCAGTGGCCGGTTCGATGTTCCGCGCCGGCGACCGACGGCACGGTGCAGCTGCTGCTCGCCGAGCAGTCCGTGGCCGCGGCCTTGCATGTGCCGGCGGCGCTGGCATCCGGGCGCCGCCTGCTGCATGTCGGGCAACGGGTGATCGAGGTGGCCGTGGCCGAGGTTGCGGCGGGCATCGAGGTCGTCAGCGCGCTCGGGCGCAGCGTCTTTGGCTGCACGCCCTACCTCGGCGGTGCGCTGGGCGAAGAGGGCGCCGGCGGCGCCCTGCTCGCACCGATGATGGGCAAGGTGGTGGCGCTGAAGGCGGCCCCCGGCGATGCGGTGGGTGCAGGCCAGACGGTGATCGTGCTGGAGTCTATGAAGATGGAGCTGCATGTGAGCGCGCCAATCGATGGAACGCTGACGCTGCTGAACTGCGCGGTCGGCGACATGGTGGAGCGCCACCAAAGACTGGCCGAGGTCACCCCGGCCGCGACGTCCTGAGGGAGAAGCAAGATGTCCATGCTGCCGCGACGCGTCGAGTTTCACGAGGAAGGCCCGCGCGAGGGTTTCCAGATGGAGAAGGGAACCTATCCGCTGGACGATCGGTTGGCCCTGATCGATGCGCTGGCCGCCTCAGGCCTCAGGCAGGTTCAGTGCGCCTCGTTCGTCAGCCCGCGCGCCGTGCCGCAGATGGCCGACTCGCCCGAGCTGTTCGCCAGGCTGCGCAAGCGGCCCGGTACGCGCTACACGGGGCTGTGGCTGAACGAGAGCGGCTTCGAGCGTGCGCGCGCCTGCGACAACATCGACATCGACGGCAAGGTGGTGTTCTACGTCACCGAGCCCTTCTCGCAGCGCAACAACAACTGCAGCGTGGCCGAGAACCGCGAGCGCCAGCTGGCGTGGATCGACCGCTACATCGCGTTGGGCATTCCGTTCGAGCAGGCCTACGTCGTCACCGCCTTTGGCTGCAACCTCGGCGGGCCGGTCCCGGTGTCGGCCGTCACCGATGTCGTGCGCTGGCTGGTCGACGCCTGCGCCGATCGTCGCATTCGGTTCCCGGCGTTCTACCTCGCCGACACTATGGGCTGGGCCAACCCGGAGGAGATCAAGCGCCGCATCGGTGCCGTGCGCGAGCTGGTGCCGCAGGCGCGCATCGGTCTGCACCTGCACGACACGCGCGGCGTGGGCGGTGCCAACGTCTATGCCGCGATGCAGATGGGTGTTGACTTGTTCGACAGCTCGGTGGCGGGTCTGGGCGGTTGCCCTTTCGCCGGCCACAAGCACGGCGGCGCAGCAGGCAACATCTGCACGGAGGACATGGCCTTCATGTGCGAAGAAATGGGCGTCGACACCGGGCTCGATCTCGAGCAGCTCGTCGAGGCTGCCCGTCTGGCCGAACGCATCATCGGTCGGCCGCTCAACGGTCGACTGATGCGCAGCGGCACGCTTGCCGCGATGCGCTGCTGAACCGGTCACCGGCTCCGATGGCACAGAGCGGGGATTCCGCAGAGTCGCCTCCGCCGCCGATTCACCCGCCCGAGTCGGCCGAGGCTTGGGTCGGGCCCTTGGTGGCCATGCTTGTGGTGCAGACGGCCGTATCGTTCCTGTCGCGCATTCCGCCGACGCTTGCACCGACATTGGGGCCCCGCGTCGGCTGGCCGGCCGAGAGCGTCGGCTACCTGACGGCGCTGATCTCGGGCGGCTCCATTTTCGTGCTGCTGCTCGCCGCGCCACTGCAGCGTCGCCTCGGCTCGATGCGCACCTTGCAGATCGGCATGGCGCTCGGCGTCGCCGGCGCGCTGCTGTGCGCGCTGCCGTCGGCCGGGGCACTGGTGGTGGGCTCGCTGATCATCGGCCTGTCGATCGGCCCGCCGTCGACGGCCGGGATGGACGTGTTGCAGCGCTATGCGCCGCCAAGCCACCGTAATCTGCTGTTCTCGGTCAAGCAGGCCGGCGTGCCGCTGGGCGGCGTGGCGGCGGGCCTGCTCCTCCCGGGTGCGGCGCAATGGCTCGGGTTGGAAGGGGCCATCCTGGTGGCGGCCGCGTTGGGTGCAGCCGCGCTGTCGGCGGTGCAACCATGGCGGCGGCGAGTCGATGCGCAGCGGGACCGGACGCTGCGGCTGCGCTGGCGGCACTTCGGCTCCATGGATGCCCTGCGCCGCCCGCTGCAGACGCTCGTCGCCATGCCGGGCATGCGCCGCATGGGCATCGTCGGAGGATGCCTGGCGACGGGGCAGAGCACCTGGTTCGCGTTTCTCGTGACCTACCTCGTTTCGCAATTGGGATGGTCGCTGGTGGCGGCCGGGGGGCAGTTCGCTCTCATGCAGACGGTCAGCGTGCTCGGGCGACCGCTGGCCGGCTTCGCCTCGGACAGGCTCCGCGACGGCCTGCGCGTACTGCGCTGGATGGCCGCCGCGTCGGCGTTGACCACGCTCGCGTTCGCGTTCTGCACACCTGCCTGGCCAGCCTGGGCGGTGGTGACGCTGTCGGTGCTCGGTGGTTTGACGGTGGCGAGCTGGAACGGCGTCCTGTTTGCAGAAATGGCCCGCATTGCACCGCGTGAGTCGCTCAACGAAGCCATGGCCGGTGCGACCTTGCTCCTGCTGATCGCCTATGTGATGGCCGCCGTGCTGTTCAGCGTCGTCCTGGCTGTCGGAGGTGGCTACCGGCTCGCGTTCGTCATGGTCGCGGCGCTGACGAGCGTCGCGCTTTGGCCGCTGACCACACAAGCACGCGCCTAACGACTGTTTGACTGACGTAAGATGCCCGTCCGAACCACCCGCTTGACGCGAAGGCCCTCGTCATGAACTTGTCTGCTGCGACCAAGCCGAATGCGCGCTGTACCACCGGGCCGTCGACATGGCGTTGATCAAGAGCCGCTTCGTCGCTGGCGTGGATCAGGCGTCGGAGCGCCACGGGCGGCAGCAGCTTTCGCTGCTGCGCGAGCGCCTCGCGATGGTGGCGGTCGGCGGTCGTGATGCGCACATCGAGCGCCACCGCGCGCGCGGCAAGTTGCTGGCGCGCGAACGCATCGACTTCGCGTGCGACGACGGCACGGCATTCCTGGAGCTCTCTCCGCTGGCTGCCTGGGGACAGTACGGCAACGAGGTGCCGGCCGCGGGCATCGTCACCGGCGTCGGTATCGTCGCCGGTCAGCCATGCATGTTCATCGCCAACGACGCCACGGTGAAGGGCGGCTCCTTCTTCCACGAGACGGTCAAGAAGCACCGCCGCGCGCAGGAGATCGCCTGGCGGCTGCGGCTGCCGGTGCTCTATCTCGTGGACTGCGGCGGCGCCTTCCTGCCCGAGCAGGATCGTGTGTTCCCGGATCGCGACCACTTCGGCAACAACTTCTTCCAGCAGTGCCGCATGTCGCAGGACGGCGTGCCGCAGATCTCCGCCGTGTTCGGCGGCTGCACGGCCGGCGGCGCCTACATTCCGGCGCTGTCGGACGAGGTGATCATGGTGCGCGGCAACGCGCGCATCCACCTCGGCGGCCCCTCGATCGTGAAGATCGCGATCAACGAAACCGTCGATGGCGAGACGCTGGGCGGCGCGGCGATGCACACCTTGGTCTCGGGCGTGAACGACCACCTGGCCGACGACGAGCCGCAGGCGCTGGCGCGCCTGCGCGAGATCGTCGCCAGCCTGCCGGCGGCGGCGCTGCCGGCACCGCCGCTGGCGCCGCGTCCGCCGCTGTACGACACGGCCGAACTCGACGCCCTGGTGCCGGCAGACCCCAAGCAGCCCTACGACGCGCGCGAGATCATTGCGCGCTTGGTCGATGGCAGCGAGTGGCACGAATTCAAGCCCGACTGGGGTGCCCAGCTCGTCACCGGCTTCGGCAGCATCCACGGCCATCCGGTCGGCATCCTCGGCAACAACGGGGCGCTCGTCGCCGAGGCGGCCCTGAAGGGCACGCACTTCATCGAGCTGGCCAACCAGCGCGGCGTGCCTCTGCTGTTTCTGCAGAACATCGCCGGCTTCATGGTCGGCAGCGAGGCCGAGCGCGCCGGGATCGCCAAGCACAGTGCGAACATGGTCTACGCCGTGTCGTGCGCACGCGTGCCCAAACTCACACTGATCGTCGGCGGCTCCTACGGCGCGGGCAACTACGGCATGTGCGGGCGTGGCTTCGAGCCCGAGTTCCTGTTCGCTTGGCCGAGCGCGCAGGTGGCGACGATGAGCGCCGACATCGCCAGCAACGTGATGCTGGAACTCGCACGCTCCAACCTGCGCGGCCCGGCCGACGAGGCACGCTTGGCGGAAACGGAACGTGCGGTGCGCGAGCAGTACGCGCGCCAATCGGATCCCTACTACGCCACCTCGCGGCTGTGGGACGACGGCCTGATTGCCCCGTCGTCATCGCGCGACGTGCTGGGCCTGGCGCTCGCACTGTGCGCGCGCCGACCAATCCGCAAGACGGCGACCCCTGTCTATCGCATGTGACCATGACCCCACCCGCATTCCAGACTCTGTTGCTCGATGTCGACGCCCGCGGCGTCGCGCGCCTGACGCTGAACCGCCCCGACACCCACAACGCGCTCAACGCCACGTTGATCGCGGAGCTGAGGAAGGCCGCCGACTGGCTCGCGGGAGAGAAGGGCCTGCGTGCGGTCGTGCTCACGGGCGCCGGGGCCACCTTCTGCGCCGGCGGCGACCTCGGCTGGATGCAGCAGAACATGAAGAAGACGCGCGAGCAGCGCGTGGCCGAAAGCTTCGAGCTGGCGTTGATGTTGCGTGCGCTCAACGAGCTGCCGATGCCGCTGATCGGCCGGGTCAACGGGCCGGCCTATGGTGGCGGCGTGGGCATGATCTCGGTCTGCGACGTGTCCGTTGCGGTCGACACCGGCAGCTACTGCCTGACGGAAGTGCGGCTCGGGCTGATCCCGGCCAACATCTCCCCTTACGTCGTCGCGCGCATGGGCGAGGCGAATGCGCGCCGCACCTTTCTCACTGCCAAGCGCATGAGCGCTGCGGAGGCGCGGCGGCTCGGCCTGGTGTCCGAGGTGGTGCCGACGGCGGAGCTGGACGCTGCGGTCGAGCGGGAGCTGGCCGATCTGCTGCAATGCGCCCCCGGTGCGGTGGCGGCCACCAAGAAGCTGGTGACCTACGTGGACAGCCACGACCTGCCCACGAGCATGATCTACGGCGCGGACAAGCTGGCCGACGCCTGGGAGACCGACGAAGGGCGCGAGGGCATCGAGGCCTTCTTCGCGAAGCGGTCGCCCGCATGGCGCAAGCGGTGAGCGGGGCGATGTTCGACACCCTGCTGATCGCCAACCGCGGCGAAATCGCCTGCCGCATTGCGCGCACCGCGCGACGGCTTGGTTTGCGCAGCGTTGCCGTCTACTCCGACGCCGACCGCGATGCGCGCCACGTGGCCGAGTGCGACGCTGCGGTGCGCATCGGACCGGCAGAGGCCGCGCGCAGCTACCTGGACGCTCAGATGATCCTGGCCGCGGCACGGGCCAGCGGCGCCCAGGCGGTGCACCCCGGCTACGGGTTCCTGTCCGAGAGCCCGGCGCTGATCGACGCCTGCGAAGCGGCGGGCATCGTCTTCGTCGGCCCCTCGCGCGAGGCCATCCGGCGCATGGGCTCGAAGATCGAGTCCAAGCGCATTGCCGTCGAGCACGGCGTGCCGGTGGTGCCGGGCTACCACGAAGACGATCAGGCCGACGCCGTGCTGGCGCAGGCTGCCGCGCGCATCGGCTGGCCGGTGCTCATCAAGGCCTCGGCGGGCGGCGGCGGCAAGGGAATGCGGGTGGTACGGCAGCCGGCGGATTTCGCGCCTGCCCTGGCCACCGTGCGCCGCGAGGCGAAGGCATCTTTCGGCGACGACCGCGTGCTGCTCGAGCGCTACCTTGCCGAGCCGCGCCACCTCGAGGTGCAACTGCTCGGTGACCAGCACGGTCATCTGGTGCACTTGTTCGAGCGCGAGTGCTCGATCCAGCGCAACCACCAGAAGGTCATCGAAGAGGCGCCGGCCGCCCACCTGAGCGAGGTGCAGCGCGAAGCGCTGTACCGCCATGCGCTGGCGATCGGCCAAGCAATCGGCTACCACTCGGCCGGCACCGTGGAGTTCATCCACGATGCGGCCAGTGGCGACACCTTCTTCCTCGAGATGAACACGCGGCTGCAGGTCGAGCACCCGGTCACCGAAGCCACGGTGGGACTGGACCTCGTCGAGTGGCAGCTGCGCGTGGCCACCGGCGAGCCGCTCGCGTTCACGCAGGCGCAGATCGCGCGCCGCGGCTGGGCCATCGAGGCGCGCGTGTGTGCCGAGGATCCGGCGGCCGGCTTCACGCCCGAGGTCGGCACCGTGGTCGTCTGCGACGAACCGGCGGGCGAAGGCGTCCGCGTCGACAGTGGGGTGCGGGCTGGCAGCGCGGTCACGCCGCACTACGACTCGATGCTGGCCAAGGTGATCGCCTTCGGGGACACGCGCGACCAGGCTGCGCGGCGCTTGAGCAGCGCTCTGGGCGCGTACCGGCTGCTGGGCGTGCGCAGCAACCTGGGCTTCGTGGCCGATCTGGTGCGCGCGCCTGCATTCGGGGGCCCGCTCAGCACGCACTACATCGAACGCGGCTTTCCCGGCGGCTGGGTGCCGCGAGGCGACGCGGCACCGGCGATTGCGCAGGCTGCGCTGGGTTGCGTGCTGGCGGCGCAGTCCAGCGCACAGGCCTCACCTTGGCACGCCTTGGGCGCCTGGCGGCTGCTGGGCGACGTGGTGCCGGCCGGCGTTCTGGTGCTGCTTGAAGACGCCGCCCGAAACCTGCACCGTGCGCTGGTGCGGCGCCAGGGCGTGGGCTGGTGGGTTGAAGCAGGCGACTGCCGCATGCACGTCGCCGCACAGCTCGACGGCCAACGGCTCCAGATCGAGCGGGAAGGCGTGCGCGAGGCGTTCACGTTCCTGACGGCCCGCGAGGCGGGTACCGAACGGGTGTGGCTGCACAGCGAGCAGGGCATCCACGCCTTCACGCGCATCGACCGCACGGCCCATGCATTGGCAGCTGCGGCAGCCGGCAAGGCGGGGGAAGGCAACGTGCTGCGTGCACCGATGCCGGGTCTGGTGGCCGCTGTCTCGACGGCGACAGGCGCCCGCGTACGGGCCGGCGAGCCGCTGCTCATCGTCGAGGCGATGAAGATGATGCACACCCTGGCCGCTCCGGCCGATGGCACGGTGGCCGAGCTGCGCTGCCGCGTCGGCGATTCGGTGCGGGGCGGAGATCTCCTGGTGACCATCGAAACTGAGACGACGACATGAACGAGCCGATCTACTTCACCGACGAACATCGACAGTTCCGCGACAACCTGCGCCGCTTCATCGAGCAGGAGATCGTGCCCAAGGCCGGCGCCTGGGAAGAAGCGGGCATGGTGCCGCGCGAGGTGTTGCGGCAGATGGGCAGCCTGGGTTACCTGGGCATACGCTATCCCGAGCAGTATGGCGGCTCGGCGCTCGATACCCTGTACTCCGCCATCCTGGCAGAAGAGCTCGGCCGCTCGACCTTCGGCGGTTTCGCGGTCACGGTCACGGTGCACACCGACATGGCCTCGCCGCACCTGGCCAACTTCGGCACGCCCGAGCAACTGCAGCGGTGGCTGCCGGCGGTGATACGGGGCGACAAGGTCTGCGCGGTGGCGGTGACGGAGCCCGACGCAGGCTCCGACGTGGCCGGCATCCGCACCCGCGCCGTGCGCGATGGTGATCACTGGGTGATCGACGGCAGCAAGATGTTCATCACCAACGGTGTGCATGCCGACCTGTACTTCGTGGGGGCCAAGACCGACGCAGCGGCCAAGGGATCGCGCGGCATCTCGATCTTCGCTGTCGAGAAGGGCACACCGGGCTTCCGGGTCGGCCGGGCGTTGAAGAAGAGCGGCTGGCTGTCCAGCGACACCGCGGAGCTGGTGTTCGAGAACTGCCGCGTCCCCGCCGAGAACCTGCTCGGGCAGGAGAACAAGGGCTTCTACCAGATCATGCGCAACTTCCAGAACGAGCGCAGGGTGCTGGGCGCCGCCTGTGTCGCCGAGGCGGCGCGCGCGATCGAGATGACGGTGGCCTATGTGCGCGAGCGCAAGGCCTTCGGCGCCACGCTGTGGGACAAGCAGGCGATCCGCCAGCGCCTGGCCGCGCGTGCCGCGCAGGTCGAGGCGGCGCGCGCGCTCGTCTACCACGCCGCTTGGCTCGACGCCCAGGGCCGCGAATGCGTCAAGGAGGTGTCGATGGTCAAGGCGCTGTGCGGCGAGCTGGTCAACGAGGTGCTCTATGACTGCCAGCAGTTCCATGGCGGCTTCGGCTACATGCGCGAGGCCGCCATCGAGCGGATGGTGCGCGATGCTCGCGTGGAGGCCATCGGCGGCGGCGCCACCGAGGTCATGCTCGAAGAAGTGGCCAAGCGCATGTGAAGGGCGCACTCGTGCACCTGATGTAGGAGAGGAATCGAATGCCTGACGTCGAAAACAATCAAGCGGACAAGGTCCGCAAGTGGCAGCAGATCACCGTGATCTCGCCCTACAGCCGCGAACTGGGGCTGAGGCTGCACGAGGTCGAACCCGACTGGTGCGTCATCAAGGTGCTGCCGGACGAACGCCTGGTTGGCAATCCGGCGAGCGGTGTGGTGCACGGTGGCGTGATCACGGCGCTGCTGGACAGCTGTTACGGTCTGGCCATCTTCGTAAAGCTGGACAAGCTGCGCCCGATGGCCACGCTCGATCTGCGCATCGACTACCTGAAGCCGGCCACTCCAGGGCGCGAGATTCTTGGCGGCGCCGTTTGCTACAAGCTCGGGCACGAACTGGCCTTCGTCCGCGGCGCGGCTTATCACGACAGCCCTGACGACCCGATCGCCACCTCGTCTGGAATCTTCATGTTCACAGACGGGCCGGTCATCCCGCTGGAAGCGGCGCTCACGATGTTGGAAGGGGCCAAGCCATGACGATCGAGAGCATCGTCGCCGCGGCGCGCGACAGCCGTGACTGGGAGCCGTTGGTGGCTTTGGTGCCGTACGCGCGCTTCCTGGGCGTCCGCCTGGACATCCGTGGCGATCAGTTCGGTGCCTGCATGCCCTTCGACAAGAAGCTCATCGGCAACCCGGCGTTGCCGGCCTTGCACGGCGGCGCGATCGGCGGCTTCCTGGAATGTGCGGGCCTGTTCTACCTGTTGTGGGACATGGACAGCGCGGATCTGCCCAAGACCATCAACTTCACCTTCGAGTACCTGCGCTCCGGCCGGCCGGTTGACACCTATGCCCAGGTGTTCATGGTCAAGCAAGGCAAGAGGGTGGCTCACCTGCGTGTCGAAGCCTGGCAATCCAGCCCCGACAAGCCCATTGCCATCGGCCACGGCAACTTCATGCTCAAGCCCGTCGACGAACCCCAACGAAGCAAACCATGACCACAGCATCCTACCGTTCCGTCTTCCGCCCCGGCCTGTTCGCTGGGCAGACCATCATCGTCACGGGTGGCGGGAGCGGCATTGGCCGCTGCATCGCGCACGAACTGGCCAGCCTGGGCGCCGCACTTGCGCTGGTGGGCCGCAAGGTTGAGAAGCTGCAGGCGGTGCAGGCCGAGATCGCCGCGGCTGCCCCGCAGGTGACGGTGACGATCCACTCCTGCGACATCCGCGACGAATCGGGCGTGAAGCAGATGATCGCCGACGTGCTGGCCTCCCACGGACGCATCGATGGCTTGGTCAACAATGCCGGCGGTCAGTACCCGCAGCCGGTACGCGACATCACGCTCAAGGGCTGGGACGCGGTGGTGCGCAACAACCTGCACGGCGGCTTCCTCGTCTCGCGCGAGGCCTACACCCAGTGGATGGAGGGCCACGGCGGCGCCATCGTGAACATCATCGCCGACATGTGGATGGGCATGCCCGGCATGGCGCACAGCGGCGCCGCGCGGGCGGGCATGCTGTCCTTCACCGAGACGGCGGCCTGCGAATGGGGTCATGCCGGCGTGCGCGTCAACGCCGTGGCGCCGGGCTTCATCGCCAGCAGCGGCTTCGACACCTACGGCCCGGAGATGCAGGCCAAGTTCCGCAGCCTGATGAAGACTGCACCGCTGCAACGCTATGGCACCGAAGCCGAAATCTCCTCGGCGGTGGTGTATCTGCTGTCCGAGGGAGCGGCCTATATCACCGGCTCGTTCATCCGCGTCGACGGCGGCGTGCCCAACGCACGCCAGACCTGGAAGCTCGAGGAGCACAGCCGCAACCGGCCCTACGAGGGCTTTCCGCTGGCGAAGATGCCCGAGTGTCTGAAGCCGGGTGCCGATTGATCGGCACGGCAGCGCACAACCCACAGGCAAGCACGAGGAGCCCATCATGTCCACCGAGCCGCTGGCCGACGCACGCGTCGTGCCCTTCCGCACGCACAACCGCACCATCACCGAAACCGACATCGTCACCTTCGTCAATGTGGTCGGGCTGCACGAGCCCTTCTTCATCGACATGGAGTACATCAAGGCCCATATGTCGGGTCGGCACCGCAACCGCTTCGCGCCGGGGCCGATGATCATCTCGCTGGGCATGGGGCTGCTCGCGCCGACGGTGGCTGGCGTCATCGATCAGGTGCTCGAAGGCCGCGAGCACGGCCCTTTCGGCGGCATGACGGGCGTACAGGCGCGCGTCAAGGGTGCGCTGTTTCCGGGCGACACCGTGCACGTCGAGGGCGAGGCCTGGCTGCGGCCGCCCACCTCGCGCGGCTACACGCTGATGGACCTGCGTCACCGCGTGATCAATCAGCACGGCGAGGTGCTGGTCGACTTCACCGAGACGATCACCTTCCTGCCCCGGGGCACGGTCGAGGCGGAGTGAGGCCGCGATGAGCCGGCGGTTCGAGGGCCAGGTCGCCGTCGTCACCGCAGCCGGTTCGGGCATCGGCCAGGCGAGTGCGCTCCGCTTCGCGGCCGAGGGCGCTTGCGTACTGGTGGCCGACCTCAGCGGCACGCGTGCGCGGGCGACCGCTCAGGCCATTGCCGAGGCCGGTGGCGAGGCCGCGTGGATCAAGATGGACGCGGCAGAACCGCCTGCCATCGAGGACACCGTGGCGCTGGCGCTGCAGCGCTGGGGTCGACTCGACGTGCTCGTCAACAACGCCGGCTACGGCGAGCCGGCGTTGCTCTGCGAGACCACCGTCGAGTCATGGAACCGCACGCTCGCGGTCACGCTGACCAGCGTGTTCCTCGGCCTGAAGTACGCGCTGCCGGTGATGCGCCGGCAGGGCAAGGGCGCCGTCGTCAACACGGCCTCGGTGTCGGGCATTGCCGGCGACGTCGGCATGCCGGCGTACAACGCGGCCAAGGCCGGCGTCGTGAACCTCACCCGGGCCGCGGCGCTGGAATGCGCAGGGCAGGGCATCCGCGTCAACTGTGTCTGCCCGGGCGGCATCGACACGCGCGTCACGCAGATCCTAGCCGGCGACCGCGCTGACGAGTTGCGCACCATGATGGCGGCGGCGCACCCGCTGCAGCGCATGGGCAGCGCCCAGGAGATTGCCGCGGCGATCGCCTTCCTTGCCTCTGACGAGGCTTCGTTCATCACCGGTGCGGCGCTGGTGGCCGACGGCGGGCTCACCGCCGCGACCGGGCTGCCGCCCTATGTCGCGCGCTGAGGAGCACGCCATGCCGATCGACTTCTCGTTCACCGAAGAGCAGAACCTGCTGCGCGACAGCGTGCGCGCCATGCTCGACCGCATCGCCACACCCGAGTACATCCGCCGCTGCGACCAGGAGCCCCGCTACCCGAGTGAGTTGTATGACGCCTTCGTCGAGCTGGGCCTGCTGCGCATGCCGTTCCCGGAGCCGGTGGGCGGCCTGGGCGGCAGCGTGATTGACTTCGCCATCATCGCCGAGGAGCTGGGCCGCAAGAGCTACGACTTCCTCGGCGCCTACGGCACCTGCGTCTTCAACGGCCTGAACATCCTGCACAACGGCACCGAGGCGCAGCGCCAGTACTGGCTGCCGCAGCTGATGGACGGCCGCATCAAGATGTCGATCTCGATGACCGAGCCAGGCGCTGGGTCCGACGCCGGGGCGATGCGCACCAGTGCGCGCCGTGACGGCGAGCACTGGGTGATCAACGGGCAGAAGGTGTTCTCCACCGGCGCCGGCGCCGAGCGCAACGTCATCAACCTGTACGCGCGCAGCAAGCCCGAAGGGCCGCACCAGGAGTCGCTGTCGCTGTTCCTCGTCGACAAGGACACCCCGGGCATCACGCTGCGCAAGCTCGACACGCTCGGCCGCCGCGCGCTCGGCACCTACGAAGTGTTTTTCGACGACGTGCGCGTGCCGGCCGACCGGCTGGTCGGCGAGCCGCACAAGGGTTGGGCCTACATGCTGTCTGGCCTGCAGCTCGAGCGGCTGATGACGGCCGCTGGTTATTCAGGCTGCGCGCAGGCAGCGGTGGATCTGGCGCTCGCCTACGCCAAGGAGCGCAGGCAGTTCGGCAGGCCGATCGGCAGCTTCCAGTCGATCGCGCACCTGCTGGCCGACATGCAGACCGCGGTGGAGGCGAGCCGCATGCTGATGTGGCGCGCTGCGTTCCAGCTCGAGCGCGGCGAGGACGCGCTGATGGCCATCTCGCAGGCCAAGCTGTTCGGCTCGGAGGCCTACGCGAACATCGCTAACCAGGGCATGCAGATCATGGGCGGCTACGGCTACATGATGGAGTTCGACATGCAGCGCCACTACCGCGACGCGCGCGCCACCACCATCACCGCCGGCACGTCGCAGATGCAGCGCAACCTGATCGCGGGCCTGATGGGCCTGAAGACCAAGTGAAGGACACGCCTTGGATTTCGAACTGAACGACGAGCAGCGTCAGCTGCGCGACGCGGCTCGCAAGCTGGCGCAGGGCGAGTTCCGCGCGCGTGCGGCGCGCTGGGACCGCGAGGAACTGTTCCCCGAGGAGAACAAGCACCGCCTCGCCGAGCTCGGCTACCTCGGCCTGAGCATGGACCGCGAGTACGGCGGTAGCGGCGCCGGCCTGGTGGACACCTACCTCGTGATCGAGGAGCTGGCCAAGGTCGACCTGCTGACGGCGATGATCGTGCACGACCAGAACGTCTCGCCGCGCATCATTGCCAACCATGGCTCCATCGAGATGAAGCGGCGGCTGCTGCCGCGCTTCGTCAGCGGCGAGCTCGAGTGCAGCATCGCCTGGACCGAGCCGCAGGCCGGCTCCGACGGCACCGCGATCCGCACCTCGGCCGTCCGCGACGGCGACGAGGTGGTCATCAACGGCAGCAAGATCTTCACCACCTTTGGCGATCGCGCCGACATGCACCTGGTCTACGCGCGCTTCGGCAAGAGCAGCGGCGCGCGCGGCATCGGCACGGTGATCGTCGAGTGCGACCGCCCCGGCTTCACGGTGAAGAAGCTCGAAGGCAAGATGGGCGTGCGCGGCGCGGCCGAGAACGAGCTGTTCTTCGACAACGTGCGCGTGCCGGCTGCCAACATCGTCACCGAGGGCGACCCCGCCAATTCGGCCGGCTTCGTCAGGCCGCTCACCCTCTACAACGGCACCCGCGTCGGCATGGGCGTGATGGCGCTGGGCGTCGCCGAAGGCGCGTTCGACCTGGCGCGCGAGTACATGACCGTGCGCGAGCAATTCGGCCAGAAGCTGGCCGAGATGCAGGGCCTGCGCTGGATGATGGCCGATGCGCTGATCGAGATCGAGGCCGCGCGCTGCCTCTGCTACAAGG